>JBBIQQ010000017.1:19922-25683 GCA_037442225.1 Nitrospirota bacterium
GAAAACTTCGGGAAGAAAGGGCTTGCCGAGACGCAGGAGAATAATGGTCTTCTTTACGGAATGGTAAAAGCCCTCCAGCGCCGCCCGCTCAAAGTTCGTGTCCTTGAATATTTTTAAAAAGGTATTGAGACTTATCATGACACTCGTTCCCCTTATGCTTATGATTGCCGGCACCCCGTGCCGAGCGGTATTCCAGATGCTGCCACGAACCGGCCTGAGATGATGCTACATTTTAACCGGCAAAGCAGGGCGTCAGGCAGGCGACGGCAGGGCCATCCGTCATCTACACTGCTGCACGTCTGGCTTTAACAGCACATTTCACGGAGAATAGCGTCAACAACCCGGACAGCCTGTGCCGCCTCTTTTACATCATGAACGCGAACGATCTGGGCGCCATTGCAGACAGCAACCGCGACTGCGGCCAGCGTTCCAGCAAGCCTGTCCTGCACCGGAGCATCGTCCAGAATCCTCCCGATGAAGGCCTTGCGTGAAACCCCGAGGAGCAGGGGCTTGCCAAGCGCGGTGAATTCCTTCAGCCGATTCAGAATCTCAAGGTTATGGTTGGCGGTTTTTCCGAAGCCTATGCCAGGGTCAACAATAATGTTTTCTTCCGTGATGCCGGCATCAAGCGCGATACTTATGCTCTGGCGCAGCGAGTCCATGATTTCAGGGATAAGCGCTTCATAGGAGGGATTCATCTGCATGCTTTTTGGCGTTCCCCTGATATGCATAACGCAGACTGGAACGCCTGTTGATGCAACGACTCGAGCCATCTCCGGATCGAAGCGCAGACCGCTGATATCGTTCACCATTGACGCACCGGCATCGATTGCCCTGCTGGCAACGGCAGATTTGTATGTGTCTATCGAAATGGGGACGGGAAGATTTTTCGCCAGTGCGGAAATAACCGGGATGACCCGGCGGAGCTCGTCTGCAAGCGAGACCGGCTCAGAGGCGGGGCGGGTAGACTCTCCGCCAATGTCTATAATGTCCGCGCCGTCAGCAACCATCTGATTCGCGCGGTCGACAGCTCTGGCAGGATCAAGGAAAAGATTGCCATCGTAAAAAGAATCTGGAGTGACATTGAGTACCCCCAGAATCAGTGTTTTCTGAGCAAGGCGAAAGGTATGACTGCCGCACTGAAGAATCAAGCCGCGGGCTGGCGCGCCGTTTCGATAATTGCATCCATATCGGCGCCTTCAATGGTCTCGCGCTCGAGCAGCGCCAATGCGAGCGCTACAACCAGGTCTTTATTTTCGGTCAGAAGCTTCTTTGAGCTTTCATATGCCTGTGTTACGATGAGCTTCACTTCATCGTCGATATCTTCGGCGGTCTTCTCGCTGTAATCCTTCTGTTTGGCCATCTCCCGGCCGAGGAATATCTGTTCCTCCTTCTTGCCGAACGCAAGCGGTCCGAGGCGGTCGCTCATGCCCCACTCGGTGACCATTTTCCGCGCAAGTGCGGTTGCGCGTTCGATATCGTTGGCGGCACCGGTCGTCATGTGGTTGAGGCAAATTTCCTCGGCAGCCCGCCCGCCCATAAGCACTTTGAGCCGATCGAACAGATATTCACGGTTATAGGTATAGCGGTCGTCAATCGGAAGCTGCGTTGTTACGCCCAATGCGCGGCCGCGCGGAATGATGCTGACTTTATGCAGAGGATCCGTGCCGGGCGTCAGCTTGGCCACGAGCGCATGCCCTGCCTCATGGTAGGCAGTATTTTTCTTCTCGTCGTCGCTCAGAACCATGCTCCTGCGCTCAACGCCCATAATGACCTTGTCTTTGGCAAACTCGAAGTCAACCCTGTCTACCTTGTCCTTGTTCTTGCGTGCTGCAATAAGCGCTGCTTCATTGACGAGGTTTGCAAGATCTGCTCCCGAGAAGCCAGGCGTGCCGCGGGCTATTTTATCGAGATCCACATCACTGGAAATCGGAATCGTCCGGGTATGCACATGCAGAATTTGAATGCGGCCCTTGACATCAGGTGTCGGAACAACGATCTGGCGATCGAATCTGCCCGGCCGGAGCAGGGCAGGATCAAGAACGTCAGGACGGTTTGTCGCGGCAATGATAATGATGCCGACATTGCCTTCAAAGCCGTCCATTTCGACCAACAGCTGGTTCAGCGTCTGTTCGCGTTCGTCATGGCCGCCGCCGAGCCCCGCTCCTCTATGGCGGCCAACAGCGTCAATTTCATCGATAAATATTATGCATGGCGCATTTTTCTTGGCCTGTTCGAAAAGGTCGCGCACTCGCGAAGCGCCGACGCCGACAAACATTTCGACAAAATCGGAGCCGGAGATCGAAAAAAACGGCACACCTGCTTCGCCGGCTATGGCTTTTGCAAGCAGAGTCTTTCCCGTTCCGGGAGATCCAACCAGAAGCACACCTTTCGGAATCTTGCCGCCGAGTTTCGAGAATTTCTGCGGATCTTTCAGGAATTCGATTATTTCTTCAACCTCGGCCTTGGCTTCTTCAATGCCAGCAACATCCGCAAAGGTCACCTTGACTGTTTTATCGGATACGAGTTTGGCTTTTGCCTTGCCGAACGACATGGCTTTGTTGCCGCCCATCTGCATCTGGCGCATGAAAAAGACCCAGACCAGAACCAGAAAAATAATGGGTCCCCATGAAAAGAAGAAGTTGACGTACCATGGGCTCTGGTCGACCGGACGCACGGTAATCTTCACGTTTTTATCGCGCAGGTCATCAACGAGATCCGGATAGTTCGGCGCGTAAGAACGGAATTTTGTGCCGTCTTTCAAACGACCGGTAATGCTGTTTTCCTTGATGGTCACTTCGTCAACTTCGTCAGCATCGACTTTCGCAAGGAACTCAGAAAAGATAATCTCCTTTTCGCCTTTCTGAGGGACACTGAAAAGGTTGAAGAGGATAATCATTGACAGACCGATCATCAGCCAGACAAAAAGACTTTTATAAATTCCCTTGTTCTGCATTCTATTATTTTACCATATCAGCGGATAAAGTCTCAGCCTGAATGCGCGTAAGTTCGAGGATGCCGAGTTCAGCCAGGTCCATCAGTTTATTCAGTTCGGCCCGCGAGAAGGGTTCAGCTTCAGCGGTGCCCTGAACCTCAACGAGCTTGCCGTTTCCCGTCATGACGACGTTCATATCGACTTCGGCGTCCTTGTCTTCGACGTAGCAGAGATCGAGCATTGGCGTTCCGTTGACGATTCCGGCGCTGATGGCGGCGATGCTGTCTATTATCGGATTTTTTGCAATAAGGCCCTTGCGCATCGCGGTTGTGAAAGCATCCGCCAAGGCTATATAGGCACCAGTGATGGACGCGGTGCGGGTGCCTCCATCCGCCTCGATGACATCGCAGTCTATCCAGAACGTGCGCTCACCCAGGGCTTGAAAATCAACAACCGCACGGAGTGCCCTGCCAATCAGCCGCTGAATCTCCATAGTTCTGCCGCCGACTTTTCCTGAGGAAGATTCTCGCTGCATCCGGGATGAAGTCGATCGAGGGAGCATGCCATATTCTGCGGTTACCCACCCTCTCTTCTGATCTCGCAGGAATTGGGGAACGCGTTCCTCGATA
The DNA here is from genome assembly GCA_037442225.1 of Nitrospirota bacterium. Classification (GTDB taxonomy): domain Bacteria; phylum Nitrospirota; class Thermodesulfovibrionia; order Thermodesulfovibrionales; family Dissulfurispiraceae; genus JAAYUK01. The sequence goes on from JBBIQQ010000017.1 coordinate 23,487, forward strand.
GAGACCGTGCAGATAACACGAGTGCCTCCCATGGATATCAGGGCCGAGCCCTCAGCGTTTTTGATAAAGTTCCTGGCAATCGTGACCGGTCTAAGCTCATCGCTTCTTCTGCCGTCAGGCCGCATATATTCCTCCAAAGTCATAATAATCGGTAATAACTGCCCAATTAGGATTTATTTCGGCCCCTGGGCTGCGGGACCGCCGCCCAGCGCAAGCTGACGGAGCGAGCCGGAGATCGAGACATGCCCGGCAAGCGTGCCGGTCTCTTTGCCGTCAATGAGCAGCCGCACATCCTGCACTGCGGAGATGTTGGCGGTAAGTGAAAGCACAAGTGCTTTCAGCAGATCATGTTCCTTCCGCGCATCACCGCCTGCGGCGACCCTGATCGTGCTGGAAATGTCAATGTATAAAACGTTATTTCTGTCGCGATACACACCGAGCAGCCTCGGCTCCTCGGTTCCGCCAGGAAACTGCTTCAGGAACTCCGAAACAATTGCCTCAGCCAGTCTGACTGCCAGCGGCTCGTTCGGGATCTCCTTTTCAGCCATGACAATTCCTTGTTCGGTTGGACGAAACAGCTTGATCCACTGCAGGTTAACTGTCCTTGGAGCGGAAGCCTGCTCATCGTTCTTTACGGCGGGCTGAGACGCAGGCTGCAGGGATGAAGCAGGTTGCGTGTCAATACCGCCGATATGAACATACGCAAACCACCCCGCCCCTGAGAATAATACAACGGCTGCAATAATCCCGATTATCATCAGCGGACGGTTAGACTTCATGTGCCGGTTAGATCTCATCGGTCAGCTTCTTTTTCAGGGGCTGCTGCGGCTGTTGCTGCGGCGCGGAACGCTGCGGTTTGGCAGCTTCCGCATCATCTTTCGCAAGAACCGAAAGACCGTTAACAATGCCTTTGACAACGCGATCACGCATTTTTTTGTCATATAAAACCAGCAGCGGCGACGGCAATTCAATGAGTACGGAGGGACCAGGCACTGCGGCAATGTACAGCCCGTGAAGCCGGTCGAAACGGCCTGGAGTGTGCAATTCCTTCCCCAGGCTGGCAGCAATGCTTTGTGCCAATGATTCGGATCGCTCAGCATATGCATTTTTTGCTGCGGTGTAGACGACGACTTCCCTGCCGGCGCCGGTATGAATGCTTATATAAAGAGCGCCTTTCTGTCCCATCGCGATTTTTACGCGGTCATCCAGTGAAACGGACTGATCACCTTTTCTGGTGAGTATAATCGTTCTGCTCTTTTTCCCGACAGCCGCCGTGATGTCGCGGGCAATGCCGAGGGTTATCTCCTTTTCAGACGTTGATTGGCTATGGATGCCTTTATCCTCGCCGCCGTGCCCAGCGTCAATAATGAGCGCGTTTGTCGGTATGGTTGACTCTTCAACCACCGGGGCGGGCTCCTTTTTTTGTGCTGCGTCGTTCTTTGAAAAGGAAGCATCAATGACCAGGCGGGCAGGGCTTGTCAGTTTCAGAATTTTCGTTTCGGTCGGACTTTCCATGTTGATACTGCAACTCTGCGGTCCCGCTGTCACGAAAATACCTTTCATGTATTCCAGCGGTCTTTTTTCCGCCGGATCGAGACGAATCGGGTTGCCGTCAGCATTTTTCCGATTTAGTTCAATCAACACGGTTCTGCCGAACTCTACCCTGATGGTGCTGTTTTTCGATTGAGCCAGTACAGCTTTCTGGACTATCGCATCGTCAGCAGTGAAGACAATCCTGAAGTAATCAGCATGCTTTGCGATGCGGAGCTGTACGCGCCCGGATTCAGGCTGACCTTCGGCTGCGAAAGGACTCCGGACAAGCAGGGTGAGAGCCAATAACAATGCTGCTGGAAAATAAAGAAAAAAGATTTTACGCATTATCTTCAAGGATACCGCAATGCTTTGCGGGGATGCAAGCCTTGCGCACAACCGGGAATACACAGTAAACTGAGACTGAGATTAAATCTCAAAATGGAGGAAGTATGGTGCTCTCAGGGCATTGCAGGCTGCCTGTTAAGGACAAGAACAGCCCTGTTATTGAAAAAATAGCGCTGGTCGGCAATCCGAATGTCGGGAAAAGCGTCATTTTCGGACTGCTTACCGGTAAATATGTAACGGTTTCCAATTATCCGGGAACCAGCGTTGAGGTGATGAGCGGTAACTTCATGATGGGGGGGAAGAAAATGCTCCTCCTCGA
>JBBIQQ010000018.1:0-24610 GCA_037442225.1 Nitrospirota bacterium
CACCTCAAGGCCGATGACTGCTTCGTATTTCCGATTCATAACTGCGGCCTCCGGGTGTGCCACGACGTGCTTTGTTCAAATGCGTACGCAGTCCGGAGCACCGTCGCCTCGTCAAAGTTCCTGCCGATAATCTGCAGGCCGATTGGCAAATTATTAGCGGTAAACCCGCACGGCAGAGAAATTGCGGGAACGCCTGCAAGGTTAACTGAAATGGTGAAAATATCAGACAGGTACATTTCGAGCGGGTCGGTCGTCCTTTCGCCTACGGCAAATGCAGGGCTTGGCGAGGTAGGCGTTGCAATAATATCAACCTTTTCAAACGCCTTTTCAAAGTCCTGCCTGATGAGCGTGCGGACCTGCTGCCCTTTCTTGTAATATGCATCGTAATATCCGGCAGAGAGCGCGTAGGTGCCGAGCATGATGCGGCGCTTTACCTCCGGTCCGAATCCTTGCGCGCGGGTCTGCATATACATATCGACAAGATCTTTCCCTTTTGCGCGGAAGCCGTATTTCACTCCGTCATACCGGGCAAGGTTTGATGATGCTTCCGATGTCGCGAGGATGTAGTAGGTTGCGATCGCGTAGCCGGTATGCGGCAGCGAAACTTCGACCGGAATGGCGCCAAGCGATTCGAGTTGTTGAATTGCGGAATGCACCGCGTTATCAACGTCCGGGTGCATTCCGTCAATGAAATACTCTTTCGGAATGCCTACCCTGAGGCCCTTGATTTCTTTGCCGAGAAATGACGCATAGTCCGGAACTCCGACAGGCGCGGACGTGGAATCAAGCAAATCCTGGCCCGCTATCACATTCAGCAGTACGGCGGCATCCATCACGTTTTTTGTAATCGGGCCAATCTGGTCGAGCGAAGAAGCAAATGCCACCAGGCCATAGCGGGAAACTCTTCCGTAGGTTGGCTTTAACCCGACAACTCCGCAGAGCGCCGCCGGCTGGCGGATTGAACCTCCGGTGTCGGAGCCAAGGGCGGCTATGCATTCATCAGCGGCTACCGCTGAAGCAGAACCGCCGCTGCTGCCCCCCGGAACGCAATCAAGGTTCCATGGGTTTCTGGTGGTTTGGAAGGCCGAGTTTTCTGTTGATGACCCCATCGCAAATTCATCAAGGTTCGTCTTGCCGGTCAGCACATACCCCTGCTGCACAAAACGGCTTGTTACAGAGCTCTCATACGGTGGAACAAAATTCTCAAGAATTTTTGAAGAGCAGGTGGTAAGGATTCCCGCAGTGCACATGTTGTCCTTGATTGCGAGCGGAATGCCGGTCAAAAGCGCGGTCTTCCGAGCTGCAAGTGCGCTGTCCGCACGTTCGGCCATAGACTGCGCGGCATCTTTTGTGACCGTGATATACGCCTGAACCCTGTCTTCAACCGCATCGATACGGCCAAGCACGTCGTGCAAAACATCCTGTGCCGTAACATCCCGGTTGTCAAGAAGGCGGCGGATTTCAACAATGGTCAATTCGTTGAGCTTCACGATATGCTCCGGAAATGCAGAAGTGATGTGCGCACATGTCTACATAATATAACAGGCCCACGTAAGTCTTCATTTTATCACTCTGCTATACTATTTTCAACTTCATGAAAAAAGAGAGTATTTCTCACAATGACGTTTTCGAGCGGCTTGATGTTGTCGCTGCCCGCCTGTTTGGTCTGACCAGATCGCAGGCGCAGAAGGCTATTCATGCCGCTGCAATCCGCGTAAACGACAAAGAGGCAACCCCAAACCACAAGCTCAGGGCCGGCGATGTCATAATGTATGCGGATGCGTGTGTTGATGAAGGAGCGCTTATCCCTGAAAATATTCAGCTCTCTATGCTTTATCGCGATGCTCATCTCATCGTTGTAGACAAACCTGCCGGACTTGTCGTCTATCCCGCAGCCGGGCATCGTCAGGGAACCCTGATGAACGCGCTGGCGCACCACTGCGGCAAACTGGCTTCAGTGGGAGGACCGCTCCGGCCAGGCGTTGTTCACCGGCTCGATAAAGACACCTCCGGCGTTATGGTTGTTGCTCTTGATGACAGCGCTTATTATCATCTTGTCGAACAGTTCCGTGAACGAACCATCATCCGCCGTTATCAGGCGATAGTATATGGCGGGCTGAAGGGCGAAAGCGGCGAGATAGCTCTTGAGATCGGAAGGTCGGCAAGCAACCGGAAAAAAATGTCGACCCGCACGAGGAGCGGCAAAGAGGCGGTAACGAGCTGGCGTGTTCTTGAGCGTTTCCCGGAGGCAACGCTTGTCGAAGCAAAACTCGGCACCGGCCGTACGCACCAGATTCGAGTTCACTTTTCCGCAATCGGCCATCCGCTGCTTGGCGATGCGTTATATGGCCGGAAAGCAGCGCTCGATCGCAGCCAAGGAAAAGTCGTGTTCCCGCGCCAAATGCTCCATGCCGAGGTTCTCGGGTTCACCCATCCAGTGACCGGCGGGCATCTTGAATTCAAGAGCTCCTTGCCGGAGGATATGATGCGTGCTCTGGAAGGACTTCGTGCGCGTTGACTGGTGGCAGGCTGTGACACGTCGTTCGATGAACCTGCGCGCGGCGACGGCATAGATTTCTTCAAGAGCGTGCGGTCGGTGCGGGGTTGCCAAAAGAGCCGCATTGCTGGTAACATTATCATCTGGTTGCGCCCGTAGCTCAGCTGGATAGAGCGCCAGACTACGAATCTGTAGGCCAGGGGTTCGAATCCCTTCGGGCGCGCCACTTGTCTTTTCCGGGTTTGCGATTCCGTCGCAAACCCTTTTTTATTGTCTGAAAAACGAAAAAACGGTAGAATTACTTTGCGAACGGCAAACTATCCTGGTAGCCTGATGATTGCCACGCATGAGTTGAAAAGGATCCTATGCATCGGAAATGGGAAGCCGGGTATCTTCAGTCTGCAGCAGGGTTTCGGAAACTTCTGGTGCTGAGAAATCTGAATTCCGTCGCGTTTATACAAAGAGTTTCTTTAGATAAGGAGGGAATTGGATGCAGAAGGTGAGGGTTGGCATTATCGGCGGATCGGGCATGAACGATCCGCGGCTTATGACGGACATCAAAGAGAAGCATCTAAAAACCCCCTATGGCAAGCCATCATCGCCGCTGACAACCGGCACGATAAGCGGAGTCGACGTTGTCGTTCTTGCCCGTCACGGCAAGGAACATACAATCTATCCGACGGCCGTGAATTTTCGCGCAAATATTTCAGCGCTCAAGCGGGAAGGGTGTTCGCATATTCTCGCGACGACGGCGGTCGGCTCTCTCCGGGAGAAGATCAAGCCGGGCGATATCGTATTTGCGGATCAGTTTATTGACTTTACGAAACACCGCGAGCTTACGTTACATGACAACAAAGTGGTTCATACTCCTATGTCCGAACCGTTCTGTGGTGATCTGAGGATGGTGCTGATAAAAACTGCCAGAGAGATGAAGATTCGGCATCATGTGAAGGGTACGGTTATCACGATCGAAGGCCCGCGGTTTTCGACGAAGGCGGAATCGCATCTTTTCCGGATGTGGGGTGCTGATGTGATTAACATGTCTACCGTTCCTGAAGTGATTCTGGCACGGGAGGCGGGAATCTGTTACCAGAGCATTGCAATGTCAACCGATTACGACTGCTGGAAAGCGGGCGAAGAGCCGGTGACGTGGGAAATGATACTTAAAATTATGAAAAAGAATGCCGACACGGTAAAAGAGCTTCTGCTCCGCACAATTCCGAAAATCAGCTCTGCATCGTGTGCGTGCAGAGGGCAGGAGACTGCATGACCATCAAGGAAAAGATCAGAACAATTCCGGATCATCCGAAAAAAGGCATTCTGTTTCGCGACATCACAACGCTTATTAAGGATCCAGTCGGCTTCCGTCTGGTGATTGACAATTTCACGCAGCGGTACAGCAAGGGCGACGTTCGCTTTGATGTGATTGTCGGCATAGAGTCCCGTGGCTTCATCATCGGCGGCGCACTCGCCTACACGCTTGGAAGGGGATTCGTGCCTGTCCGAAAAAAAGGCAAACTGCCCGCGGAGACGGTTCAGCATGAGTACGAGCTGGAGTATGGGACGGATACGGTTGAGATGCACACGGATGCCATTGTTCATGGCGCAAAAGTTCTGATTGTTGATGATCTTATTGCTACCGGAGGAACGGCTCTTGCCGCGGCAGCTCTGGTCGAAAAGCTCGGCGCGACGATTGCTGAAATGGCTTTTATTGTCAATCTTCCTGATGTGGGAGGAGCGGCGAAACTGGCTGAACGGGGATATCGGTTCTTCGCGCTGACGGAATTTGAGGGGGAATGATAACACCTTCTTTTTCTTGATTTCTTGACAGTCGCCCCCCCTCTTTGATATTCTATTCAATCTATCATAGCTATAATTTTAGTATAGAGAGGGGTGAGTTACAGATGCCCTCTGTAAAAGTGAAGGATCCGGAATCGTTCGACTTTGCGATGAAGCAGTTCAAAAAGCAGTGCGAGCGGGAAGGAATTCTGTCAGAGGTAAAAAAACGGGAGTCTTATGACAAACCCAGCGTGAAAAAGAAGAAGAAAATCATCGCTGCCCGTAAAAAAGCCGCGAAACGCTCCAAATTCTCTTCATCGAGATCGAGGTAGCAATGTCTATCCTCGACACCCTATCGCAAGACCTTAAAGAGGCCTTGAAAGCGCGGAATGATCTGAAACTTTCGACTCTCCGCATGATCAAGGCCTCTCTCATAAATAAAGAAATCGAAAAAACGGCGGCGCTGACCGATGATGAAATCGTCGCGGCGATGTCCACCATGGCCAAGCAACGACGTGAATCGATCGAACACTATACCGCCGCAGGTCGTCTCGAACTCGCCTCACGGGAAGAGCAGGAGCTCTTCGTTATCCAGTCGTACATGCCAAGACAACTCACGCCGGAAGAGGTCGACGCGATCATCCGCGATGCGATTCATGAGTCCGGCGCATCAACCCCGAACGATATGGGAAAAGTCATGAAAGTCCTGATGCCAAGGGTAAAAGGCGTTGTGGACGGCAAGGCGGTTAACCAGCGTGTGAGAGATCTTCTCCAATAGCCTTTTCTTCGCAGGACATTTTAAAGGCACGCATACGGAAAGGGGTATCCATGAACGTAGCTGATTTCTTCTCCAGAGCCATAGCAGTCGGAATTGAACATGATCCGCGCGGGGTCGAGGCGGTCAAGGCTGAACTTGCCCGTGTCAGGAAAGAATACGAAGATCTGAAGCCGAAAGAGCGGGATTTTTTTGACTTGGATCGTCTTGAGAACCCCTATTCTGATTCGCGACTGCTTGCCGGGAACACGTCAGCTGAAGTGAAAACCGTTCTTGTCGGCATTGACATCGATACGGGAGAGCTGTTGCTCGCGGATCGAATTAGGGAGCGGGGCGTGACTGTTGACCTGTTAGTTTCGCACCATCCGGGAGGCCGCGCACTTGCCAATCTCTCCGCGGTTATGGCAATGCAGGCAGGCATCATTAGCAGTTTCGGCGTGCCGATCAATATTGCCGAAGGCGTGATGGAAAGCCGAATGAACGAAATCAGCCGCCGGGTAATGCCTATTAACCATGCCCGCGTTTCCGATGCGGCAAAGCTGCTGAACCTTCCCTTCTGCTGTCTCCATACGCCTGCCGACAATATGGTCGCCACATATCTTCAGAGGCTCTTTGATGAAAAAAAACCGCATACCCTTGACGATGTTGTCGAGTTGTTGCTCGAAATACCGGAATATCAGGACGCAGCAAAACTGAATGCAGGCCCCCGGGTTTTTCTCGGTTCCAAGAAGCGCACGGCGGGCAGGATTTTTGTCGACATGACCGGCGGCACGGAAGGGTCCAAGGATATTTTCGAAAGCCTGTCGCTCAGCGGGGTGAACACCATCATCGGCATGCACCTGAGCGAGGAACACCGCAAGGAAGCGGAGCAGCGCCATCTGAATGTCGTTATCGCCGGACACATTGCCAGTGATAATCTGGGAATCAACCTTCTGCTTGATGGTGTTCTGAAAAATGAACAGGTGATAGTGCTCGAATTCTCAGGCTACCGGCGCTTTCCGCGGAGCTGAGTTTCCACGGGAGAAACGCGCTGACAGGATTTTATGAGAGCTGACAACATCACCGAAGAGATACGAGCACGCGTCGATATCGTTGAACTTGTGAGTCAATACGTCGAGCTGAAACGGGCAGGCCAGAACTTCAAGGGGCTCTGCCCGTTTCATTCAGAAAAGACGCCGTCGTTTACGGTCAATCCTTCCCGTCAGATTTTCCATTGTTTCGGCTGCAGCAAGGGCGGCGATATTTTCACGTTTCTGATGGAGCGAGAAAATCTTTCATTCCAGGAGGCTCTCGCGTCGCTTGCGGAAAGAGCAGGGGTTTCTCTCGCGCGGTCGTATGGTCCGAAAGCAGACCGGAGCGAAAAAGACGTTCTCATGGCGATGCAGAAGGCAGCGCTCATGTTTTTTCAGGAGCAATATGCCAAATCTCCGAAAACGCGGCAATATGTTCAGGAGCGAGGCCTAAGAGCCGAGACTGCTGACAGCTTTGCTCTCGGCTATACCGGCAATGCCCGGGACGGTCTTTTTGGGCACTTCAAAAAATCAGGTTTTACGGAAGCTCAGATAAAGGCATCCGGACTCGTGCATTTCGGAGAGCGGGGAACGGTCGACTTTTTTCGAGACCGTCTGATATTTCCCATCGCCGACCTGCAGGGGCGTGTTATAGCATTTGGCGGGCGGATCATGAGTGCGGCGAAAGACCAGCCGAAATACATCAATTCTCCGGAGAGTATCCTGTTCAGGAAAAGCGAGACCGTGTATGGTCTTCATCTGGCGAAGCGGGCAATTACCGAAAAAGGGTACTCTGTTATCACGGAAGGCTATCTTGATACCATACTCTGTCATCAATTCGGGTTTCCTCACACTGTTGCCCCGCTTGGCACGGCGCTGACCACCGGCCACGTCAAAAAGCTGCGTCGCTTTGCCGACAAGGCGGTGTTCGTTTTCGACGGCGATGCGCCGGGAATCGCAGCGGCCCGGCGCGCGGTGGATATAGCGTTCCGGGAGGGCATGACTGTCAAGATAGCGCTGCTGCCACAGGGAGAAGACCCGGACAGCCTGCTCAGAAAGCAGGGAGAAACGGCATTGCGGAAATATCTTGGTTCCGCGTTCTCGCCGGTTGAGTTCATTCTGCGACAATGCCGGCGCAATGTGCTGGATGGCGCGCGGGCAGTGCTTCAATTGCTGGCACACTGCGCGGACGGACTGATTCGCGATGCGTCCCTCAGGGAGCTTTCTGAACGATCACGTATTCATGAAGCCACCCTGCGCGAAGAACTCAGAGCACTGACGCGTTCAGTTCCTGGTCCCACGGCGGAAGATACGGGGAAAACCCAGCCTTTGAGGCCTCTGCGCGGCGGGGCTCAGCATCTGGAGGAAGAGGTTCTTCTTTCCGTTGCGCTTGCATTTCCTGATAAGCGGGGGCAGATTCTCAAAATGCTTGAGATCGGCGCCATTGAGGATGGTATTATACGGGGGATATTCGAAAAGCTGCACTCACTTGCCGCTGAAGGAAAAATACAGAGTTTGCGTGAGCATATCCTTGAGAGGTGCTCCCCGGAGGAGCAGGCAACCGTTACGCGTTTCCTGGTGCAGCAGCATGCCGATGAAGAGAGCGTCGACAAGACACTCTCCGACTGCTTCAGGGGGATAGAGATTCGTACGATAACAAAGCTGATACATGCGGCAGAAGCAGCCAATGACGCCCATCAACTCAGGAAGCTTTATGAAGAGAAGAGGCGGTTGCAGCACGGATAGAGGCAAAGGGAGAGAATACACTGCTTCGGAGAGGTGCCATCTTGAAAGAACCTTATGGTGTGGTAGGCGACAACTTGCAACAGGGCGAATCGCGGGATGATGGCAGAACACTTTCTGAGGAGCTGGTGCTCCAGAATTATGAAGAGAACGGGGACGAGGAAGAGCCGGAAGCCGAGGTTCAGCATTCTTACCAGGAAGAATTTGATCCATTAAAGGCATACCTGAAGGGAATCAGCGTAATCCCGCTCCTGGCAAAGGAGGGCGAGGTAGAGATCGCAAAACGAATCGAGAGCGGCAAGCGGATGTTTCTGCGCGAACTCATCACCATTCCCTTTATCCTTGACAAACTGTCAGAGTTGGGCAAGCTTGTCGGGCGCGGCGAAGCTCCATTTATTGAGCTTCTGCAGGACTCTGAGGAACTGGGTGATCGTGACCTCTTTACCGAAAAGGATCGCTTTGCGAAAAGGATTCGGGCTATAGCGGCGCTGTCGAGAAGGCGCCAGCAAATGTCCGCTGCGCAGCGCAAAGTGTCAAAATCCGGAACCGGACGGACAGTTCGGATGAAAGCAGCAGATACTATTGAGCTGCTGACCGACCAGATTCTCGGAGACATTCTGGCTCTGGAACTCAAGAATGATGTGCTTGCGGCATTTTTCCAGGAGGTTCGCGGGATCAACAGCGCACTGGTGTCCGCAGAGCATGAGTTGAAGAGCCTGCGCCGGGAGAAGTCCCCGAGAGAGTCGCTTCGCCGATGTCGTGAAAAAATCGCCGTCCTTGAGGCATCTGCAGGTATTTCTGCCGGAGAACTGCGTGCGGTCCTGCACCGTCTGCATGAAGCAGAATTGGTTGTGAACCAGGCAAAAGGCCAGCTCGTCGAAGCGAACCTCCGGCTAGTCATCAGCATGGCAAAGCGATACATCGGCAAGGGACTCAGCCTGAGCGATCTCATTCAGGAAGGCAATATCGGCCTTATGCGCGCGGTCGATAAATTCGAGTATCAGCGGGGCTACAAATTCAGCACCTATGCCACTTGGTGGATCCGTCAGTCAATCAGCCGGGCATTGGCTGACCAGGCACGAACTATCAGAATACCGGTGCATATGATAGAAAACATGAATCGCGTAACCCGGGCGGCGAAGGAGCTTGTGCAGGAAAGCGGCAGCGAGCCGGGAGTCGACGATATAGCACGACGGTCCTGCATGCCGGTGGACAAGGTTCGGACGATTATGAAGATTTCGAAGGAGCCGATCTCAATCGAGAGGCCAATCGGTGACGATGAAGATACCATGCTTCGCGATTTTCTTGAGGACAAGGCTCACCTTTCTCCGCTTGAAGCGGCTATTCTCAAAGACCTCCGCGTCAGTATCGAGAAGATGCTCTCCACGCTGTCTGAAAAGGAGGCGGACATTATCCGCCGTCGTTTCGGCATCGGAGAAGACGGTCCGCAGACACTTGAAGAGGTCGGACAGGAGTTCGAAGTGACGCGCGAGCGCATCCGCCAGATAGAAGTAAAGGCGATTCGCAAACTGAAGCACCCTTCGCGCAGCTTTTGGCTGAAAGATTTTCTGAACCGATCTTGACTCGATTGAGAACAGCTGAGTATAGTTAATATTCCTGTAATCGTGGCAGACTGACAGGCAGTGTGTCAGTTGCATTGACGGGTGCCTTACGAGGCACAGCAGGGCCCATAGCTCAGTTGGTAGAGCTACCGGCTCATAACCGGTTGGTCCCAGGTTCGAGCCCTGGTGGGCCCACCAACTACCACCGCGGCACGCAGTGCTGCGAATGGCATCACATAAAGGAGTCTCTGTGAACGATCAATTGCAGCTCCTGATAGCGCTCCAGAAAATCGACACTACTATTCTCGCCGCGATTCGCCAAATGGAGTTGCTGCCTGCACGCCTCGGTGATCGCAAAGCTGCCCTGAAAAGCGCTGAAATCGAATATGCGCGCGCCGAGAAGATTCTTGCCGATTCCGCAGACAAAAAGCGAGACAAGGAGCGGGAGCTCAGCGAGGCCAGAGATCGCGGCGAGAAGCTGAAAGCCCGCACGTCCGAAATTAAGAAAACAACTGCATATCAGGCAAATCTCGCCGAGGTCGGGCGTACCGCGGCGAGCATCAAGGCTCTCGAGGCTGCGTTGGTTCAAATTCTTTCTGACGCGGAAAGCGCCGTTCAGGAGATTGCGGCACAGAAGGCAAAGATAGAGCAGGAAACGTCCGCCATCGAAACTGTCCGGAAAGAGATTGAGGCTGAGGTCGCTGAGCGGAATGAAGAGATAAAGCGCTTAAAGGTTGAGAGGAAAAGGATTGTTCAGCATCTCGATTCCGATGTGAATGATCATTATACGACCCTTATGCGGATGCATCGCGGCATGGCCATATCGGAAGCAAAAGACGCGGTCTGTCAGGGGTGCCACCTTCATATTCCCCCGCAGCTCTTTGTTGAAATCAAGAGCGGCGATGCCATCGAGACCTGTCCTGAGTGCCGGCGCATTCTTTATTATGTGCGTCCTGACAACAATGGAACATCCAGGGCTTTCCCCGGTGCAGCCCCCCCCGCGACGGGCTGATGACCGCGCTGGAAGCAGGTTCTTTTCACGTTTGTTTTCCGCAGTTCCAGTTCAATCTCCCGCAAGCATAGGCATTCAGAACTGTCCGGAACGGCTGGCAGCGGTAAAAAGAAAATTGTTCCGCATGTGTTCTCAAACAAAACCTATTTACATATAAATAAATCTTATGATAGACTGGAAAGCACATGGGTATGGAAGATCATAAGCTTAAGGTTTTCTGCACGGTTGCGGAAACCAAAAGTTTCTCCAAGACATCCGAGATCATTCATTTGACTCAGCCTGCAGTTAGCCTGCAGATTCAAGCGTTGGAAGAGATCTATGAAACCAAGCTTTTTGATCGCTCAAGCGGCACCATCAACCTGACCGCGTCCGGCGAAATCCTCTATAAGTATTCAAAGGAAATCCTTGGTCTTTACGCTAAGGCTGAGAAGGATATCGGAAAGATAACCGGCCTGATTAAGGGCAGCATAAAAATCGGCACTGGTACAACTGTCGGCAACTATATCCTTCCGAGCGTTATTGTTGACTTCAAGAAGACGCATCCCAAGATCAAAATACACGTTATTATCGGCAACACGAAGCGCGTTGTTGAACTCCTGAACTCGGGAGTTGTTGATTTTGCGATTCTTGGTGATGCGAAGCCCAGCGGCAAGCTGCTGGTTGAGCCGCTGGTGACTGATGAGCTCTTCATCATTGCACCATCGTTCCACCCATGGGCGAAGAAAAAGGTTGTCTCGATTGTTGAGATGGCCAAGGAACCATACGTCCTGCGTGAGGAAGGATCCGCAACGCGCGAGATTGTTGAGCGGTATTTTTCTGATCATGGATTTAGCGTGAATGAAATGCCTGTCGCGCTCATTCTTGGCAGTATCGGTTCGGTTAAAGAGGCAGTTGAGCGCGGGATGGGCGTTTCTGTTGTATCGAAGTGGGCAATCCGGAAGGAGATCAAGAACGGCACGCTCAAGATGCTGGTGCCGAAAGAGGGCCGCATCCTGCGGAAGTTCTCACTGGTAATACAGAAAAACTCTGTGTTGACCCATGCTGTTGATGAATTCGTTTCGTATCTCAAAGCCTATCCGTACGAAAATCTCTCCCTCGATTGCAAGCTATAGTATCTTCGCACAAAGACTCATGCAGCGCATTTTTAATGTATTATGCGGTTGCTGTACTGCGCCAGTCCGGATTTTAGAATTGATTCTAGCTATGAGGCGAGCACCTTGATTTTCCCAGTTCCCTCAACGACAGAGCCTACGACTTCATGAAAAATACCCGCATTCCGGAAGAGGGGCAGAGCCACTTCGTTTACTGAGATGAGCAGGCCTCCGGATGTCTGGGGATCGGTCAGCATGAGTTTCATTTCTTCGGAGATACTGTCGGCAAAGAAAACCTGCGGTTTGAGATAGTTGAGATTCTTGTATGCGCCTTCAGCGACCATGCCCCCATCCAGAAGTTGCCATGCGCCAGGCAGCACCGGAACTTTGCCGGCATGTATCACAAAATCAGTTGCGGAGCGACGCACCATCGTATTGGCATGTCCGAGCAAACCAAAGCCGGTGACATCCGTGCATGCCGAGGCATGCGAGCGAAGAGCACATGCTGACGCCTGTGCGTTCAGGGTCAACATCCAGCGGACTGCTTCCTGAACCGCATCTGAAGGCGCTTTTCCGCCTTTTAACGCCGTCGTGATAATCCCTATGCCGATTGGTTTTGTGAGGATAAGCGTATCGCCTGGCTGAGCACCCCCAACCCGAAGAATCTGCCGGGGATCGCCGGTTCCGGTAACTGCAAGGCCGAATTTAATCTCACTGTCGTCGAAACTGTGGCCGCCGACCAGAAGAGCACCCGCCTCTTTTAGTGTTGCTGCAGCGCCGCGCAGGATTTCACGAAGAATCTGCGGTTCGCACGAGCACGCTGGGTATCCCGCAATCGCGAGCGCGGTAAGCGGGGTTCCCCCCATCGCGTATACATCACTGAGAGCGTTGGCTGTGCTGATTGCGCCGAATGTGAACGGGTCATTAACCACCGGGGCAATGACATCAACAGTCTCGATGAGCGCGATGCCGTTATGCACAAAAACACCCGCATCATCGCCCGGACCGACAAGAAGACCGGGAGCGTGACTCTTCTCGAGGCCGCTGAGAATATCTTCCAGGTCCGCCGGACCTATCTTCGCCGCTCAGCCGGCTGCTTTTGCTTTCTCCGTAAGGCGATAGTCCATCCGGTTAGTATACCTGAGCGGCAGTCAGCGTAAGAATACGATTAACGGCTGAACGTTGAACGAAGCAGGTCGGTGACCCGTGCTGCCGGATCGGTCCGTATGCGCTTTTCCTCCTGCCCGACTATGGTGAAAAGGCCGTCAAGAGCCTTGCCCGTCACATAGGAATCCAGCTCGAGAGACTCTTTTTTCAGGAAGGGAACCGTGTCAGCTTTCTGCATGAGATTCCGGTATGACCTTGTAGAACCGACTTCATCGAGACTTTTTGAAATGACCGGCTTGAAAGCATCGGTCAGCTTTGCCGTCGTTTTTGAGCGGAAGAAGTCCGTGGCGGCAGTTTCGTTGCCGGCCAGAATCTTGCGGGCATCCTCAATGGTCATATGCCTGATGGCATCGGCGAAAATGGCACCTGCCTGCGGAGCCGCCTTTTCGGCAGCGCGGTTCATGCTGAGTGCAAATTCATCAACCTCTTTTTTGTACCCGATCATGCTCAGCGTATCGGCAACCTTGCGCATCTTTTCAGGCATAAGAATCCGTATGAGCTGGTTGCCGAAATATCCGTCCGTGCGGCCGACATTTTTTACCGCATTTTCGGTCCCGATGGCAAGCGCTTCTTTCAGGCCAGCAGCGATGTTTGCATCGCTCTGTTTTACGGGCACTCCCGTCGGCTTCTGTAGCAGGGTGTCCAGGAATGAGGAAGCCTGCGCTGGCAGAAGAGATGCATACACGAAGAGAAATATTGCGGCGGCGGCGCACAGGATTCTTCTCATGACGGGCTATCCTTTCAATTCTGCGGTACAATTCGGACAACGAACCGCCTTGATTGCTATGGTTGTGCAGCAAAACGGGCATTCTTTTGTGGTCGGCGCTGCCGGAGGAGCCTCGCGTTTCATTGTGTTTATGGAGCGAATCACCATGAATATGGCAAATGCCAGAATCAGGAAGTTGATGACCGTGTTGATAAATACACCGACATTCATCGTAACTGCCCCTGCCTTTTTCGCGTCAGCCACCGTCAGATAGGGTCCCGGCAAGGTTGCGCTTTCCTTCAGAACGAGGAAGATGTTGGAGAAGTCGGTTTTTCCGAGGAGCAGACCTATCGGCGGCATAATCACGTCAGACACCAGAGAATTCACAATTCCGCCAAATGAAGCCCCGATGATAATACCGACCGCCATGTCGACAACATTCCCTCGGAGAGCGAACTCCTTGAAATCTTTCAGCATATGACCTCCGATCAAGCTATCCATTTTCTCCTACAATACCACCATATCCCATGTCAGTCAACTTTCAGCTGCTGACTGATTTTAGAGATGGGACGAGCCGATATCTCGAGACCGGCCAGAAACCCCATGGCTTCAGACCGGGGAGTTTTCCTCTCTACAACATCAGGCCAAAGCGAGGAATGTTCCAGCGGACGCTGAGATTTCTGGAGCAGCGCTGTATTGCACTCCCATATCTGTCAGAACTCATGAACAAGGCAGCTTCAGCGCCATCGCGCCTTGTAGTCGGGGCGTTCTGACTTGCAGCACCATGAGGCCAAGTGGTACGATAACAAACTATGCCTATGGACTATAAAGATACTCTGCATCTGCCGCAAACCGATTTTCCGATGAAGGCGAACCTCAGTCAGCGGGAGCCGGAAATCATCCGTTTCTGGGAAGAAACCCGCATCTATGAAAAAATGCAGGATGCGAACCGTGACAAAAAACATTTCATTCTGCATGACGGGCCTCCCTATGCAAACGGCAATATCCATATCGGCCATGCGCTGAACAAAATCCTCAAGGATATCATTGTCAAGTACAAGGCGATGCAGGGTCATTATGCCCCATATGTTCCGGGCTGGGACTGCCACGGCCTGCCGATCGAGCTTCAGGTAGATAAAGCTCTCGGCGAGAAAAAAGAGAGTTTCGACGTTCTCAAAAAGCGCCGGCTCTGCCGTGAATATGCCGAAAAATATGTTGCCATACAACGTGAAGAGTTCCGACGCCTCGGCGTCTTCGGCGACTGGGCTTCTCCGTATCTGACGATGTCGTATAGCTACGAAGCTTCGATTGTCAGTGAGTTTTTCCGTTTTGTCCGGCGCGGGTCGGTGTACAAGGGGAAAAAGCCGGTGCATTGGTGCCCGTCCTGCGTAACGGCACTTGCCGAGGCTGAAGTTGAGTACAATGACAAGGAATCGCCGTCGGTCTTTGTCGCATTTCCTGTGGTTGATTCTGATGCAGCCCGTCTTGTACCGCAGGCCGCTGGAAAGCGGGTTGCTATTGTTATCTGGACGACCACCCCGTGGACGCTTCCGGCCAACCTTGCGCTTGCGGTTCATCCCGATCTTGGCTACGCCGCTGTTGCTCAAGGAAACCTGGTTCTGATTGTCGCCGAAGACAATCTGCCCATGCTCGGAGAGCGAATCGGCCTCGCGGGAGAAGCGATTGCCCGCATGACCGGCAAGGATCTTGAAGGAACAAGAACACGCCATCCATTTATCGACCGGGAGTCCAGGGTCATTTCGGGCGAATTCGTCACTACAGGGGAAGGAAGCGGGATTGTTCATATCGCACCGGGACACGGTGAGAACGACTACGAAGCCGGACTCCAGCATGGCCTTGATATCTACGCGCCGGTCGATGATCGCGGCAAGTTCACCAAAGAGGTTCCGGAATTTGCCGGGCAGTTTGTTTTCAAAGCGAATGAAGGCATCATCGCACTGCTGCAGGAAAAGAACGCTCTGCTCGGCGCCAGCAAAATTCAGCACTCCTATCCTCATTGCTGGCGCTGCAAAAAGCCGGTCATTTTCCGTGCAACCGCGCAATGGTTCATCTCAATGGAGAAGAACGGACTTCGCCAAAAATGCCTGAGCGAGATTCAGAAGACCGCCTGGATTCCGGCGTGGGGCAGGGAGCGCATTGGCAACATGGTCGTCAACCGTCCCGACTGGTGCATCTCGCGTCAGCGATCATGGGGGGTTCCGATTACGCTCATTACCTGCAGGGAGTGCGGCACGTTTATTCAGGACGACGCGCTGTTCGATCGTATTGCTGACATGACGGCTGCCGAAGGTGCCGACGTCTGGTTTGCCAAGGATGTTCAGGAGCTGCTCGGCAAGCCTTACGAGTGCGTTAAGTGCGGCAGTTCTTCATTTATGAAGGAAATGGATATTCTTGATGTCTGGTTCGATTCCGGCGTCAGCCATGCGGCCGTAGTCGGGCAGGACCAGCGTCTGAGCTGGCCCGCGGACCTTTACCTTGAGGGCAGCGACCAGCACCGCGGATGGTTCCAGAGTTCGCTCCTGGCTTCGGTCGGCACGCGTGACCATGCTCCCTATCGTGCGGTACTGACGCACGGGTTTACTGTTGACGGGCAGGGCAAGAAGATGTCGAAGTCTCTCGGCAATGTCATTGCTCCGCAGGAGATTATCAAGCAGAACGGAGCTGAAATTATCCGCCTCTGGGTCTCCGCCGAAGACTACAAAGACGACGTCAAACTTTCCAAGGAGATTGTGAGCCGACTTATCGAGGCATACCGCAAAATCCGGAACACCATGCGCTATCTGCACGGCAATATTGCTGACTTTGACTGCGGCGACTATAGCGCCGACCTTCTTGAGATAGACCGCTGGATGCTTTCCAAGTTCAACGGACTCATCAGGCGTGTGACGGATGCTTACGAGCGATTCGACTTCCATCAGGTTTTTCATGCTGTCTACAATTTCTGCGTTGTCGAGGTGAGTTCCTTCTATCTCGACATCCTGAAAGACCGCATCTACACGTTCCGGAAGGATTCCCCCGAACGCCGGGCCGCGCAGTGGGTGCTTCACCGCATACTCGTCGATTTGACCAGACTTGTTGCTCCGGTTCTTTCCTTTACGTCTGAGGAGATCTGGAGCTACATCGCGCAGAGAGATCCGAACTGTCCGGAAAGTGTTTTCCTTGCGGGATTTCCTGTTGTGGACGAGACCTGCATTGACTCTGAGCTTGAAGCCCGCTGGGCCAAGCTGACAGCGGTTCGCGACGAGGCGAACAAGGCCCTTGAATTGAAGAAAAAAGAAAAGCATGTCGGCAGTGGGCTCGAAACGGAGCTTGTCTTCTCCGCGCCGGATGAATATGGCGCTGTTCTCGCACAGTATCGGGACTTCCTGCCCACGCTTTTTATCGCCTCTGCAGTCCAGATAGAACCGACCGGCGCAGAGTTGCCGGATGCTTACCTGAGCGAGGCCATTCCCGGGCTTGCGGTCAAGGTCGGCAAGGCTGCAGGGAGGAAGTGCGAACGCTGCTGGAACTGGAGCACCGCCGTCGGGTCTTTTGATGACCATCCTCAGTTGTGCGCACGCTGTCACGGGGTCGTTGCGGGGCAATGATGCGTGAATTGGTCCGCTGCCGCATCGCTCCTCGGAGCGCGTACGGCATCGCCATTTTTATCTGGCTGCTCGATCAATTGACCAAGCATGTTGCCCAGCAGAATATCAGTCCGTTTGAGACCATTCGGATTACATCGTTTTTCAATCTGGTCTTCGTAGAAAACCTCGGCTCCGCATTCGGCATGTTCAAAAGCCTCGGGGTGTATTTCTTTATTGCGGTTGCGATCATCGCAACCGTTCTCGTTACGGTACTCATCCTGAAAGATCCGCAGAACCGCCTAGCCTTCTCGCTGGTTCTGGGCGGTGCCCTGGGCAATCTGACCGACCGCGTCTTCAACCGAGGCGCTGTCATCGATTTTTTCGACTTTCATGTGTCCGGCTACCATTGGCCCGCCTTTAATATTGCGGATATTGGGCTGACGGTCGGTATTGCGATGCTGATTGTCAGCACATTTTTTGGCGAAGATACCGGCGGGCAGAAGGCCTGAGCCGTCGTTCCCCGCCGCTTCGTGTGTTCCCCCCTCTCCGAAGTTTTTTCCATGGCTTTCTATTGACACATCATGCCGATTCTGTTAGCGTTAGGATATGAAGCGGGATCCAGCAGAAGAACTCCTCAGAAAGATAGAGTCGGGCTATTCCCTGCCGTCCCTGTCGCTGGTCGCCATGAAGCTGGTCGGCCTCGCGTCCAGCGAAAATGCATCGGTTGATGCCCTGGCGAAACTGATTGAGACCGACCCCGCACTGACGGTCAGGTTGTTGCGGCTTGCCAACAGCGTATTTTTCAAGTCGTCCTCTCCGGTAACAACCATAGAGCAGGCGATTATGCGCATCGGAACAAATCATCTGAGAATCATGGCGCTCTCTCTTTCGTTGCGCGATACCTTTCCGATGGGCAAGGTCGGAGCGATGGATTATGAGCGCTTCTGGCGTTCTTCCCTGTATCAGGGGATTCTTGCCAAGACCCTCGCGCAGAGCCTCGCGACCTGCAAACCGGAAGAGGCTTTTGTGGCCGGACTTGTGCTTGAAGTCGGCTTTCTCATATTCAATGACATGTTTTTGAAGGGGAAGCCGATAACCAAGGAATTCCAGTTTTATCCGCTCAAACCTCTTCTCCAATGGGAGCAGAAAGAGTTTGGCATTGATCACCGGCAGGTCGGAGAAGCCGCCCTGCGTTTCTGGCGCTTCCCGGATGTCATTGTTTCGTGTCAGCGCTTTCATTCAGTGGATGAGAGCGCTGACGCCGTGCCTCCCCTGGCACTTGTGGTGGAGGTTGCCCGTGAATTTGCCGCGCTCATCTGTGAGGAGTCCCTTGAGTGGAACCCGGTTTTCAGAAAAGCTGAAGCGGTGTACGGCATGAGCCAGGATGTGCTGAGCGACATACTGGTTGAGACATTTGAGGAGGTTGACCATATCGCGGACAGCCTGCTGGTTGATGTGAACCGTGACAAAGATACGTTTGCCCTTATGCAAAAGGCCAATACCTCACTGAACGAACTGTCGTCGAAAGTGCTGATCTGGCAGGATCATCTGGCGCGTCAACCGTTGCCTTCCTTCGATGTGCTGAAGAATCACGGCGCGTCTCCGCTGGTGAAGGATACGCTGCAGGCTGTGGCTCATGAGATCCGCAATCCGCTGCTTATTGTCGGGGGCTTTGCAAAGCGGCTTTCGATGTCGCTCGATCAGAATTCGGAAGGATGGAAGTGTGTCCAGATTATCCTTGAAGAATCAAAACGCCTCGAAGCCGCGCTTGCGGCAATGACCGGCGAAAGCACCGCAAACTGATTACCCGTACTTCTGCCGGACCTCGACAGCCTTGCCGCAGGAATATTCCCCCTCAGGGCATGCGGCCGCAAGGCACCCGGGCCCTGCCTGCGTGAAGACCACCGGAGCCGCTGCCTTCACCAGACGCAGCATCTCGTCCGCCATGGCCCGTATTTCCCATTGCGCCCGGTTGCAGCATCTTTGCCTGAAAAAATGGAGCAGCTCCCGGGCGTTCATGGTGACGATTATTTTGGTCTCCGCCGCGTTCGGAAGCACAAAGCGCGCATCCTGATTGGCGGCTTCACCGGTAATGCCGCGCTCGTTCAGCTTCCCGGCCACCTGCCGGTAAGTCTCCTGAGCCTGCTCCATGCAATGCTCGAACGCTGCCCTGAGTTGCGGATCATCTTTGATGCTCGGCGGGATGATATAGTCGAAGCCCGCATCTTCGCTGACATACCGCTGCGACTGCTGGCTGTAGGAGGCGAGCCGGTGACGCACGAGCTGGTGCGAGCAGGCGCGGCTGATACCTTCTATAGCAAAGGTGAAGGACGCATGCTCAATCGGGCTCATGTGCCCCATTTTCATGAGACGCTCGACGAATGTCTTCTGGTCCTTCGCTTCAATCCGCTCCTTCAGAGCCTCGATGCCCGACGGGCTGTAGCACAACTTGGCCGCGAGCGCTATCGTCTCTTCCGGATTCGGCGTATGGCGCAGCAGGATTACTTTCAGCGTTGCTTCAGGCATGGACGGGTTAAAGCGTTCCCTTTGTTGACGGGATGCGGCGCTTCCGGTCATCGAGCGTCACCGCTTCGCGCAGCGCGCGTCCGAACGCCTTGAAGACGGCTTCGATAATGTGGTGCAGGTCCCGGCCGTATTCAACAATGATGTGAATATTCATCTGGGCATGATTGCTCAGGGAGCGGAAGAAATCCTCAAACAGCGAAATCTCGACATCGCGGACCGCGCCGCGCAGAGGCTTCACCTTGTAAACAAGATACGGACGTCCGCTCAGGTCGAGAACGACGCGGGCAAGCGCCTCATCCATCGGAACGGCGGCAGCCCCGTAGCGCCTGATGCCTTTCTTGTCGCCGACCGCTTTTTTAAGAGCCTCCCCCATGGTGATTCCGAGATCCTCCATGAGGTGGTGGTAATCGATGTCCGTGTCTCCCTCGGCGCGCACCTTCAGATCGAGAAATCCATGAAAGGCGCAGAGATCGAGCATGTGATCAAGAAACGGAACCGTTGTGCTGATGTCAGGAGTGCCGGCGCCGTCAAGGTTCAGCGCAACCGTAATGTCTGTTTCCTTCGTCTTCCGTGTGACAGTCGCTTTTCTCATGAACGCTCCTTGAGTATCTGCCGGAGTGCCGCGCAAAACGCGGCGTTCTCTTCTGGGGTGCCGATTGTCACGCGCAGAGCATCAGCAATAACCCCGCTTAAATTCCGCACCAGTATCCCCGAGCGGACGAGCGCCGCATGCACGGAGTCAGCGCGCGGAATCCGCACCAGTATGAAATTGGCATCAGAGGGGCATGAATCAATCCCCGGCATTCCCTGAATCTCTTTCATAACCCGTTTTCTTTCAGAAATTATTTTTTTGACGGCAGACCGGCTTTCCTGCTTCCGTCGCAGCGAATCCAGAGCCAGGGCCTGCGGGAGTGTACCGACATTATACGGAAGGCGCACCTTGTTCACTTCCGCAATCATCGCTTCATGGGCGAACATATAGCCGAGGCGCAGGGCAGCAAGGCCGATTTTGCTGAATGTGCGAAGAACCGCAAGATTGCCGTATTTCTTCAATTCCGGGATGAAGCTCTTCTCTTTTGAGAACGGCTGATACGCCTCGTCAACAACCACGATGCCGTCCGAAACGCGTATGATCTCTTCAATCGACTCCCGGGCAAAGGCATTGCCTGTGGGGTTGTTCGGAGAGCTGAGAAACACGAGCTTCGGCTGCAGTTTGCGGATTGCCGCCAGCATTTTCCGGAGGTCGAGCGAAAAATCGCCCTGCAGGGGAATGCCGATGCCCTGCTCGCCGAGCGATTGGGAAATAATGCCGTACATGGAAAATGTCGGAACCGGATAGAGCACGGGACCGCCAAACGCGGTAATCAGGTTGTAGATGATTTCATCCGAACCGTTGCCGAGCAGTATCTGACGTTCCGCAGCCGCATGTTCCTTCGCGAGGGCCTTTTTCAGCGCAATGCCCTGCGGGTCGGGATAGCGGTTCAGCGACGCCAATACCTCAGGGTCGAGTGAAAGCTTCGGGGCATACGGGCTTTCATTCGCATCAAGCTTTACGCGGCATGGGATTTCCTTTGCTTCATACGCGGCGAGTGAACGGATGTTCTGGCGTGCAAGTGCCGTAAAATCGGGCTTTTTCATAGTGGTCTATCATAGTATTCGGCAGAAAACGTTGTCAATACAGAGACATGGCGGGTATAATGTGGCTATGCGCATAGATGATTTGCGGGCAATAGGCAGCCGGCTTTTTCAGGAGCTTGGGAAAGTGCGCCTCACCGCCGCGACCGCTCGGGCGCTTGAAAAAGGCGCAGGCGGCGACCGGACATTTGCGGTTGACAAGCAGGCCGAAGACTGCATTCTTTCGGGGCTTGCGGCGCTGCGCGAACCGATGAGCATCATTTCTGAAGAACTCGGGGCCAGAGAAATTCTCGGCGGCGGGCAGCGAGTCCTGATTGACCCGATCGACGGCAGCAAGAACGCCATTTCCGGCCTGCCGGTTTATTGCGCGGCGATTGCCGTTGCGGATGGCGATACGGTCGGCGATATCACGCAGGGGTATGTCATCAATCTGTTGTCCGGCGACGAATTTTGGGCGGTGAAAGGACAGGGCGCGTTTTTTAACGGCCGGCGCTTGCAGACTCAGCAGGATGACGTCATGCGGGTCATTGCCTTTGAAGCCCAGCAGCCGTCCCGGGACATACGGCTGCTGTTGCCGCTGTTAAGCTCTGCCCGGCGGGTTCGTTGCCTCGGCGCGGTGGCGCTTGATTTAGCGCATGTTGCGTACAGCTCAATCAGTGTTTTCTATACCAATGCCCCCTCGCGAAGCATAGACTTCGCCGCCGGAGCACTGTTTGTGCGGGAGGCCGGCGGCGTGGTTACCGATGCTTCCGGTTTTGCAATTGATGAGGCTCCGCTGGATCTGGGCAGGAGCGTGAGCCTGCTTGCCTCGGGCAACAGCAGGCTGCATGAACTGGCTTTAGGCATAATCGGAGCCGGGGAATCCTGAGAGGTTCCCGGCAAAGCTGAAACGCACAGCGCCAAATTCCGCCCCGAGCGCGGCCTTCAGATGGCCGGATAAAGACTTAAAGCACATGTAAGGTATATAATACAACAGTTTAGTTGATATTCCCTGACGCGGAATACAAGCGAGAAAGCGAAGGAGTTATCATGAATGATGTTCAATACAAGGAGTATACCCCTGAGGAGAGCGCTATCTACGAGACCGCTATCGCCAGAATCCGCGAAGCACTGCAGGGCGGGCTCTCTTTTGAAGAGGCGTGCCGGGAGGCGGAGATTGCCGATGCAGGGCTCCGTGTTTTTATTGAGGACGACGCGCTGAAAATCCTGCTTGCCGAGCTGCACTTTGGCGGCGCGATGCCCCTGCACGATTTTGCGGAACGGCTGCGTCTTCCGCTGAAGCGCGTCAATAAGGCAGTTGCTGAAATGCTGCAGGACGCGGGAATTGCCGCTGCCGAGCTTTACCGGCAGGAAAGCGGACAAGGTCCGGTGGGGCATGCATAACCATGGAACAACGGAAAAAGAAAGTGACCTTGTACTCCCTCAGCACCTGTCCGACCTGCAAAAAGGTGCGGCAGTTCCTCGATAGCCGACAGATTGCCTATGCATGCACCGAGGTTGACCTTCTCGACAGCGGCGAGCAGTGGCTTGCGTCAAAAGAGGTGAAGCGGCACAATCCGGCAGGAACATATCCGACGCTGGTTGTCGAGGAGGTCATCGCCGGCTTTGACGAGGCGCATATGAAGAGCGCTCTGGGACTGCAATGACCCACGAAAAGCTTTATGAAGTCCTATCGAAATTTGCCGCATCGCAAGGCATTGAGCTGAACCGCGACCGTGACTTTACCCTTGACATTGTAAAAGGGCTGCTCAGAAATGAAGAGCGCTATGGCTACCGTTCCTGCCCATGCAGGCTTGCATCCGGCGTGAAAGAGCGGGACAAGGATATCATATGCCCCTGTGCGTATCGCGACCCCGATATTGCCGACTACGGAAGCTGTTACTGCAGTCTCTATGTTTCTCATGCATGGAACGATGGTTCCGTTGAGCGGGTATCTGTTCCGGAACGAAGACTGCCGATAACCCCCGGATAATGGCATGTGCCGTGAGACTGAGAGGTCCGGCTGCCCGGAACTCAGGAGTTCATTATTCTCTACGGTTATGGATTTTTTAGAGGAGGTTTCACCAATGTTTCAGAATATGGCTTCGTTTGCTGATGTCAGGAAAGACCAATACATAATAGACAACATCCTGTGGGATACGGAACCGAAAGATCTTATGGAACCCAGAATCCTCAAGACTGAAGGCGGCGTGAAAAAACGGGCGATCATCAGGGGGTATGTTTTTTATATTGATACCACTGAAAAGAAGCCCCAGCTTTTTCTGCTCCGCCATACCGCAGGCGACTATGCGGAAACACTTGCGCGCGTCGACGACATTCCGGAGCAGATGCTTCGGGACGCCGTCCAGCAGAACCAGGCGAAAGAGTACTTCAAGATGTATCCGATAAACGACGCGGTCAGGGTTTGGCTGCGGAAGGCGCTGCTGGAAGGGTAGCGCCGCCCTGCAGCCCGCACCGGAAAGCCTACAGTCGTGCCAGGCAGCCAGATTCTCACAGCACCCAGTGAGATGAGTCACCAAGGTTCTGTTCAGTCCAGATGTTCGATTCCGGGCCTGCCAGCAGATATGCCGGATTCATGCCATAGTGTTTTCTGAGCGAGATCGCAGAACGCTTGCTCTGTATGCGGTCAGCATCGCTTCATCCCCGGTTCATCCCCGGTTCATCCCCGCGTGTGCGGGGAACAGTTCCGCACCTTCTCGCTCTGCTCGCTCAACGGCTTGTCCCAGAGCAGATATTCATCCTCGCTCGGAGCGAGATCGACATGGTAGAGGCGTCCGCTTGCCCCCTTTGTATCTTTTGCGGACTCCCGATAATACGCGGCGACCTCTTTCGCTCCCGCAAAATACAGGCCGTACCCATACGCCTGCGCCCCCTCTCCCGTCCCGATGTGCTCGGTGCTGAACTGATCGAAGATGAGCGGGCTGCCATGATACGCGGTCTGGCTGTATTCTTCCAGCCCTTCAAGCGCCTTAACGCCAATAGCAGCGGCCTGACGATACGACTCAGGATTGCCCGCTCTCTCAAAAATGGCTTTCCGCGCGTCCTCATTTGTCATGCTCGCAAGGTCAATGTTCCTTGACTTGAGCGCGCGGGCAATATAGTCGTGCAGCTCCCGCCTGCCTGCGGCCTCCTCGTTGCGAAACTTCGGGGAATATAAATGCCTGCCCCGCTGGTTGTCTATCACCTGAACATCGAATACCGCTTCGTCAAAAACAAAGCCCGCGTCAAGGGCTTCTTTCATTGCGGCTTTCGTGTCGGCAATCTTTCCGGTCTTGTCGATGTACCCGCTTTCCAGAAGGTGATCGTACAGATTGTCGCCGTATGCTTCCTTCGCGGTCGGGCCTTTCTTTCCCGCCCTTATGTCATCCAGTATCGAGTCAATGACCATATCCGCGCCGCCCTTTTTCAGCGAGTCGGGCATTGATACTACTTTAGGGTTAATGCGCTCCAGCAACTGTTCGGATGTCATGCCAGCCTGCTTTGCAAGCCGCACGAACGCGGTCTGGTGCATCAGAGACTG
>JBBIQQ010000019.1:0-3714 GCA_037442225.1 Nitrospirota bacterium
GAAAGTCGGCAAGGTCATTCGGGCCGAGCGGGTGAAAAAGTCCGACAAACTCATCAAGTTGCAGGTTGATACCGGAGAAGAACGCCAGATTGTTGCCGGCATCGGCAAGGCGTATGCTCCCGAGGATTTAGTGGGAAAAAAGATTGTCGTCGTGGCGAATCTGGCGCCGGCAAAGCTCATGGGGGTCGAGTCCAACGGCATGCTGCTGGCCGCGACCGACGTCGACGGCAGGCTCTCGGTGCTCATTGTTGACCGTGACGTCACAGAAGGCGCGCGGGTAAAATAGATCCGCATTCAGGGATTATCGGCACCGCGTGTTCTGCCGTGCCGGATGACAATACCCGGGAAAAAAAAGACATACTGACGATGGGCGAAAATGCGAGCATAAAACACTGGCCGGAAACAGAGCGTCCGCGTGAGCGGCTGCTGAAGCACGGCGCTGACGCTCTGTCGGACGCCCAACTGATCGCGATTCTTCTTCGCACCGGCAACAGGGACAGAAGCGCCGTCAGCCTCGGCATCGCACTGCTCGACATTTTTAAGACGCTCGGCACCATCGAAAGCGCTTCTCTGCGCGAATTGCGGCAACGCCCTGAACTGAAAGGCATCGGCGCCGCAAAGCTCGCCCAGTTAAAGGCGGCCTTTGAACTCGGGCGCCGGTTGCTGCGGGAAGACAGCGGGGTTCATAATCACTTCTCTTCAAGCCACGCGGTATATGCGCACTGCGCCCCGCGTTTCAAGCATCTGAAGAAAGAGCTTTTTGTCGCGTTGTTTCTCGACGCGAAGAACAAGCTCATCCGCGAGCACACGGTTTCCGAGGGGACGCTGACGAACTCGATAATTCATCCGCGTGAGGCGTTCAAGCAGGCCATCAGGGAATCGGCGGCATCGGTCATTTTCGTGCATAACCATCCGAGCGGCGACCCGACGCCGAGCCAGGAGGACCTGGCCACAACCCGGCGGCTCAGGGACGCGGGAGAACTGGTCGGCATTGCCGTGCTGGATCACATTGTCATCGGAGACGGGGCTTACGTCAGCCTTAAAGAGAAGGGGGTTTTGTGATACAATTTCTTCATCCCGCCCCTTCCATAAAACGCAAGCAGCGGCAATACTCGCTGCCGCACTTGAGACAAGGAGTCATCGGCCATGATTCATCGCGCAGTCATCAGCGTTTCTGACAAGACCGGCATTGTGGAGTTCGCCGGCGAACTGGCGGCACGGGGTGTTGAAATCCTCTCGACCGGCGGAACCGCAAAGGCGCTCCGCGCCGGAGGGGTGCCCGTTGTTGAGGTGTCGGACTACACCGGCTTTCAGGAGATGATGGACGGCCGGGTAAAGACGCTCCACCCCAAAATACACGGCGGACTGCTCTGCCGCAGACACAACCCGCAGGATGTCGCGGACTGCGCACGACAGGGAATCAAGCCGATCGACATGGTCGTCATCAACCTCTATCCCTTTGAAGCCGCCATCGCGAAGCCGCATGTGACGCTTGAGGATGCGATTGAAAACATCGACATCGGCGGCCCCGCGATGCTGCGCGCGGCGTCGAAGAATTTTCAGGATGTGACGGTCCTTATCGATCCCGCTGACTATCGCCCTGTCCTTGATGAGATGAAGGCCGGTGATAATGCCGTAAGCGCCGCCACCAACCTCAGGCTTGCGCAGAAGGTATTCGCGCATACCGGCAGGTACGATTCGATGATTTCGGGGTATCTGGCGAAAATGATCGCCGGGAAAGAATAGTCGCTTATCATGCGCTCATGCAGGGAAATAAAGGCGCACTACTATTTCACGGATGAGGATGTCCGCACGCTCATTTCTGTGCGGGAGCTTATGCTGGAGCAGACAGAGCGGGCGATGGGCAGAGTGGACGAGTGGATTGACAGCCTGCCGGAATCGGCAAAGCTGTTCAAAAATGATGACGCGAAAAGAAAGCATGTTTCCGCATTGCGCCGGCAGTGGTTTCTCGACCTCTTCTCCGGCGTCTATGACGCAAAATATTTCGAAAAACTGACCCGCATCGGAAAGGCGCACGTCAAAGCGGGGGTTGAAGCGCACTTTATGAACCGCACCATCAGCATGGTGCGCACGCTCTGCTTGGAAATCATCCACCACAACATTGATGATGACGAAAAAAGAACGCGCGTCTTCATTTCCGTCGAAAAAATTCTCGATATATGCCTTGATGTCATCACCTCGAGCTACATCGATGAGGAACTCCGGACATACTCTCCCGCGTATCGTGTGAAAAACATGATGGTGACGTACACCGAAAAATTTTCCCAGGCAATGAACCTGGTGCTTGTTTTCTCCCTGGTTGGCCTGACACTGGGCGTGGTGTGGCTTTTTGTTTCGGATCTTATCAATATCGCCAGGGATCCCAACTTCGCCCACGCTATTATCACCGCCCTCGGCTCCCTGCTCATCCTGTGGGTGATGATTGAGCTGATGAACACCGAAATCAGGCACCTCAAGGGCGGCAAGTTCCGCATCAGTGTCTTCGTCGGGGTGGCGCTCGTCGCGTTTATCCGGGACACCATGATCAAGGCTCTCCGCCACGAGAACATGCATGAAATGTATTACCTGATACCCCTGATTCTTACGCTGGGGGTGGTTTTCTGGCTGGTGACCAAGTCGGAAGAAAGGAACCTCTAAATTATGAAAGTCCTCGTAATCGGCGGAGGCGGCCGTGAGCATGCCATTGTCTGGAAGCTCGCGCAGTCCCGCCATGTCGATAAAATTTATTGCACCCCCGGCAATGCCGGCATTGCCGAACTTGCCGAATGCATTGAGGTCGGCCCGGATTTTGAAGCGCTGGTGGACTTCGTCAAATACAACTGGATTGACATCACCATCGTCGGACCGGAAGAGCCCCTGTCGCGCGGCATTGTGGATGCATTCGAAAAGGAGGGGCGCAGGATTCTCGGCCCCACGCAGGCGGCGGCGCAACTGGAATGGAGCAAGGTCTTTTCCAAGGACTTCATGCGCCGCCACCGTATTCCAACCGCCGATTACAAGGTATTTTCCTCATATGTCCATGCGCGGGAACATGTGCGCATGGTGGGGGCTCCGAGGGTCATAAAGGCTGACGGTCTCGCCGCCGGCAAAGGCGTCTTCGTTGCGGCGACGGTCGATGAAGCGATTGAGGCGATTGAGCGCATCATGAAAGATCGGGCTTTCGGCGCTGCGGGAGACCGGGTCATTATCGAACAATGTCTTGTCGGCGAAGAAGCTTCCTTCATGGTCTTTACGGACGGCGCCACAATCGTGCCCATGGCAAGCGCGCAGGACCACAAGCGCATTTTTGACCATGACCACGGGCCAAACACCGGCGGCATGGGAGCTTACAGCCCCGCGCCGGTAATTACGCCTGAGATGCAGGATCTCGTCATGGAGAGCGTCATGCGTCCGACCATCGACGGATTGAGGTCCGACGGAATCAAATACAAAGGCATTCTCTATGCTTGATGATAGCCGGCGGCAAACCCTATGTGCTTGAATACAATTGCCGCCTCGGCGATCCGGAAACCCAGCCGGTGCTTTTCCGTCTTGAGACGGACCTCGTTGATATAGCGCTTGCCATTGCCGACGAACGCCTTGCCGACCTGGATGTGCAGTGGAAACCGGAACACGCCATTTGTGTAGTGCTCGCATCAAAGGGATATCCGGGCGCCTACGCCAAAGGCGATGTCAT
This sequence comes from Nitrospirota bacterium, assembly GCA_037442225.1. Taxonomy (GTDB): domain Bacteria; phylum Nitrospirota; class Thermodesulfovibrionia; order Thermodesulfovibrionales; family Dissulfurispiraceae; genus JAAYUK01. The sequence goes on from JBBIQQ010000019.1 coordinate 3,698, forward strand.
TTCCGGTCTTGAGCAGG
>JBBIQQ010000019.1:3735-24157 GCA_037442225.1 Nitrospirota bacterium
ACGTCGTTGTGTTTCATGCTGGTACCGCGTTCGGGGAAAACAATGCCTGCATTACCAACGGCGGTCGCGTACTCGGAGTAACGGCAAGCGGAGCCGATATCGTTGCCGCCCGGGCCACCGCCTATCGGGCGATACAGGACATTTCGTTCGATGGCATGCAATTCCGCAAGGATATCGCGATAAGGGCTGTTCGCATGACATAAGGGAAATATAATACCTCTATAAATTATTTAAAATTGACTCTCTGTTCCGGGTGCATTAAGATTAATGGAGTTTTTTCGTATTTTCATTTCGATTTTCATAGAGGAGGCTTCCCGTGGAATCACCGAGCATCTTAGGCGCAATACTCCCGAAAGTCCCGGCATATGTTTCATACTCATGGCTTGCCATGGGTGTGCTTATCGGCACAGCGGCCGCAGTAAAAAGCAAGTTGAGCCTTGTTCCGTCCGGCGCGCAGAATGTGATGGAAATATTTGCTGACTTTTTCAAGACCACGTCGGAAAACAACATAGGTCATCATTACGGCGAGAAATTTTACCCCCTGCTCGGAACAATTTTTCTCTATATTCTGACATGCAACCTCTTCGGCCTCATTCCGGGATTTGACTCTCCGACCGCCAACATCAATACCACGGCGTCCATGGCGGTTCCAGTGTTCCTTTTGTACAATGTTTACGGCTTCAAGGTTCACGGAATAAAGTATCTGAAGCACTTCATGGGCCCGATTCAGTCGCCAGCGGCGATTCCATTTATGATCTTCATGTTCTTCCTTGAAATCATCAGCCATCTGGTCCGGCCGATTACCCTCTCTGTCCGACTTTTCGGCAACATGATGGCAAAACATATGCTGTTGGGAATTCTTGCTCTCTTGGCACCCGTTATTGTGCCTGTCGTTATTCTTGGCCTCGGCACGCTCATAAGCTTCATTCAGGCATACGTGTTCATGCTCCTGACGACACTGTACCTCGCCGGTGCGGTGGAAGAAGGTCACTAAACTATTTTTCGGGAAAGGAGGGAACAAAATGAAGAAAATTCTTGCAATCGCCTTAATCCTGATGGCATTCTCCGCATCCGTTGCGTTTGCCGCAGGAGATGCTGACGCCGCCAAGCTTGGCTACTACGGCATGGCAACAATCGGCTGCGCACTCGGAATCGGCCTTGCAGCGCTCGGTTGCGGTGTCGGCATGGGTCACGGTCTCCGCGGCGCAACCGAAGGTACTGCCCGCAACCCTGGCGTATCCGGCAAGATCATGACGACCCTCATCATCGGTCTCGCGATGATTGAGTCACTCGCGATCTATGCACTCGTCGTTGTTCTTATTACGTTCTATGCAAATCCTTTTGTGAAGTAATCAGACCGCACGGGAAAGGGGCCGGCTCCAGAGAGCCAGGCCCCTTTTCTTTTTCTCGCTAAAAAGAATTTTCTCGCTTCTTGCCGCCTTCTGCCTTCTGCTTCCCGACTTCCGGGTTTCCAGCCCTCTTCCAGCATCCTTCTTTCCGGTACAGGGAAGATTTGAATCTCTCCGGATGAAACGCTTCCAGACGCACCACCTCGCACCATGGACACCGTTCGCTTACGCTCTCCTCACGAACCCGCTGGTCGTATCCAAGCGCGAGAATATGCGGCTTCAGTTCGTCCAGAATGGCAAACATGTCCTCGCCAAGCTGACCCATCACGACACTGTCGGCAATGCCGCTGTCCAGAACGTTCTGCCGCCTGCGTTCCGTCGAATCAGTCGGAGAAAAGCCTTTAATCCGCAAAACGGTTTCGTCGCGCGCAATTATGACGATAAGTTCTTCGCCCAGTTTCCTGGCCTGGCGGAGAAAATCGGCATGCCCCGGATGAAAGTGATCAAACGTGCCCGCGCAGACGACTTTTTTCTTCACGTATACATCGTACCATAGCGCGCAGTCTTGACATTACCGGATTCGGAATGATATTCTGATAACTCTTGTGTCGGGGCTGTAGCTCAGTTGGGAGAGCGCTTGAATGGCATTCAAGAGGTCGTCGGTTCGATCCCGATCAGCTCCACTTTAAAAAATCAAGAGGTTATACACTCTGACCTTTTTGCCCGCATACAGTAAGATAATATCATGATAATGAGTCCGATTCTGGCAATCTGAATCGGGCTTTTTTGCGTCCATCACTCTGTCCAAAATTGCCCTGGCCTTAACCTTACAGCCTAGGCCTGGCGGGATCCGGCTGCTTGAGCGCTTTGTGTCCACTCTTGACAGCAGGCGTCAGCGCGGCGACGCCCAATATTTTAGGTATGGCTTTTTGCCGGTGACTGCGGTAGACTTTTTCATATTCCCGCCAACCGCGAAGGAGGTCTTCATGAAAACATTTCTGATACTGTTGCTCACGCTGGTCTTCGCATCCGGCGGCTTTGCCGCAGGGATGAAAGCCATCGCGGGAAGCTCGGGCGCTGAAGATCAGACATCGGTTGCAATAACGATCTATAACAGCAATATCGGCTTGGTGAAAGACCAGCGGACAGTCCGGCTCGACAGAGGTGCCGGCACGCTGCGCTTTATGGATGTTGCCGAACAGGTCATGCCGGCAACCGTGCATATGAAGTCGCTGACAAATCCGGACGAACTCAGGATTCTTGAGCAGAATTACGAGTACGACCTTCTGAATCCGCAGAAACTGCTCGACAAGTATGTCGGCAAGGAAGTGAAGCTCTATCAAAAAAATCCGTACACGGATAAAGAAGAGATTGTTAGTGCCAGGCTGCTCTCCAACAACAACGGCGCTATCTACCAGATCGGCGATGAAATTACCTTCGGCCACCCCGGCCGTGTCGTGTTCCCCGGGGTTCCCGATACGCTCATTGCAAAGCCTACTCTCGTCTGGGTGCTTGCAAACAGCGGTGCCTCCGAGCAGAAAATTGAGGCTTCGTACCTGACCGGCGGAATTACCTGGCGCGCTGAATATGTAATCATCCTCAATGACAGGGATGACCGTTCTGATATTGCAGGCTGGGTCACGATAGACAACAAAAGCGGGGGAACATATCAGAACGCGAAAGTGAAGCTCGTTGCTGGTGATGTTAACCGGGTAAAAGACGAGGCTGAATACAGCCGCAAGATGTACAGAGCAGTGGCCGATGCTGCGCCCGTGCAGCAATTCAGGGAAGAATCTCTTTTTGAGTATCACCTGTATACACTGCAGCGTCCTTCTACAATCAAACAGAACCAGATCAAGCAGATCAGCTTTATCACCGCCGAAGAGATCCCGGTGAAGAAAGAACTTATGCTGCGCGGTGATCAGTCGCATTACTGGAGCCAGATTTCCGAACCCCTGCAGAAGCAGAAAATCGGCGTATATGTCGAGATTGCAAACAGAAGAGAGCATAACCTCGGCATACCGCTTCCCAGGGGGATAATCCGGGCGTATAAAAAAGATCGCGAAGGCGGTCTCCAGTTCATCGGCGAAGACCGCATCGATCATACGCCCAAGGATGAAATCATTCGCATCAGGCTCGGCGATGCTTTCGATGTTGTCGCAACCCGGAAACAGACAGACTGGAAGAAAATCGCGAAAAATATTTATGAGGCAAGCTATGAGATTACACTACGCAATCACAAGAAAGAAGATGTCGTCGTAAAAGTTCTGGAGCCGGTTCCGGGCGACTGGACCATGATCGGCACTTCACACGACTACACAAAAACTTCATCGCGGCTGGTGGAGTTCATGGTGAAAGTAGGCAAAGATCAGGAAACCAAGCTGATCTATTCGGTAAGAATGAACTATTGACTGACTTTTTCATGCTTTTTTAACGATTAATTCGGGCCAATGCATGCTCCATTGCAACTGCCTGAAAAAAAGGGCCGCGGCTTCATCAGCCGCGGCCCTCCGACTTCATGATTTCTCTAGACCGTCGACTTCGAGAGGTCTTTCCCGGTCTTTTTGAGCGCAGCCTGCGCCGCCGCCAGACGTGCAATGGGAAGCCGGTACGGAGAACAGCTCACGTAGTCGAGCCCGAGATGGTGGCAGAACTCCACAGACGACGGATCGCCGCCATGCTCGCCGCAGATGCCGAGTTTCATGTTCTTCTTCACCTTCCGCCCCTTCTCGACCGCCATCTTCATCAATGCGCCGACACCGGCCGAATACTTGCAGCAAAATGCCGGAAACTCTACTTTGATACTGTCTCCCTAATGGGGGAGAAAACGATTTATGCATAGACCATCTTGACATTAAAACTTATATAGTCTATATTTGGATTATGCACTTCCATAATTGGACTGATAATGGAAACTATTAGAAGATTCCTGAAGACCGACAAGCAGAGTTATTTCCTGCTCGGACCGAGAGGGACGGGGAAATCTACTTTTATCAAGAAACAACATCCAGATGCTCTATATTTAGATCTACTGCTTCCCGACGTTTTCAGGAACTATGTCGGACGTCCAGAGAGACTCAAGGAGCTTGTGCGCGCGCAGGAGGGGAAAAGAACCGTAGTCATTGACGAGGTGCAGAAGGCGCCGCAACTTCTCGAAGTGGTGCATAGTCTTATAGAAGAGAGGCGTGGTACGCAGTTTATCATGACAGGCTCCAGCGCCCGGAAGCTCAGGAAGACGGGTGTGAACCTGCTTGCCGGCCGGGCGCTTATGAAGCACATGAATCCTTTTATGGCAGCCGAACTTGGCGGTCTGTTCGACCTTGATAAAGCCCTTCAAGTCGGCATGATACCTCTTGTTCTAAATAGTGCGAAACCTTCGGAAACACTTCAAGCTTACGTGGACTTGTATCTGAGGGAAGAAGTGCAGATGGAAGGACTGACGCGAAACATTGGAGATTTTTCCAGGTTCCTGGAAGCTGTCAGCTTTTCGCATGGTGCTGTGCTGAATGTTAGCAATGTTTCACGGGAGTGCCAGGTCGAGCGCAAAATAGTGGAGAGCTACGTCGGGATACTCGAAGATTTGCTTCTCGCATATCGCGTTCCGGTATTCACCAAGAGAGCTAAGCGTGCTGTAGTCGCACATTTGAAGTTTTACTTTTTCGATGCCGGTATCTTTTCGGCGCTGCGGCCTTCGGGCCCTCTGGATCGGCCCGAAGAAAGATGGGGTGCCGCCCTTGAAGGTCTTGTCGCTCAACACCTGAAGGCGTGGATAGACTATAGGAACCCCGGATGCCGGCTTTTCTACTGGAGAACAAGCGCCGGCTCCGAAGTGGATTTTGTCGTCTATGGAAATGACCTATTTCAGGCAATCGAGGTAAAGAATGCAACTCACATCCATCCGCAAGATATTCGCGCATTGAAAACTTTTGCTGAAGACTATCCCGAGGCAAAACGGATTCTGATATATCGAGGCGAAGAGAAACTTTTGAGAGACGGCATTACGATTGTACCAGCCACAGAATTTCTTCGTAACCTGAAATAATGTTCCATCTCGCTCAATACGTCATTACTCGCCCAGGATCAAGACTGTGACTTATGAGGTGCGGTTATGGCGATCCTCTAAGACTGCCTATAGTTTTCGCTATTGGCCCACTGGCGAAATGAATTAGTCTATAAGTTCTTTCTCGTAGCATTGTCTCTTCACGCGCCCGTAATTATCCACGACTATGCGCTCCGGCTGCACCAAATCCAGTCAGTCATAATTTTTCAATAAATAAATAAGCTCCAAAATGGCTCCAGTCAAGGCTTTAGCTGGTATTTTCAAGCACTTGTCCAGTCACCCGGCCCGGAATGGCATTCAAGAGGTCGTCGGTTCGATCCCGATCAGCTCCACCAGTGAAATCAGGAGGTTGCGTTACACAACGCCGCCTCTTTTTTTTATTCACGCAGCGCGTGTCATGAACGCATAAAAAAAGGAGGCTTTTTCAGCCTCCTTTTCGGACTGAAAAAGAATCGCCGCTACGGGGCGATTTCTGCGCGAACCTTCTTTGCAAACTCCGCCGCCGCGCCTTCGACTTTAATTTTGGCGCCTTTGGCGTCAATATCGCCGTCGACTTCGCCATAATAACCCGCAATCCATTTGCCGTTTACGTTAGCAGCGGCTACGCCTTCTTTGACAACATCGCCCCGCTTCCAGATTTCGGTCAGGCGGGGCTCAACGATAATTGCGCCAGTCACGGGCTGTCCTTCAACAACAGACGCCTGTCCCTTGTACTCATCCATCAAAGCCTTTTTCAGCACTTCTCCACGATTGAAAGTGACCTTCTGTCCGCCGGCAACCGGAACGTCCACCGTCTTGCTCGGCAGAATGACAAAGGCATACGCCGGTGTCGCCTTGGTTTCGGCCATCTGCGTTGTTGCGCACCCCATCATGAAACCAAATACTGCCAATACACACACGAGCAACCATTTTTTCATGAAGACCTCCTGATTTAGTTTTCTCTGCTTCACTGAATTATAATTATAGCGCTTTTTGCTCAGACGTCAAGTGGTATTAGCTCACAGGCGAGGGATAAATAATAATGCCCTTGATATTCAATGATTTTTCAAGAGATAGTCCCGATAGCAAGTGTTTTTCACGCTGCGCGCTGAACGGACAGATCGGTAAAATTCGTGCGGAGTGTCCGCTTTTTTCTATTTTTGGGCCCGTCTATTGCTCAAGATTATGAAATCCATTGTATTGCACTATAGCCACGTTATCTGTACAATAGGCAGTTAAAGATGCAGTCCTCATCAACAATGTAGTTGACTGAGCAAAGGCTGTGCAGGAACACCATCCCATACTGAAAACGCAGATTGAAGAACACATCGGGTCTGCTGTGCCTGAAACAGCTTCTTTGCGTTCTTTTCTGGAAAGTGTCAGCGAGACTTATTGGTGTCTTCATCCCCATCCGCCATCTTCGGAGTCGCACATTGACGCAGTGCTCGGAGAAGGCATATATCGGGCTATTTTCGAAAGCAGCGGAACGGCCATGGCAATTCTGGATGAAGAAGCGATTCTCGTGCTTGCAAACGACTCTTTGGCGCATGCCACCGGCTATTCAAGGCGTGAGCTTGAAAACCGGAAAAGCCTCGCCGAGTTTTTCTCCCCGCGTGATTTTGAACACATCCTTTCGCTGAAAAAACACCGGAAAAACGACATGAATCCATCGTCGCACAATTGCGAAACAACCATGGAAGACCGCTATGGCGAGTCGCGCCACATTTTCCTCTGTCTTTCGCCGGTTCCCCGCACGCGGCTGTTTATCGCCACATTTACCGACATTTCGGAGCGGAAAAAGGCGGAGGAAGAGATTCGTCAGCACCGATCTGAGCTGAAACGCATCAACAACAAGCTTCAGGCGCTCTATGACGTATCGGCGGTCACTGCCCGCTCGCTTGATCTGCAGACACTTCTTACCGCAGCATTGTTCTCGATAACCAACATTGAACTTCTCAACCTGGAACGCAAAGGTATGATCTATGTGCTTGACGAAGATCGCGCTCATCTGGCTGCCCATATCGGAATTCCGGAAGATGTCGTTGCCATCCATCGGGAAATCGACACGGAGACAGCGCTTTGCATGAGCATCTCTTATGAAAGGAAGAGGCCCGACCAGTTTCTCTACTGCTACAACCCGCGGCATGACTGCGCATTCGCCGCGCAGAAAGCCGGACACCTCAAGCTTCAGGCTCATTTCATCATGTGTCTGAGTTCGCACAACGCCACAACCGGCGTTATATGTCTCTATCCGAAAAGTCCCGCGCAGATTGATCGGGAGACACGGGAGATGCTGCACACTATATCAAACCAGATCGGTATCGCAATCGAGAACGCGCAGCTCTATGAAAAAACAAAAGTTCTTTCGCTTCACGATCCCCTCACCGGACTGCCGAACCGCCGTTTCCTGAATCTCGAGATCGAACGGAATTTCTCAAAGGCCAAACGCTACGGAACCCCGCTGGCAATGCTTATTCTTGATATCGACTGTTTCAAGAAATTCAACGACACGCATGGTCATACTGCTGGGGATTCCCTGCTGGTCGACATAGCCCGCATCATGCTACGGGAAGTTCGGGAATCGGACCTTGCCGTTCGATACGGCGGAGAAGAATTTCTCGCTCTGCTGCCGGAGACGTCTTTTCAGCAGGCGTTTGAAGTGTCGGAACGAATCCGGCAGGCAATTGCCGCAAAGACGCCGGTGACGGTCAGCATCGGCGTGTCGTCATTCTCCGATGATATGAACGACTTCAAGGATATAATCAACGATGCCGACCGGGCGCTCTATCAGGCAAAGGCCTTCGGCAAAAACCGGGTCGAGGGCATAAGCCGCCAGCTCCGACTCCCGCACCTCGACTAATCCAGTCATGGCAGGACGTCATATCATGCAGCCCGGCTTCACGCAGAGCGGATAATGTCAACCGGCTGAATCTGCACCGCCTTGCGCGACGGGTAGATTCCGGCGAGAATACCGACGCTGATGGTTGCAGCAAATGCAAGGACATATCCGGCAGGAGAGATGACAACGGGCAGGCCGGACACCCTGAAGACCGCGAGACTCGCCGCAATACTGAACACAACGCCAGCGATGCCCCCCATGAGAGAAATAAAAGAAGACTCCACCAGAAATTGCGTCATGATGTCGCGCCTGCGGGAACCGACCGCCCTTCTGATGCCAATCTCGACACGCCGCTCATTGACAATGAGAATCATGATAGACAGTATGCCAATGCCGCCGATGGTGAACGCAACCGCCGCCGCCATTCTTCCAAGGACAGTCACCATTGCAGTAGCTTCGGATTTCAGCTTTACCACATCTTTCAGATCAATGACAGTAAAATCATCTTTCTTGTCACGGTCGATTTTGTGCTGCCGCCGCAGAATGTCCTCAATTTGCGACTTTGCTGCGGGCAGATGCGCTGTGCTCACCGCCTGCACATAAATGCTGTTGATGCTTTCGCGGTTGACCAGACTCCGGAGGAACATGTTCAGAGGCACGAATATCTGGTTGTCCAGGTCGGCTCCTGATATATCAACGCCCTTTTCTTCCATAACGCCGATAATCCGGCAGGGAACGCGCCAGATCATGACATACTGGCCGATGGGGTCGCTGTCGCCAAACAGCTTTTCGACCACTCTTTTCCCGAGAACGGCAACTTTACGCTGAGAATGATTGTCTTCGTCACTGATAAAACTGCCCTCCTTTGCCCTGAAGTTGCGAATCTCCGGAAACGACGGCGTAACACCGGCAACAAGCACTGACGATAATGTCCTGCTTCCGAACCGGATCGGAAATGACTTGTTCGCCGCCGGAGAAACACCCGCAACCGCACTGGCTCCTTCAGCAATGGCAATGGCATCTGCCGCTCTCAGCGAAGCTGCGTCACTGATAAGCGACGTGCCGGGTCCGAATCTTCGCACAAGTCCGCTGCGGACGATAAGAAGGTCTTTGCCGAGAGATTCAAGTTCAAGCTCGGTCTTCAGTTTGAGAGATCCTGAGAGGTTGGAGACGAGAATCAGCGAAAACGTGCCGAGAAAGACTCCGAGCACCGCCAGTGCCGTCCTGACCTTGAAGGCTTCCAGCGACCGAATGGCAATTTTCAGGTTCAGCAGGATTCTGGAAAGTTTCATGCGGCAACTCCCCTGATTGCCTCGATAGGCTTCAGGTTCGCCGCCTTTCGCGCCGGTTGCAGGCCGAAGGCTACGCCGACAATCCACGAGAGCAGCATGCCGGCAACAAAGGCCTTCCACGAAAAGACAAGGCGAAATTTCATCACCGGCTCAAGGAGTTCTCCGGCGGCAATGCCGAGGAGCAGGCCGAGCAGGCCGCCCGCCGTCGTCAACAGCAGCGCCTCGGCAAGGAATTGCGTAAGTATATCGTTTCGTCGGGCTCCCGTAGCCCGGCGAATCCCGATTTCGGCGGTTCGCTCCTGCACCGACAGCAGAAACAGGTTCGCGAGAACAAACCCCGCCACTACAAGCGAAATTATTCCGGTTATGCCAAGGAAAGCAACGAGGGAGCCGGTCAGCGCGACGAGAAACTTGATGATCTCTTTAGGAGAAATAATGCGGAAATCATCCGGATCAGCCGGCTGCAGCCGATGGCGTTCCCGTAAAAACAGGCGCAGGTCTTCAGCATAAAAGTCGAGGTTTTTCTGATCGCTGATGCGAACACGCATCGCGGCGATGTACGTCGATTCATTCTGTATCTTCCGCATGACCGTTGTATACGGCATTATGACGCGGTCGTCAAGGTTGGCGCCGCCAGGCGAGGTGCCTCGAACGGATAAGACGCCGACTATTTCGACGGGGATTCCCTTGATGAAGAAATATTTTCCGACAGGGTCTTCAGCGCCGAAGAGTTCATCTACAACATATTGCCCTACCAGCGCGCGATTGCGGAGTCCTCTGACGTCCTCATCACTGAAGTCACTCCCCTGGCTGACCGGCCAGCTCCATGCCCTGCTGTAATCGCTTGAGGAGCCGATAATCAGGGTTTGCGTTTTTTTTTCCCGATACGCCACCATGGCATTCGGCACCGTTGTCATGGGCACGACAAGCTTTGCCGATGGAAATGACTCCCTCACCGCGTCAACATCCGAAAGGGTGAGGGATTTCTGGCGCATGCCGATCGCACGCGCTTCATCTCCGCCGCTGAATACAATGAGTGCGTCGGGACCGAACATTGCAACAATTTCAAAAGCCTTGGCGTAGGCGCCCTCAGTGGCGCCGACAATGAGCGTCATGGCCGCAATTCCAAGAGAAACGCTCGCAAGACAAAAGAAGGTTCTGAGCTTGAATGCCCGGACCGCCCTCACAGATTGTCCTATAATGCCAAAAAGTCGTTCCATATTATCGCGGGAAGCAGGTATGGTATGTTAACAAAACAAAGCACTTAATTTTTGGGGATTTCTCCCGATAAAGTCTTACAGGCTTTGCGTATCTGTTGATAATTCGTTAGGCAACTCCTATAATTGAGTAAATTTTGTCAGCCGCCTGCTGGTGCGGCCCTGACTGAAGGAAGGATTTATGCGACTGGACTTTGCAGCCGTGATTGGCATACTGCTTGGCGTCGGCGCTATCGTCGGCGGCAATCTGATTGAGGGGGGCACCACCGGACATCTGGTGCAGTATGCCGCGGTCCTCATCGTGTTCGGGGGCACCTTCGGCGCAACGCTCCTGAGTTTTTCCCTGAACGACATCCGGCACGCTCTGGCGTGCCTGCCGCTTATTTTCCGGGCAAAGCAGCACAATCCCGATCAAATCATTGAGCAGGTGATTGCGCTGCTGGTCAGGGCGAGAAAAATGGGGCTGATCGCTCTGCAGCCGGAAATCATGAAGATAGATAATCCGTTCATGCGCAAAGGGCTGAACCTAGTGATTGACGGCATGAACCCCGCGATGATCCGCGATATCCTCCACCAGGAAATCAACACCTATGAAGATTCCATGAAGCTCGCCTCCCGTGTGTATGAATCAGCGGGCGGGTATGCCCCTACCATCGGGATTCTCGGCGCCGTACTCGGCCTTATCACCGTCATGAAAAATGTAACCGATCCGTCAAAGATCGGAAGCGGCATAGCAGTCGCGTTCGTTGCGACCATTTATGGCGTAGGGTCCGCCAATTTGCTTTTTATCCCCATCGCAAAGAAAATCATCAACCGCATGCACGAAGAGGTGTTCATCCGGGAGCTGATTGTGGAAGGAGTACTCGGTATCGAGAGCGGGGTGAATCCGTACTTTCTGAGAACCCGGATGAACGCTTTCCTGGCCGACCGCGAGCCCGCGGCATAGTGCGGACAGACTCATTATGAGAATGCGCAGAAAAAGAAGAAACGAAGATGATAATCCGGAACATCTGGATCGCTGGCTTATTTCCTATGCTGACTTTATCACGCTCATGTTCACTTTTTTTGTGGCGCTCTACGCACTCTCCTCCATGGATGTTGTGAAAATGGAGCAATTCTCGTTCTCGCTCAGGCAGGTATTCAAGGTCATTGACGACCCCATCAAGCTGCACAAACCAAAAACCGAGCGCTCCGTGACGGAAGAGTTCAAAGCCGTACTCAAAAACGAAGACAGCATTGCCGTCAACAATGAGCCGCGCGGCGTTGTCATCACCTTTGCTGACAATGCCCTCTTTGTCTCCGGCTCCGCTGACATCCGGCCGGAAGCCGCGGGCGTTATAGACCGCATTGCCGACAAGCTCAGGGAAATGCCCGGCCGGCTCTATGTTGAAGGACACACTGATAACGTCCCGATCAGCCCCGGCGGCAGGTTCCGCTCCAATTGGGAGCTTTCGGCAGCCAGGGCATCGAGTGTCCTGCACGCTTTCGTAGCCAAAGGGCTTGATCCGTACCGCTTCACCATCTCAGGATATGGCGAGTATCGTCCTCTGGCGAAAAATGATACTCCGGAAGACCGCGCAAAAAACCGCCGGGTTGAGCTGGTGCTCATGCCGCCGGATTAACCATCCTGTTTTAGTGGGATGTTATAATCTAAAGAAAGTTAAATGTATGGGATTAAAAGAACCATCGGATAGTCAGGTAATGGATCACCGTGAATTCACCCGGGTGGACGCGGAATTGCCCATGGCGATTCGCCTCGTGCCGGAGAACGAACATGGCACGGTGAAATCCCGCCTTGCCTCCCCGCTTATCGCCCTTGATGAGCCTATTCCGCTCGATGTCCGGGATTCCGCAATGGCGGAATGGCTCCGGTTTCTGAACAAGAAAATGGATGCCGTTATCCGGATGCTGGCGGAGCATGACGATGCCGCAGCCGGGCTTCCCGTTCACGCCGTAAATATCAGCGCCGGCGGTCTCAGTTTCCGGCCGGATAAGCAATACAGCATCGGGGATACGATTGAAATGAAGATGCGGCTGCCTTTGATGCCTCCGGTTACGCTGTATCTCTACGGAATTGTCGTCGAAGGGGATGAAAAATCGGCCTGCGCCCGGTATATTGCAATTACCGATGAAATCCGGGATATTATTGTACGTTTTGTGTTTCAAAAACAGCGCGAAATCCTCCGTTCGCAGCGAAAGGATTAACAGAATATGCTTGCGGTCATAGGCATCCTCATTGTCATCATGTCCGTTGTCTATGGATATCACCACGGCGGCGGCAATTTTCATGTGCTTTTCCAGCCCGGAGAATTCGTCATAATTGTCGGGGCCGCCATCGGCGCTTTCGTTATCGCAAACTCAATGACGGTCATCAAAGGGACTGTTGCCGGCCTTGTCAGGATACTGACCAGCAAATCCTACGGCAAAAATGATTATATGGACATCCTGCTCCTTCTGAGCGAAATATTCACCAAGATACGCAAAGAAGGTCTTGTTTCTATTGAAGCGGACGTCGACAACCCTGCGGATTCCAAGATTTTCAGCAAGTATCAGAAATTTCTCAAGAATCACCATGCCGTCAACCTCGTATCCGATACGCTGCGCACAGTCATGACAACCAGCATCGCCCCCCACGAACTGGAAGCGCTGCTGGACAATGAGCTCGAAATGGTGCATGAGGAAGAACTCGCTCCCGCAAAGGCCATTGCGAATATGGGTGATGCCATGCCGGCTCTCGGTATTGTGGCGGCAGTTCTCGGCGTTATTATCACAATGGGAAAAATGAAGGAGCCGCCGGATGTGCTCGGTCAAAGTGTCGGGGCGGCGCTTGTCGGCACTTTTCTCGGCGTTCTGCTCAGTTACGGGTTTGTTGCGCCCCTGTCTAGGAATCTTGAGACTATCGTTCATGGGGAAAAAGAATTTCTGAACGTGCTGAAGGTCGGAATCATCGCATTTGTCGGGGGGGCCGCTCCTCAGATAGCGGTGGAGTTTGCCCGGCGGGTCGTCCCGGGACATGTGAAACCGCACTTTATTGAAGTTGAAGAAGCTATCCGGGCGCTGAAAAAATAGCCATGCCGGACAAATCCAAAACCATCATCATCAAGCGCGTCAAGAAAGGCCACGCTGAACATCACGGAGGCGCATGGAAGGTTGCCTATGCAGACTTCGTCACCGCCATGATGGCCTTTTTCCTGCTGCTCTGGCTGTTGTCGATGGCGGATCCGGTGAAACTTGCCGCGCTTGCCAACTATTTCCGCAATTTCAACCTCTTCCAGCAGTCAGGCACATCGTTCATGCAAGGATCTGAATCCATTCAGAAAGAGGTCAAAACGACGATTGCCGAATCAATCGGCGGCGAAACTCAGCAGCAAGATCTCAAGGATAAAATCAAACAGGCTGTCGAGAGCAAACTTCACACACTGAAAGACAATATTTATGTTGATGCGGTCGACGGCGGAATCCGCATCCAGATTGTTGATACTGAGGGCGTTCCGATGTTCGCATCAGGCAGTTCAGTGCCGAACGAGAAGGCAAAAGAAATTCTGCGGGTTATTGCGGATAATATCAAAGACGATCCGCATAAAATTGCCGTTGAAGGACATACTGATTCCGCGCCGTTCAAAAGCGGCCAGCGCACAAACTGGGAACTTTCCACAGAGCGGGCTTCGGCCGCACGCCGGGAACTCGAAAACAACGGCATCGACACAGCCAGGGTCGCCCGTGTTGTCGGCTATGCAGATACCGATTTGTTAAATAAGGACGACCCGAAGGACGCGCGGAACAGACGTATCAGTCTCATCATGCTGACCGGAAAACAGCGCTCAGCGGCGGCTCCTCAGGTCATTCCATCTCCCATCGATCCCAAAAAGGATCTCTCCATTCAGCAACCGGCACCGCAACCGCAAGCGCAGCAGCAGAAAAAAACGGTTATCGACAGCGATATCGACTTCCGGCCAAAGCGACCGATTCAGCCAATTCCTGACATTCACCGATAGGGTTTTCTCGGCATCCGGTTTGGCGCACCGTAAAAAGACCCTCCGGATCGAGGTTTTTCCGTTCGCTCTTGTTACGCTTTTCATTGCCGGACCGCCAGTTTGTGGGCCGGCATTCTCAATCACTTGTTATTCGCTGATCAACGAGACGTCAATTTCGTATTGCTGAAAAGCTCTGTTTTCTGGTATAAAATTATATATGTACAAGCCGGATGCACCTGCCCTGTCCGTGATTTGGTAAAAGAGATGATCCGGCAAAATAGATCTTTAGGGAGCCGGGTATAAGGCACGCGGTGTGCATGTCTCCTGCGGGAGAAAGCCTAAGCCGCCTTCAAGGCACCCACCTGTTAATTCCGGGGATCTGTTTTTTACCACACGACAGGGTGGGTACGCTTTACTGAAATTGCCAGCGCTGAGCAGACTAGTGCATGTTCGGCGGTGGCAATTTCTGTACGGTAACCGTGGATAGATGCAGGGAATAACTGAACGCATAAAGGAGCTCATACACATGCGCATTTGCGCAACTGCCGAATGCAGGCAGCGTGATGATAATAAACGATTTGCTTCAGGCTCAGCCCCAAACGGGCTTTGCCGGTTGCTCCTTTCTGATTCCTGATATTTTTAACGAACTCCTTGGCTTTCGCTCTATCCGCCGTTTGCCGTAATGCCTGCGCGTTGCCGGCGTTCCCAGACGCCAGCAGGCAACACTGACATACGGAGGAAACAACATGAACGACCTACTGATGCACGTCATCATCGCAATCGTTGTCGGACTCGCGAGCGGCGCACTCTTCTTTCTCACATATCGCTCCAGCCAAAAGAATCAGAGGGATGAAGTCCAGAAACTGCGCGGGTCACTTATTGAGGATGCGCGGCGGGAAGCAGAAGCTGTCAAGAAAGAAGCCGCTGTTTCAGCAAAAGACCTTGCCTATCAGCTCAAGGCTGAAGCGGAAAAGGAACTCAAAGAGAGATCCCGTGAAATCAGCCGCCTTGAAAACCGTTTCCGCCAGAAAGAAGAGCAGCTTGACAGGAAACTTGAGCAGGTTGAAAAGAAAGAGCAGGAGTTTACCCGCAGGGATCGGGATCTGAATTCCCGTGAGAAGTCCATTTCCGACAAGGAAACGCAGGCAACCGCTCTGGCAAAAGAGCAGTTGATGTTACTGGAGCGCATAGCGGGAATGAGCTCCGATGAGGCCAAACAGGAGCTTTTCCGCCGCGTTGAAGAAAATGCTCAGTTTGAAATTGTGAAGCTCGCAAAGAAGATCGAAGACGATGCCCGGGAAATCGCCGAGAAAAAAGCGAAAGAAATCATAAGCCTCGCAATTCAGCGCTACTCCAGTGATTTTGTCGCGGATGCGACCGTTTCGGCAGTCACTCTGCCCAGTGATGAAATGAAAGGCCGCATTATCGGCCGGGAAGGCCGTAATATCAGGGCGTTCGAAGCCGCGACCGGCGTAGATCTTCTGGTTGACGACACCCCGGAAGTAGTGACCCTCTCCGGGTTTGATCCGGTTCGCCGGGAAGTCGCCCGCCTCTCACTCGAAAGACTTGTGCATGACGGCCGTATCCACCCCGCCCGCATCGAGGAAATCGTCGAAAAGGTCAAAAAGGATGTCGAGGCTACCATTCGGGAAGAAGGCGAAAAAGCGGTCTTCGATCTCGGCGTTTCCGGCCTTCATCCGGATCTGATTCGTACCATCGGGCGACTCAGATACCGGACGTCATACGGCCAGAATATTTTGCAGCATTCCAAGGAGGTAGCATATCTCGCCGGAATGATGGCAGCAGAACTCGGCGTTGATGAAAAACTTGCCCGGAGGGCCGGTCTTCTGCATGACATCGGCAAAGCCGTTGACCATGAATTAGAAGGCTCACACCAGGAGATTGGCGGCAATCTTGCAAAAAAGTACGGTGAAAACGATTTTGTTGTCAATGCCATCGTATCTCATCATGGAGAATTTGAAGTGAACTGCGTGGAATCCGGACTGGTTGCCGCGGCCGATGCTCTTTCAGCGGCTCGTCCCGGGGTGCGGAAAGAAAGCATCGAAAACTACCTGAAACGACTCGGCAAGCTTGAAGAGCTGGCGCTCTCGTTTCAGGGGGTTGAAAAGTGCTATGCAATTCAGGCAGGCCGTGAGGTGCGCATACTCGTCAAGCCAGAACAGGTAAATGACGACATGAGCTCCATGATAGCCCGTGATTTGAGCAGGAAGATTGAGACGGAACTGACCTACCCGGGCCAAATCAGAGTAACCGTCATCCGTGAATCACGGTTTGTGGATTACGCCAAATAACGCATGAAGATTCTTTTTATCGGCGATGTCGTCGGCAGGGTCGGCAGGGTTGCAGTCCGTTCCCTCCTGCCGAACATCGTCAGCCGCTATAAAATTGATGCCGTTGTTGCAAACGGCGAGAATGTCGCCGGAGGATTCGGAGTCACCGAGCTTACTGCCTTTGAGTTGTTCACCGCAGGGGTGCAGGTCGTGACGACCGGCAACCATGTGTGGGATAAAAAAGAGACTCTTGAATATATCAGCCGGGAGCCTCGCCTTATCCGCCCGCTCAACTATCCACCAGGCACCCCCGGGGCAAGCTCGGCAATAATCGATCTGCCGGAGGGCCGAAAGCTGGCCGTGCTCAATGTCTCGGGCAGAATATTCATGCAAAACCTCGACTGCCCGTTCAGAACGACTCGGGCAGAGATCGAACGCCTCCGCAGCGTCACGCCGAACATCGTCATTGATTTTCATGCTGAAGCGACTTCTGAAAAGATAGCATTCGGGTATTACGTCGATAAATCGGTGAGCGCAGTAATAGGAACGCATACGCACGTTCAGACGGCTGACGAAAAGATTCTGGACGGCGGTACTGCCTATATCACCGATGTCGGAATGACCGGCCCGGTGAATTCGGTGATCGGCATCGACAGACAACAGATCGTTGAACGCTTCCTGACGATGATGCCGAAAAAATTCGAAGTCGCATCCGGAAAAGCCCTTCTCTGCGCCGTTGTTGTGGAGATTGACGCGGCAACCGGAAGAGCTGCTGCCATTCAGCGGATCCAGGTATCCCACCCATAAATGATGGTAATAGAGAATACAGCATTTCAAACAGCAGGGGTCCTTTACCCAGGGAGGTTGCAATGAGCGTTACCGCAAAAGTGAAGTGGACCGGGGGGATGCAGTTTATCGGCGAATCGGAAACCGGACATGCCATTGTTCTTGATGCGGCTCCCGATGACGGGGGGGCCAACACCGGCATGCGGCCGATGGAATTGCTGCTTATCGGCGTTGGAAGCTGCTCAGGCATGGACATCGTATCGGTCCTCCGGAAGAAACGCCAGAAAGTTACCGCTGTTGAGGTGACAGTTTCTGGAGATAAAGCGGACGAATATCCAAAACGGTATACCGGGATACATATTGAATGGATTATCACCGGAGATGCTGTTTCCGAGGATGCGGTGAAACATGCGGTTGAACTTTCCATGGAGAAATACTGTTCTGTGAAAGCAACGCTCGAACATTCCGCAAAGATCTCGTTCGGCTACAAAATCGTGAACATCTGACGATGGGGATTTCTTACCGGACCGTGCTTCCCGCGAACTGATGCATGTTGCTTATTTATCCGCCAATTGCAAAACCTTCGGAACCCCCCGCCGGCATTGCCAGACTCGCGGGGACTCTTGCAGCTCACGGCGTCAGACATTCCGTACTCGATGCGAATCTGGAAGGGATGATCCATGTCCTTCGCAACGGCGGGGAACATCGGCATGAACCCTTGGATACATGGACTGATCGAGCGCTGCGCAGCCTTCCGCGAAATCTTTCCGCTCTCAGAAATCCGGAAATCTGCGGGAATCCGGGCCGGTACAAACGGGCAGTCGAGGATGTAAACCGGGCACTCCGGCACTCGGGCAGGCCAAGCGGTTCCATTATCAGCCTCTCTAATTTCCATCACAATTCCTTGTCCCCGGTCCGAAGTTCCGACCTCTTGCGAGCGGCGGAAAAACCGGAATGGAATCCTTTTTACGGATATTTTGAAGAGCATCTGCCCGCTGCCATAGAGCGTGAAGAAACAAAGACTGTCGGAATTTCCCTTGCCTATTTGAGTCAGGCTCTCTGCGCTTTTTCGCTAATCGGCTTTCTCCGGCGCCGCTATCCTTCGTTGCAACTGGTGTTGGGCGGCGGATTAATCACATCATGGATGCGGCGTCCCGGCTGGAACAATCCATTTGCCGGACTTGTTGACATCTGCATTGAGGGGCAGGGAGAGCATGCCATTCTGGAGCTCGCGGGAGTGCGCGCAGACAGCGGGGTGCAGCATGTGCCAGCTTACGGAACCCTGCCGCTGCACGACTATCTCTCACCAGGTCTGGTGCTGCCTTACAGCGCATCCTGCGGGTGCTTCTGGAACAGATGTTCATTTTGTCCCGAAAATGCCGAGGACAACCTCTACAAGCCAATTCCGCCCCGGAAAGCCGCCGAAGAGCTATCTCTGCTCACGAAACAACTGCAGCCTAAGCTCATTCACCTTCTTGATAATGCCATGAGTCCGTCATTCATGAAGGCAATGATTGAGCATCCTCCCGGCGCGCAGTGGTACGGATTTGCACGCATCGGCAGAGAACTCACAGAACCCGATTTTTGTCGTGCGCTGAAGCAGTCAGGATGCACAATGCTGAAGCTCGGAGTCGAGTCCGGAGATCAGAAGGTACTGGACGCGTTACAGAAAGGCATTGAGCTGGATACCGCGGCACAAGCCCTTCAGACGCTGAAACAGTCTGGGATCGGCACATATGTCTACCTCCTTTTCGGAACTCCCGCAGAAACGATTGCCGAGGCGCGAAGGACACTTGAATTTAGCGTTCAACTGGCAGATGCCATAGATTTTCTGAACCTCGCCGTTTTCAATATGCCCGTCGGCGTGCCTGATGCGGAACGGTACGGAACTGGAAGTTTTTATGAAGCGGACCTGTCTCTCTATACCAACTTCAATCATCCGGCCGGATGGAACAGAAAAATGGTGAGATTATTTCTGGAACACGAATTCAGGAGGCATTCTGCGATTTCGGCGATAGTGAGAAACAATCCGCCCTATTTCACATCAAATCACGCGCCTTTTTTTATTTCCGCCAAATGAACTATTAGCAATATGGCGAGATTAGGGCTCACAAGGAGCCCCGCCTGCATATTTTTGCGGCTGGATAGCCTGCTTCTTTCCAGTCCGCCAAAGGATGATGCTCTGCTCATAATCATAAAAGAAATGACGGCTGACAGCACGAAAAAATTGACATCGCCTTTCTGTTCATTGTTTCGGGATCCCTTCGGTAAAAGTTTTTACTACAGGTGCGTCAGCTTCCATCCATTCGAGAAAGGAAAAAAAGAATATTTTCCGGAATCCCAGCTCGACCAGCTTGCGATAAGCGATAAAGCTGCGTTTTTGGGTATTGCAATAAACAATGAGAGGCTTGTCGAATGGCAGAGATGCGGCTCTTCTCTGAAGCTCCCTCACCGGCACGTTCACAGCACCCGGGATATGCCCCCGTCGGTATTCCTGAAGATCTCGAACATCAAGAATAATATGAGTACCTGCCCTCTTTTCAACAAGTGCCAGAAGCGACTCTATCGATATTTTTTCAGCCTGCTGCGCCGGATTGAGCGGAACTCCCATGCGCACCGGCAGTCCAGCGGACTC
>JBBIQQ010000020.1:0-747 GCA_037442225.1 Nitrospirota bacterium
GGCACAATGACATCATCGAACGGAACGGCCTCATCAGCTCAATTTTCAGCGGGTATAAATTTTTTGGATCTGGCCACTAGTCTCTTTTGAGGTGTGCAACCTCCGCTCGCATACCGTGGTGCATCTGGCCAGGATGTACCACGGCTTTTTTAAAGCAATATCATGCAGTTGCCAAAAGGGCATAGATATTCCAATTCATGGTAAATAGGAGGAGTGTTCATGAATGAAGCAAGCAGCGCCGGAATAATGATTCTGATAAGCGGCGTAGTGGTCGGCATCCTCTTTGGATTTGTGCTGCAGCGCGGGCGATTCTGTATGAATTCCGGATTTCGGGACGTCATTTTCATGAATGACTATACACTCATGCGGGCATATTTTCTCGCGTTGCTGATAGCAATTGTGGGCGCAAACCTACTTGAAGATTTCGGACTTGTTGGCGAAGACGGTCTGCGCAGGCAGCAGTTCAATTATGTGGCTAATATTGTCGGCGGCTACATCTTCGGGCTCGGGATTGTCATGGCAGGCGGCTGCGGAAGCGGCATCATCTATAGGATCGGAGAGGGATACACATCGGCTGTCGTCGGAACGCTCGGCTTTGCAGCATCGTTGCTGGCAACCTATAACGGGCCGCTTAAGCCGGTCATGCAGTATCTGAAGAGCTTCAAAGCAACAATCGGGCAGGGAGAAGACGCGATAACAAATCCAGCCCTCTGGGATCTTTTGGGAGGGCCGTCATTCAAATGGGCA
>JBBIQQ010000020.1:766-24079 GCA_037442225.1 Nitrospirota bacterium
TCATTATTATTCCTTTTGTGTTGCATGGCAATCCTCTGAAAGCCAAGACAAACAAAGGATATACCTGGCCTTTGACCGGCATTCTACTTGGGCTGGTGATGGTTCTCGCCATATGGGCATCCTACTTCTGGGGTGGGCAGGCGCGAGGCCTTTCCGCCGCGGGTCCAACTTCTGAAGCATTTCTCGCAATAACCATGGGCAACAGTATGGCAAAATTCGATCCGATGTTTGATTTCTGGGGCATTTTCACGGCGACCTGGAGCGCCCTGTATATTTTCGGGATTCCTTTGGGCGCCTATATCAGCGCAAAAATCCTCAAGGAGTTCAAATGGCAGGCCCCACCGGCGCAGGAACTCATGCGGGTCTTCGTGGGCAGCCTTGTCATGGGATTCGGCGCTGCTACGGCCGGCGGCTGCACGATTGGACACGCACTCACCGGCATATCCTCTCTGGCGTTGTCAAGCATCGTAGCGACGATCTTTATGGTTCTCGGCAACTGGACGATGGTCTATTTCACCTTTATCAAGCCGATGCGGGATGAATAATGCCCCGGCTGCCGTAAAATTCCTGACAGCCGGCCGGAATGTATGCTGGCGGGCTGAAGGGTGGCAAAACCGGAGATGAATGAGCAGGAGAACAGACGCTGCTGGGTTATCATGATGAAATGATTGCCTGATGAACAAGGCCGGATGGTGCGATGCCATCCGGCCATTCTTACATCAGAATCTTAAACAACCATACTAAATGTTCTCCACCATCTCCCACACCCCGCACGGACAGACGCCAGCGCAGAAGCTGCAACCGATGCATTTGCTCTCATCAACTACATACTCGAATTTGCCATTGCCGAGATCGTTGCGCGTAATCGCCTGATAGAAACAGGTGTTTTCGCACATGCGGCAGTCGCGGCAGTTTCCGCACGACATGCAGCGGTCGCCCTCCTTGCCCGGATCGAAGTCGAGCTTGCAGGTCTCGTAGTACTGGGTCTTGATGCGCTTGTACGCAATCTTCTGCTTCATCTCTGGCGCTCTTGGCGCATGCGCCATCTGGTAGTGCACTACGTCTGCCACTACCGCTCCTCTGCCGATGGCATGCGTTACCAGGCCAAGGCCGGTTGCGTCGCCCACGCCGAAGACCTTCACATCTGAGGTCTGGCCGAGTTCATTGACCTGGAGCCAGCCTCTTTCGACATGCACTGCCGGAGGCAAAAAGTCGAGTACCGGCATGTCGCCGATAGACATGAAGACCGCGTCTGCATTAATGAATGAGCCGTCCTTGAAGAAGAGTTTGTTTTGGCTCGCATCGTAGTGGTTGCTGAACTTCGGATAAAGAATCTTTGCGCCTTTGGCTGTTGCAGACTGCATCTCCTTGCCGAACGCTGCGGGCTTCTGGATATCAACTGCCGTTACTTCGGCAGCTCCGCAGTTGTATGCCTCTATTGCCACGTCCATGCCGACGTTGCCCGCTCCGATGACCACAACCTTCTTGTCTTTCAGGTCGGGTGCGTTGCCCATGTTCACGCTCCGCAGGAAGTCATACGCGGAGGTGATATGCTCTGAGCCGGGAAACGCCATTTTTCGCGGCTGGTGCGCGCCGATGGCGACGATGACGATTTCATTGTTCTGGTAAATCTCTTCAAAGAGCTTCTGGTCAACCCTTGTGTTCAGATGCACCTTGACGCCAAGCTCCGTAAAGCGTGAAATCTCTTTGAGAAGAATCTCCTGCGGCAGGCGCTCGTGCGGGATGCACATCTCGATCTTGCCGCCAAGCTTTGCACTCGCTTCGTAGAGTGAAACCGTGTGCCCCCTGAGCGCAAGCTGCCATGCCGTACTCATGCCGCCGGGGCCGCCGCCGATGACAGCCACTTTATGTCCGGTAGTGGCGGCCTTTTTCGGCGCAGGAATGTCGAGAGCGAGCTTGCCGAGTTTGTCGATGGCAAGCGGCGAGTCGAGTTGACTACGAGTGCAGCTTGTCATGCAGAGGTTCGGGCATATGGTGCCGCAGACCGTTGCCGGGAGCGGGCTGTACTGAAGCACGAGGGATATGGCGTCCGCCAGCTTGCCTTCGCGGATGAGGGTGGCGCGCCTGTGTGACGGGATGTGCGACGGACATCCGGCTGCGCACGGCGGGGCATACTTATCGTTTGCCCAGACTGGCTTGTTTCTCCGATCCTTGCCGGTGGTGACATACGAAAGCAGTGTGAGGTCATGATCCACGTACTCGGCAAATATGCCGCCCTGGCCGACTTCTTTTTCCCATGCGACTTTTCGAAAATCTGGAATATCGATTTTGTAAGATTTTTTCCACTGCGCCTTTTCCTGAGGGGTATAGGCAACCAGCTTTTTCCATGCCTCGACCGACTGGGTCAGCTCGGCACAATACTCAGTGCGCTCAATCGCCTCGAGGTACGGTTTCAGATTCGTCTTGAGCCATTCCCAGTCGGCCTCGCTCAGGTCGAGCAGCTTGACGTCGCGCTCGCTGTATCCCTGAATCCTGCCGCGGAAATAGATGGTGCCGCCAACCATACCGACGCAGGGACGGTAGCCGAGGATGTTTTCCGGGTTGCGCGGATTGACGCCGCAGACAACCGCAACACCGCCCGCCTTGAACTCTGCGAATGAATCGCCGACGCTCCGAAAGTACCACGACTGCGGCGGCTCAAAGCGAGGGTTGCGCTTCGTCATCGTATCGCATCGTGCGCCCCCGCCGCCCTGCACATAAAGGATGCCCTGTGCTGCCGCGTTGAACGCACCGTTTGTCACATCGCCGAGGACGGTAATCTTCGCGCCGCAGTTAATCCAGCCGGCGTCGTCGGATGAACTGCCTTTCACGACGATTTCAGTTCCGTCGAAGCCCATGCTGCCGATCCGCTGTCCGGCAGTGCCTTCAATCGTGATCTTAATATTTTCTGTGCGCGGCCAGATGCGGCCGCCGATGCCGTGCTGGCCGTCGGCAACAACCGTAATGGCGCGTGCGCCATCCTGCACCATTTGCTGAATCTGCTCTTCAAGGATGCGTGATGGGGTGCGCCGGCCGTTTACAATACCACGAATGAGCACGCTGCCGTCGTTCCGTTTCTCAACTGCGGACTCCGGCCCCGGGGCCGGAGCTGACTTAACCACCGGAGCGGGGGCTTTCTTAGCAATTTTCTTTGTTGTTGCCTTTGCTTTTGTCTTTGTTTTAACTTCTGACTTCTGACTTCTGACTTCTGACTTTTTTTCTTTGTTATTTTTAGCACGCATAGCTTATACCCAACCTCTCCGCCATTGCCTTGTCGTCGATGCTGAGGCCATCCGACATGCCGATGGGGAGTTCGGTGCTTCTTCCCATCGGGGCAAAAATTTTCTTGAGTTCAACGTTAGCGGACTTAAAGACTTCGACGGTGCGCATGGCAACCACATCAGCATCCAGCCTGCGATAGAGCTTCGGATCCTGCGTTGTGATACCGCGCGGGCATTTCCCGGTGTTGCAGAGGTTGCAGCGGTTGTGTTCGTCTCCAAAGCAGTCGGCGGCGGACTGCATGATGTATTTGCCGATGGAGACTACCGATGCACCGAGCATGATGAGCGCAGCGGCATTTGCCGCAAGATTGCCGCGTTTGCCAACCCCACCCGCCGCGATGAGCGGCAGCTCGTTCTGCTTGCCCTGCTTCACGAGATCGAGGTAGCACTCGCGCAGATTTGAGGCTATGGGATGGCCCATCTTGTCCAGCGATACGTTATATGCCGCTCCGGTACCGCCGTCTTCGCCGTCAATGCTGAGAGCAGCAGCAAAGGGGTTGCGGGCGAGGTTGTTCAGAACGGCGCGGGCGGTCTTTGTTCCCGAAATCTTCGGATAGACCGGCACGCGGAAGCCCCATGCCATGGACGTTGATTGAATCATCTTGGCGACCGCTTCTTCAATCGAATATTTTGTCTGATGGGTCGGCGGCGACGCAAGATCAACAAACTGGGGCACGCCGCGGATACCGGAGATAAGTTTCAGTACTTTCTGGGCCATGAGCAGACCGCCATCTCCGGGCTTTGCGCCCTGACCGTATTTGATCTCAATTGCAGCAGGATCTTCTATCATGTGCGGCAGCGCGCGGACGATCTCGTCCCAGCCAAAGTAGCCGGATGCAATCTGGATGATGAAGTATTTCAGATAGCGCGAACGGAGCAGGCGCGGCGGCATGCCCCCTTCACCAGATGCCATCACGACCGGAAGCCCTTCGACCTCATTGAGGTACGCTACTCCCATAGCCAGACCTTCCCACATCGGCGGTGACAGGGCGCCGACCGACATGGATCCGACCATGATCGGGAAAATCTCTCGCACCGGCGGGATGAACTTGTCGGCAGATTTATCGACAATCAGCTTGCCGTCCACAGCCTTGAGCGGCAGATCTTCCGGCGGCAGGATTCTGCCGAGGAGGCTACGCACGCGAAACTCATGACGGCCCGCGTCCAGCGCCGGGTCAGTGAGCATCGAAATTCTTGTGAATTTCAGGCGGTCGAGCGTGGAAATTGACGGATCGTTCCTGCGACCGCCGCGTTTGTAGCCATCGCCGCCTTTGTTCTTGTAATGAAGGATTTTGTTCTGCGGGTTGCTCTCCGGCTCAATGGCTTCGTTCGGACAGACGAGCGCGCATGCCGCGCAGCCGACGCAGTTGCGCTCGGGATCGAGCACCTGCTCAACCACATGCACCACGCGGCGCTGCGAACCCGGTTTTGGAATCGGGCCTTCAGAGAAGGTGACTCGCTGAACGCGGACTCCCGGCTCAATCGCCTTTACCGGACAGACGGCCGTGCAGCGGCCGCACCGTTTACAGCGGTCGTCGCGCCACCGGATGATATAGGGAAGCTCTTTCAGCGAGAGCTTGTGATTGTTGTCGAGAGTTACCCCTGCAGCTGGTTCCATACCATAACCTCCTGTGCGTGCGGCGAGATCGTGACCATATCGTACTTCATCGGAAAAACGTCTGTGGAGCGGTCACGATTCGGAACAGCGGAATCGACGCCGCATTCTTCCGACATGATGGCGTATTTTCCCCGAGCGCCGCCGACAGCACCTGGGCGGAGCTTTTTCGCATCCTGAACCATAAAAGTGGTGCCGTCGGGCGTAAAGCCGATAATGCAGTTCGGACCGTCGATGCAGAGCGGCCGGAGCGACTGGCGCATCATTCGAAGCGCGGCCTGATCAGAGCGCTGCGAAATCTCTGAATCCTTCATCAGCGGGGTGATGACGTCCTTGTAATAGCGGAGCGGCATGCCGAGCTGTCGTACGGTGTAGTGAAGAATATGCGCGAAAACCTCGCTGTCGCTGTTATAGCCTATATATCCGGGAATGCCCCGGCTTTCGAGATATTCGCGAATGGGAACGAAAGCCGTATTTTCTCCGTTCGTCATCGTGCAATATCCCTGGATAAAGAAGGGATGGCATGCGTAGAGATAAATCGCATAGTTGGTGTTCTGGCGTCCCTGCGCGAGACAGACGCGCGATTTTATGCGGCCGTCGTCGAGACCAAAAAATTCCCCGACCTCAAGCGGGTCGCCGACTTCCTTGAGCGTCAGGACATCGGGATAAAACGAAAAGACGAAGAGCGACTGGTCAGGTTCGCCGAGGTGGCGAAGCTCCAGTCTGGTCTTCAGCAGGAGGTCTTCACAGTCAGCAAACTTGCGCTCAGCGCAGCTTCCCGGCACCTCGTACGCGCGTGCAAAATAGTATTCGCGGGCGGTGATATTTTTCATCGGATTCAGGGAAGGCGACCAGTTGTGAATCAGCTTGAAACCCTTACGCTTCATGTAATTGTCAAGCATTTCCATGCCTTTTTTCGATCCGACGCCGGACAGAATGGGATACCGTTTAAGCCGCTCGAACTCACCGCCAAGATCCTTGAGCGTCAGGCCGAGTCCGGAGCCGTCGTGCCCTTCTTTCATAGTCTCCAGTGCAATGATGTTCTCCATCGGGGAGAAATAGTCGTTGGACGTGATTGCCGCCAGTCTGCACATAGCTTTTCCCTCTGCTCGTATGAGATACCTTGCATTATAAGGCAAAAAAAGCGCCGACACCATTGAGCACTTCACGCGGGTGTCAGACGCTCTATTCGGTAGCCGATTGCCTAACTGCAATTCTCTACTATATAAAGAGCGGAAAATCTTTGTCAATACAGGTGTTCGGCGTGATTGTTCACTTGACAGTAACGATTAAGTTCAGCTAAATTTAGTCACTCGGTAACCGATTGCCATGAAAAAAGTTTCGACCGGCATACCAAGTCTCGATGCGATTATCGACTCGATTTATGTAGGCGACAATGTCGTCTGGGAAATCGAGTCTGGTACGCTTTATAACGACTTCATCAAGAACTTCATCCGCCAGTCATTCGCGGAAAAGCACCATGTCGTCTATATCAGCTTCAACCGATCGCCCCAAAGCGTTCTGCAAAAAATATCAGATGTTATTGATTTTCAAAGGTTTGCCTTTGTCGATTGTTTTACGGCAGGCAAGGGCAAGAATGATGTGACCTTCAGCAAATTTTACGACAAACTGCCTCAGGGCCTGAATATTATTCGTGTTGAGCGCCCAAAGAATGTTGACGAGGTGACGCAGATTGTCAACGATCTCGAAGACACATTGCCGCCCGGCGCACGATCCATTTTTGACAGTCTTACCGGCATGCAGGATCTTTGGGCGAGTGAAGACGAGACATATCGCTTTTTCACCTATATGTGCCCGCGGCTGTACGACCTTGGAACGGTTGCGTACTGGATTCTTGAAAAAGATGCTCACAGCCCGAAATTCAAGGCGAATCTCCGCCATATCACTCAGGCTGTCCTCGATCTGTACAGGAGGCGCGATAAGCTGTATATCAAGGCGCTTAAGCTTGATTTGCGGCAGGATCGCGAGGCGTTCAAACCGCATATGTACGAAATCAGCGGAGAGCAGATTATCGTAACATCGGCGAAGAAGAACGCAATGCACGACATCGGCAGCAGGGTGCGCGAGGCGCGGCTGCGCCGGAACATGAGCCAGAAAGAACTGGCTGACAAAGTAGGTCTTACGCCGAGCTTTATTTCTCAGCTTGAAAACAACCAGATCAGTCCTTCCCTGAATTCATTCCTTCATATCTGCGCATCGCTCGGCGCCAGTCCCGGACTGTTTCTTGAGGGAGAACAGCAGGAAGATTGCCGCTGGTTTATCAGCCGGCACGACGTGGCTTCCCGCGCCACATCAATTGCAGAGGGGGTCGTGAGCTGCCTGATTCTTGACGATGCCCGCTATGCGGTGAATATGATAACGTTTCTGCCGAATGCAGTATTAAACCGCCACGTTGCGGCGCATGGAAAGCCTGAACTGCACCATGTTGCGGAAGGCGTTTTGACCGTTGCGGTCGGCGGGAAAGAACGGAGACTCGTTGCCGGAGATAGTGTATACTTTACCGATCAGTCTTCTTCGGCGTGGAGAAACGAAGGAGGTGAAACGGCGCGGCTTGTTGTCGTCGCATAGAATGAACTGAATCAGTGCAGATGGTGATTTTCGGGCGTTTCATGGCCGATGATTTTTTTTTGCCCGGAGACTTTAGCAATACTGATTTAACAATGATGCACAAATTAAAAATACTAAATGGAGGAAGTTCAATGTTACCAGGCCAACCCAATGCAAGTTCAGCAACCGGCACGAAGAATCGTGTTCCCGATCCGGCTCCTTATTCCGGAATCTGTTCCGTTTGTCTCGATGGCTGTCCCGGCCCATGCGAAATCGGCAAATCCTCATATCGCGGCCGCGAGGTTATCTATCCGATGCCGTTCGGAAAAATTACCGCTGGTGCTACCAAGCCGTATCCGGTCGATTATTCCCACCTGAATATTCAGGGCACCTGTGTCGGAGCGGTCGGCGTCGAGGCTGACCCGGACAAGGCGGTATTCCCGGCAGTCTGCACCGAAACCGTGGTTGGCGGCCCTATGGGAAAGCAGATTAAATTGCAGCTTCCGGTCTTCACCGGCGCGCTCGGCTCCACCGATATCGCGAAAGATAACTGGGACGGCCTCGCCATCGGCGGCGCCATCTCAGGAATCATGGTTGTCATCGGCGAAAACGTCGTCGGCATGGACATGAAGTCAGAATACAAGAACGGCCGCGTAACCAAGTCGCCTGAACTTGAGCGCCGCGTAAAGCGCTTCCAGGAGTGGTATAACGGCTACGGCGCAATTATTCTTCAGCAGAATGTCGAAGACACCAAGCTCGCTTCAGCAGAATATGCAATCGAGAAACTCGGCGTTGAGTGCATCGAACTGAAATGGGGACAGGGTGCCAAGGACATCGGCGGAGAAGTGAAGCTGAAACAGATCGAAAAGGCGAAGGAGCTTTACAAGCGGGGCTACATTGTTCTGCCGAATCCGGAAGACGCTGTTTCGGAGAAGGGGTTCAAGGAGGGCGAGTTCAAGGAGTTCGAGCGCCACTCACGCCTCGGCATGGTCAACTACGACAGCTTCATCAAGGCTGTCGACTACTATCGTGCATGCGGCGCAAAGACGGTTTCTCTGAAGACCGGCGCATACCGCATTACCGACCTTGCACGTGCTCTTCGGTACTGCTCGGACGCAAAGGTTGATCTTCTTACGATTGACGGCGCGGGCGGCGGCACCGGTATGAGCCCGTGGCGTATGATGAATGAGTGGGGCATCCCGACCATATACCTGCAGTCGATCGCCTACAAATTCGCCTCGCAGCTTGCGGCAAAAGGCAAGTATGTTCCGCCGCTCGCCATGGCAGGCGGATTCTCTCTCGAAGATCACATTTTCAAGGCACTTGCGCTCGGCGCACCTTACTTCAAGGCGGTCTGCATGGGGCGTTCTTTGATGATCCCGGCATTCATCGGAAAGAACATGGAGACCTGGCTGAAGGAAGATAAGCTTCCGACGGAAATGAAGAAGCATGGAGATTCCGTAGAGAAGATTTTCATTACCTACGAGACGCTGAAGCACAAGTACGGCAAGGACATCAACAAGCTTCCGCTTGGCGCCATCGCGATGTATACCTTCTGCGACCGCCTGAAGCAGGGCCTCCAGCAATTGATGGCAGGCTCGCGCAAATTTGCACTGCCGTATCTCGATCGCGGAGACGTCGTGTCTTTGACAAAAGAGTGCGCGGAAGTGACCGGCATTCCGTATGTGATGGAAGCCGACATGGAAGAAGCGGAGCGCATTCTGCTGAGCTGACAATTGACAGGGAGCGGGGCGGCAAAAGCCGCCCCGCTTAGTAAGCAGAAGGCAAAAATCAAAGGTGCAGAGAAGAACAAATTTCCGTCTTGTCATGCGCCGCGCGGCAAGATAGTGCATTTTTACGTTTGAGCTTCGCGTTATGACGCTTGACGTTCTTCCCGGAGGTCAGTTTTTGAACGATACGATGCTCGCAATACTCAAGGTTCTTGACAAGCAGGAGAATGTAACAGGGTCGCGGGAAATATCCCGCCAGCTCAAGTCGTATGGCTTTGATTTGACCGACCGTACGGTGCGCTATCATCTCCGCATTCTTGATGAACGCGGATACACAACGGTGTTCGGCAAGGAAGGGCGGCGCATTACCCCTCACGGCAGGCACGAACTGGCGAGCTCCCATGTCGCCGAGCGGATTGGCTTTGTGAGCAGCAAGATTGAAGCCCTCTCATATCAGACGAAATTTGATCCAGAATCGAGGACCGGCAGCGTTATTCTAAACATTTCGTGCATTCCTGAGGCAAACCTTCGGGAAGCCCTTCAGATTATGGCTCCCGTATTCTTGTCTCCGTTCGTCATGAGCGATCGTGTTGTGCTCAGGCGCAGCGGCGAGCGCATCGGCGATGCGATTATCCCTGAGGGGAAAGCAGGAATCGGCACAGTCTGCAGTGTCACCATTAACGGTGTTTTCCTGAAGGCCGGCATCTCGGTTAACTCCCGGTTCGGGGGTGTCGTCGAGATTCGCGGCGGCAAGCCGTCGCGGTTTGTTGCGCTCGTCAGCTATGAAGGGTCGTCGGTGGACCCGCTCGAAATCTTTATCCGGAGCAAGATGACGGATGTGCTCGGGGCTCTGCAACTTGAGGGCGGGCGTATTCTCGCGAGCTTCCGCGAAATCCCGGTTGTCTGTCTCGAGGAAGCACGGCGATTGTCTGCCCGCATGAGTGATCTCGGGTTCGGCGGTGTTCTGCTGATGGGGAACCCGAACCGGCCGCTGCTTGAAGTTCCGGTCGGCCTCGATAAAACCGGAATTGTGATCGTCGGCGGACTGAATCCGATTGCGGCACTGGAGGAGTCGGGCATTCCGACCGAGAGCAAGGCAATGTCAACGCTTATCAACTTTGCCGCGCTTGAGCGCTTCTCTGATGTCGCGGGGAGGATAGCATGAAAAAAATTGAGGCAATCATCAAACCGTTCAGACTTGAACCGGTGCGTGATGCATTGGCAGCGCTCGGTGTTCAGGGGATGACGATTACGGAAGTGAAAGGCTTTGGCCGGCAGAAAGGGCACACGGAGCTTTACCGCGGCGCAGAGTACGCGGTCGATTTTTTGCCAAAAATGAAAGTGGAAGTTGTTGTGCCGGACGTAATGGTGAAGCCTGTGATTGATGAAATTATGCGTGCCGCGAAGACCGGCAAGATCGGCGACGGCAAAATTCTTATTATTCCCGTGGATAATGCAATTCGTATCCGTACCGGCGAAGAGGGCGATTTGGCGGTCAGTTGAAGAAGTAAGAAGCTCTAAGCAGCGGCGTTTGCGCCGGGCGACTCGTCGGCACGGGTGCTGTTCTAAAAATAGCCGACCGTCTATTACCGTTCCTTATTCATGGTATCCTATTTTCAATGGATGTCATTACTTCTCATCTCAATGCCGACTTTGATTCGCTCGGCTCAGCGATAGCGGCGAAAAAACTCTATCCTGACGCGGTCATCGTCTTCCCGGGTTCTCTTGAAAAACGAGTGCGGGACTTTGTGGAGGTATTCAACCCTGCCGCTATCCAGCGCATGAAAGATATCGAACTCGGCAAGGTAAAGCGGCTGATTATCGTTGATACGAAGCATCCAGACCGCATCGGCGTGTTCAAGGCGGTTCTTGGCAAACCGGGGATTAAGGTTCATGTGTACGATCATCATCCCGTAACTGCGGAGGACATCAAGGGCGAGCTGTTAGTGCTTGATACCGTTGGCGCTGTCTCAACACTCTTTGCCGAAATACTCCAGAGGAAAAAGATTACCGTTTCGCCGCTTGAGGCGACCATGCTCTGTCTTGGCATTTATGAGGAGACCGGGTCGCTGGCGTTTGCGTCGACAACTCCGCGCGATCTCATGGCAGCGGCGTATCTGCTGAAGCGCGGCGCAAATCTGAATATCGTTTCCCGTTTTCTCAAGGAAGAGATCAGCAAGGAAGAGGTTTCTCTGTTGAACGATCTTATCCAGTCGCTGCGAGAAGTGGTTATTCAGGGAGTCCGCATCAAGATTGCCCGCGCAACCATGGAAGGATTCAACGATGTCGCGCATCTGGCGCATCGCATCATGGATATGGACGATGCACCCGATGCCGTGATAATGATGATTGGCATGGCTGACAAGGTGCTGCTGGTCGGCAGGAGCAGGGTTTCAGAGCTGAATGTTGCGGGCGCGCTGACCGAGTTCGGCGGCGGCGGCCATGGTGCGGCTGCATCGGCGACCATTAAGGATATGCCGTTTGAACTGATTGAGGAGCGCCTGCTCGCAGCGCTCGAAAAAAGCGTACGTCCGGTCAAGACGGCAAAAGATGTCATGACGACGCCGGTCGTGACCATCCAGTGGGACAGCAGGATCAAGGAAGCGGAAGGTGTCATGACAAAATACGGCGTCAACGCGCTGCCGGTCGTGAAGGGCGACGCTTATATCGGCATTATTACGCGTGAACTGGTGGAAAAAGCGCTTTTCCACGGACTCGGCAGAAACCGCTGCGGCGACTTTGCGACCACGGATGCGATCACGGTTGCGCCTGACGCGGACATGCCGGAAATTGAAAAATCGATGATTGAGCAGAATCAGCGGTTTGTTTCCGTTGTCGAAGGAGGCAGGGTCAGGGGTGCCATTACGAGGACCGATATCCTGCGGGCGCTCTATGAGGACTACCTGCGCAAGAGCAGGGTCGGCGCCGGTCGGGCCGCTGCCGAACCGTCCGGCGGGTATGTGCGGAATGTTGCTCATCTTCTGCGCGAGGAATTGCCCGCTCCGCTCTATGCTTTTCTGGAGCGCGCGGGCGCGGTTGCCGATGAGCTTGGTTACGGAGCCTATCTTGTCGGAGGATCAGTGCGAGATCTTCTGCGCCGTGAACGAAATCTCGATCTGGATATTGTTGTGGAAGGCAACGGTATTCAATTCGCGCGGAGGCTCGGGGCAGAGATGGGGGCCAAGGTAACTGTGCATGAGCGTTTCGGCACGGCGGTTGTCAGCAAACAAGATTTCAAGCTCGATGTCGCGACCGCCCGTACGGAGTATTATGAATCACCGGCCGCACTTCCGACAGTTGAAAGCTCCTCTATCAAGAAAGATCTCTATCGCCGCGACTTTACCATCAATACGCTTGCCGTGCGGCTGAACGGGAACTACTTCGGGCTTCTCATCGATTTCTTTGGCGCGCAGCGCGACCTGAAGGAGAAGGCGGTTCGTGTGCTGCACAACCTCAGTTTTGTGGAAGACCCGACGCGGACGTTCCGGGCAATCCGTTTTGCGGAGCGCTTCGGATTCCGGCTGACAAAGCATACCGAAAATCTGATCAAACTGGCGATTCGCATGAACATCTTTGACAAGCTTGCCGGTTCGCGGCTCTTTGACGAACTTGAACTCATCTGCAAGGAAACAAACCCGACCAAGGCGTTCAGGAGGCTGGGGGATTTTGAGATGCTGCGGGTAATTCACCCGCGCCTTATGTATACCCCGCAGCTTGAAGCGTTGCTTCAGTCGGTTCATGACGCGATTATCTGGTTTGACCTGCTTTATCTGGGCGAGCAGTACGATAAGGGAGTGCTTTATATCGCGGCGCTTCTGTGGGGGCTGACCCGTGAAGAGCGAAAAAGCGCTCTTCACCGGCTGAGTGTCACCGAAAAGCCGAAGGAAAAGATTCTCCGTGGGTTGGCTGCTGGTGACAGCGTCATGCGCCGATTGCAGCCTCAGGATCCGGAAGCGGCTTATCATTTGCTTATTGACTATGAGACGGAGGCACTGCTCTTTTTGCTTGCTCTTGCGCCTGACAACGAACGTAAGCGCGCCGTTTCCGAATTTCTTCTGAAAAATCGCAGCATGAAGCCATATGTCAAGGGGGATGATCTGAAGCTGTTGGGTATCGCGCCCGGACCAAAATATTCAGAAATATTCCGGGCAGTTCTTGACGAGAAGATACGCGGGAATTTTGCAACAAAAGATGACGAAATTGCGTTTATTAAGCAAAAGTTCTGCACCTCATAATCCATCACAAAGACTACGTTACAATAATGTGATGCTGAGCAGTGCCCGCAGGGCATCTGTTCGAGTATCTGGTTCTCACGAAGCGAAGCGAGGGAAGCCAGATACGAGCTGCTCAGCATCACATTCTCACCGAGCGAAGCGAGGTGAGAATCAGATGCTCTTGCCCATTCTAATCAAGATCCGCACTGCGCGTGATTTTGTCGATAAGCGATGTAGAGGAAGAGACCGAACCGGAAGGAGCAACATCTCTTGGCTGGGTGCCGGATTTGAAATATTCCTGCAGGGCCTTGTCGCCGTATGAAAGAAGGCCTGTTGCCGGATCGATCGCGACACGAACAATCCCGTCAGGTATGGCAAAGCCGCTGCCTGTGCCGACGATGCTTTTCATGTAGTCACTCCATATTGGCGCGGCGGCACGGCCGCCGACCTCACTTTTGCCGAGCGGCCGGCGCATGTCATCAAAACCGACCCAGACAGCGGTGGCAAGATCCGGCGTATAGCCGACGAACCACGCATCCCTGTAGTCATTGGTTGTTCCGGTCTTTCCCGCGGCGGGCCTGCCAATGTTGGCACGGCCCCCGGTGCCGTAACTGATAACATCTTGGAGCATGGAGGTGAGCAGAAAGGAATCCTGTTCGCTCATTGCCACTATTCCTTCCGGCTCGTTCGATTCAAGGATGGCGCCCTTTGCGTCGCGCACCTCGAGAATTGAAACCGGACGAATCGCCACTCCGCTATTTGCAAAGGTCGCATATGCTGCAGTCATTTCGAGCGGCGTTACCGAGACCGAACCGAGCGCTATGGCGAGCTCGGGAGGAATCTCCTGCTGTATTCCGATGTCTCTGGCAAAGGCGATTACGTTTGCAACACCGACGGCCTCAAGCAGCTTAACGGTTACAACATTGCGTGAAAAGGCGAGGGCTTCTCGGAGGCGCGTCGGACCGTAGTGCTTGTGATCATAGTTTGACGGACTCCACGATCCGTATGAGACGGCCTCGTCATTGACGACACTGGCCGGGGTAAAGCCGCGTTCCAGCGCCGCGCCGAAAATAACCGGCTTGAACGCAGAGCCGGGCTGCCGCTTCGCGAGGACAGCTCGGTTGAACTCGCCGCGCGAGAAGCTGAAGCCGCCCACAAGCGCCTTGATGTTGCCGTTTTCGGGATCTATCGAGACGACCGCGCCTTCGACATCTGGATCCTGGTCCAGGCTGAATGTCACCTGCCTGGCGGCAATGGTTTTAAAGCGAACCCAGATGATATCTCCGGCATTCAGGATGTCGGTTAACCTGAGGTTTTTGATGACTTTTGTCCTGCCATTTTTTTCCATGACCGTACTTGCCCATTGCGCATCGGCCACTGAGAGCCTGCCGGTCAGTCCGCGCGATCTAATCGTTGCCTCTTTCGGATTCACGGAAATTACAACGCCTTTTGAAACATCGCCGACCGATGCTGAAAAGGATACCTTCGGCTCCTCGATATCTGTTTTGACGTTCTCCCGTTTTCCGATGGATCCGCGCCAGCCGCGCCGCTTGTCGACCTGACGCAGCCCTTCCTGCAAAGCCTTCTGCGCCAGGAACTGGTACTGCCTGTTCAACGTGGTTGAGACGCGAAGACCGCCTTTATAGACGGTCTCAACACCGTATTTTGACTCCAGCTGCTGGCGGACATATTCAAGGAAGTAATTATTCGCTTCCGTTGCCGTCTTCAGAGATGACAGCAGGATCATCTGCTGACGGGCCGCCGTGCGCTGAGCCGGTTTCAGGTAGCCCTCTTCTTCCATAAGCAGCAGTACGGTTTCCTGCCGCTCCTTGGATCTGACGAGATCGTTATAAGGTGAATAGGTATTCGGAGCCTTGACCAGACCGGCAAGGAGAGCAGCTTCCGCAACGGTTATCTGCGATACTGATTTGCCGAAGTAAATGCGTGATGCCATTTCGACTCCGTATGCGCCGTGGCCGAAATAAACATTGTTGAGATACAGTTCGAGGATTTCATTTTTCGAGAGTTGTTTTTCGAGCTTGATGGCGAGCTGCATTTCTTTCAGCTTGCGGGTAATCGTCTTTTCGGGCGTGAGGAACATCACCTTTGCGAGTTGTTGTGTGATGGTGCTTGCTCCTTCTTTCAGGCTGGCATGAATAATATCCTTGTATAGCGCTCGGGCGATGCCAATGTAATCAATGCCGCTGTGGCTGTAAAACCGGCGGTCCTCGACCGCTACAATCGCTTCCCGCATATGATTTGGGATGGCACTCAGCGGCTGATGGATGCCCTTTTCTATTTTGAACTCGCCGATGAGCGAATTGTCGTCGGCATAAATTTTCGCGCCGTCCGACGGACGATACTTCTTCATGTCCTCTATGGATGGCACGCCGGTTGCGAGCGCAAGAAAACCGCCGGCTGCCACTCCAAGGATGATAACGGAGAGAATGAGGATCCACTTGAAACGCATTATGAAATTATAAACCAGCGGGTGTTAAAATTTCACTCTCGGATGACTGCGCACGAAAGCAACAGTCCGGCGAGTGAACTGTAACAAATCTGATGCGCAACAGGAGGGCACATGAGCGATCTATTCGTCTATAAAAGTCCGGCGGGGTATCTCTATTGTTATTTTCAGAGAGGAGTTGTGTCATCGATAGACATAAAGCTTCGCGGCCGGGCATCGAAGGGCGTGCTCACACCTGAACAGAAACAGCTTTGTGATGAATTTGATGACTATTTCTCCAGTAAGGGGGGCTTGTTTAAACAGCCTGCGAGCTTCAGCAGGGGAACCCCGTTTCAGCACCAGGTATGGCAGATGCTGCTGACGATCCCGTTTGGGGAAACACGCTCCTATCAATGGCTTGCCGAAGCGGTCGGGCGTCCGGCGGCGGCGCGGGCAGTCGGGCGGGCAGTCGGAAAAAATCCTCTTGCGCTGGTTGTCCCCTGTCACAGGATTGTCGCCGCTGACGGCTCCATCGGCGGGTATTCGTGCGGTATTACAATCAAACAATGGCTATTGAGGCACGAAAAAGCAAGGGTGGAAGAGAGGAATCGCGGAAATGCGGAAGGGAAGTAACAGCAGACTGCCTTCCCGTCTTCCGTGCTTCCGAACTATCGTATATACGCCTCGGTTACGTATAGCCGCATCATGCGGTGCGTATTGAAGTAGTACGCATTTTTGCTGATCGCATTTTCCATGATTTTAATCCAGCCGCGCCTGTCGTTGTAATATGTGGGAACAAGAATGTTTTCCAGCTTGTGGTAGAGATCGTCCGCATCCCGTGAGGGATCGGCCGGGACATCCGCGGACGGCCCGATGGACCAGCCGGTAATGCCTTCAATATGCCCCTCAATCCACCATCCATCCAGAACGCTGAAGTTTGGCACGCCATTGTGGCATGCCTTCATTCCGCTGGTTCCGGACGCTTCGAGCGGGCGCAGCGGTGTGTTCAGCCAGACGTCAACGCCTGAAATCAGGTTCAGGGCGATGTCCATGTTGTAATTGGCGAGGAAGACGATCTTAACGCGATCTTTCAAGCGCTCCCGCATCTGGAAGATGCGCTGAATGAGCTGCTTGCCGGACTCGTCCCGCGGATGCGCCTTGCCTGCATAAATAATCTGCAGCCGCCCTTCACCGATGCGTGCGAGTCGCTCAATATCCGAGAAAAGCAGGTCGGCCCGTTTATATGCTGTTGCGCGGCGTGCAAAGCCAATCGTCAGAGTATCGTAGTTCATATCGGACTGTGTTTCACGGTTCACATAATCGATAAGCTTTCTCTTGGCCTCCATGTGCGCATCCCAGAGCTCCTCGTCCGGTATTCTGCCGGTCCGGACAAAAATCTCAGGCTCGTTTGCCCACCCGGGCAGATACTTGTCGTAGAGTCGGCGCATGCTTTCACATACCCATGTGTAAGAAT
This sequence comes from Nitrospirota bacterium, assembly GCA_037442225.1. Classification (GTDB taxonomy): domain Bacteria; phylum Nitrospirota; class Thermodesulfovibrionia; order Thermodesulfovibrionales; family Dissulfurispiraceae; genus JAAYUK01. Next base: position 18,095 of record JBBIQQ010000020.1, read on the forward strand.
GAACGCCGTTCGTTATCGCATGAATTTCATATCCCGGAAACATGGTCTGCGATACTTGCCCATGTTTTTTCGCGACGCCGTTGATGTAATTGCTGAGGTTGATGCCGAGCATCGTCATGTTCAGAGCATCCGGCCCCGAAAAATCCTTGATCACGTTCAACGGTATGACATCGCAGATGGTCCTCTCCGCCATTTCATAGGAAAACTTGTCATGTCCGGCGGCAACCGGAGTGTGCGTGGTAAAGACGCAGAGGCTGCGGACCTTTTCGACATCCCAGACCAGACGCTCATCCCAGACTTCCTCGATATCTTTTCTGAAGCGTTTCAGCAGTTCGAGGGTCAGCAGGCTTGAGTGGCCTTCATTCATATGATATTTCTTGATTTCAAATCCGAGTTCTTCAAGCATGCGCGTGCCGCCGATGCCGAGGACGACTTCCTGCTTGAGGCGATAGTGCGAGTCTCCGCCGTAGAGAAAATGAGTGAGTTCACGGTCAGCAGTCTCGTTCTCAGGAAGATCGGTATCCAGAAAGAGGACCGGCAATGTTCCGCCAGTGGCGCTTTTGACAATGTACAGCCAGGCTGCGACGAGAACCGGACGCCCTTCGAAGCAGACAACGATGCGCTGAGGCAGAAGAGTCATTAAATCAGCCGGATTCCATTCATCGGGCATCTCGGTCTGTCGCCCGTGAGTATCGAGTTCCTGGCGGAAATATCCTTTCCGGGCGATCAGGGTTACAGCAACCATGGGCAGGCGAAGATCAGTTGCCGACTTGACGGTGTCGCCCGCAAGCACGCCAAGGCCGCCGCTGTAGGTATGAATTTCGGTGCGAAGCCCTATTTCCATAGAGAAATAGGCTATTTTCGGTTCTTTTATGAAGCGTTCGAGAATGTTCTGAGGCATTATTTGGCTCCTTTGTCAGAATCGGGCTGCGGCTGCCCGCTGAACCAGTTCGTCCAGCGCGGCCTGCCCTTCCTGACCGATATCGAGTGTGAATTCGTTGACATACAACTGTATGTGCCGACGGATGACATCATCCGCCATTTCCCGCGCGTGCTGTTTTATATATGGCATAGCCGCCTCAGGATGCGCAAGCGCATGCCGGACACTTGCCAGGATTATCTGCTCAATATCGCTGATGACAATGTCGCCGAGCTTCTTCTCCGCTATGATGCCTCCGAGCGGAATCGGCAGGCCGGTCGTCTCTTCCCACCACGAACCGAGATCAAGCAGGGCATGCAGGCCAAGATCCCGGTAAGTGAAGCGACCCTCATGGATGATGACCCCGGCATCCGCGCGCCTGGCTGCTACTGCCAGCATTACTTCGTGAAATGCCATCGGGACGAACCGGGAGGGCTTCAGGCCGGCCGCTTCGCACAAAAGACGGACAAGCAGAAAGGCCGTGGTGAGTTCGCCTGGAATCGCCACCGTGCGAGCGTTCAGAAAGCCAGCATCAGCCGGTTCCCGGGCAATGACAAGCGGCCCGCAGCCTCTGCCGAACGCCCCGCCGCTCCGCAGAAAACGGTAGTGATCCCTGAGCCCGACAAACGCCGCGCAGGAGACTTTGGTAATATTAAGCATGCGCTCTGCCGCCCGGCGGTTCAGCTCTTCCACGTCATCGATGACGACGGAAAAATAATATTTATGAAGATTCACTGCCCGATGCGTGAGGGCGTGAAAAATAAAGGTGTCATTCGGACAGGGCGAAAAGCCGAGCGAAAGCATAACGCGCTTATTCTAACATGACGGTTTCCCACTGTCCAAGACGGCAATGCGCGTATTTTCATGAGCGGGTACTTTTATTTCAAGCGCAATATGTGCTATTTTAATCTGCGTGGAAAACAGCAAAGATAAAGCGCTCCGAATCTTCGTACAGAAGATACCGAAGCTTCCTACGTTGCCCATAATAGCGGAACGCATCCTCGGCATGATTGACGACGATTCGGCGAGCATTGAGAGCGTTGTTGATATCATTGAAAAAGATCCGGCGATTGCCGCCAAAGTGCTGAGTTTCGCCAATGCAGCTTTCTATGGTTCGGGCGAGCCGGTGTTCAGTGTGCGTGGTGCGATCATGAAGATAGGATTCAAGAACATCAGGAGCATCGCGCTCGGCATCTCGCTGATGACAATCTTCTCGGAGAACAAGGAAAAGTTCGCGGCTGCGTATCGCCGCATTTTCCTGCACTCTGTTGCCGTTGCCCTTATTTCCGAGCAGATTGCTGAGAAAGTCAGCCGTGAACTGGTGGATAAGGCGTTTATCGCCGGGCTGTTGCATGACATCGGCCAACTCGTCATCATTAGAAGCTTTCCTGATGATTATCTCCTCATTCTTGACGAGTTCAGCCGGGGCTTGTTTCTGATCGACGCCGAAAAAAAAGTGCTGGGCATCACACATGCTGATATCGGTGTCTGGCTCATGGATAAATGGAACCTGCCCGCAATCATTCAGGACGTGGTTCAATACCATCACGCTCCGTCGGAGGCGGCAAGCAACCAGAAGTTGGTGGCTGTGATTCACCTCTCCAATATCATCGCATCCCGCCACTCCTTTGGCTTGTTCGAAGGCGGACCCGTGAACGCGTTTGATTATTCCGCGCTCGAAATTCTGGGTGTGACAGAAAAGGATCTTGAGACTATCGAATCCGGCCTTGACAAGGAAGCGTTTCCGGCCGATTTTTTTCAGTAAATGCCCCGACCCCGCGTTTTAGAATCGCTTCTTCTTGAACGACTGTATTGCTCCTGCATGTCGGGCACTCCTGCGCCGCTCTCTCTTGAAGGCCTTTCCGATCAGGAGAGGTTTATTGCGCTCAAGCTGAATGAAGAGATCTCCCGGAGAAATCGTTGCGAGCTTGTTTCGCGGACATTTCACCGCGCGCTTGACGAAGTGGAACGCTTTTATGAGCTGTCAATCCGCGCGCTTTCCGCTCTTATCAAGGTTGGACGGTTGGATGAAGCGTTTTATGATGCTGATAAATTCTGCAGGAATGTCCTCGATATTTTTTCCGATGAGCTCGAATTTGACAACTGCTCCATAATGGTGAAGACTCCCGACGGCAAGGCGCTCAGGGTGGTGGCCGGCAAGGGCAGGGGCGACCGTTATGCAGCGGCGGGTTCCCACTGGAAAACCGGGAATGTAATCAAAATCGGCGAGGGCGTCGCCGGTGCGGCCGCCAAAGATGGAACTCATATTTTTGTCCCCGATATCTCGAAGGATTATCGCTTCAAGTCGCTCGATATGCATGTGGAGGTCGCATCGCTGCTTTCGGTGCCGATTCGTACCGACAAGGAAATTATCGGGGTCATCAATTTCAGCCATCCGGTGGCGTGAATCTTTGATGAAAACATGATTAATCTGGTTGTGGTTCTTTCGAACTTTGTGGGGCAGATGATTCTGCTTATGAGTCTCTACGGCAAGGTTGCAAGCTGGAACGAGACGCTGAAGACCGAAGTGGACAAGAAGACGGAAGAACTGAAACGGAAAAATGCACAGCTCCGGCGCATAACGCTCATCGACCCGCTGACAAACATCTTCAACCGGCGTTTCTTTTTCCAGAAACTCGAAGAGGAATTCGCAAGACACCATCGCTATAAAGAGCCTTTTTCGCTCCTTTCGATTGATATCGACAACCTGAAACCTGTGAATGACACATACGGGCATCTTACCGGCGACATTGTTATCAAGGGGCTGGTCCAGAACATGAGGGCAATCGGACGGAAGGGAGATGCTCTCTGCCGGCTTGGCGGCGATGAATTCGCCTATATTCTGCTGAACTCCGATCTCGACGGGGCGCTGACCTTCTCCAAGCGCGTTCAGGAACGTTTCAAGAGAATGGATTTTAAGGGTATCGGACTCCGCCCTACTGTCAGCATCGGCGTCGTCAACTCCGCGTCGGCAAAGTTTCTTGATGCTCTCGACATGTATCGGGCGGCCGACGAAGCGCTCTACCGGGCGAAGCGGCACCGTGACGCTATCCGATATCATGGAGAAGACAAAGCCTGACCCCTACAGCAGCGGCCGCCTTTCATCTGCCCTCTGATGTTGCTCTTGATAGAACAGGAATTTTTGTGCTAATCTTCGTAGCTAAATCGCACGCCCGAGAAAGCTCTTTTTTCTGGTCTCTTGCCCTTGGCGGGAGGAAAGAAGAGCGGGCGGAGGCATAACCACAGGAGGAAGCAGAATGAGTGTTGTAACCATGAAGGAACTGCTTGAGTCCGGAGCCCACTTCGGGCACCAGGTCAAGCGGTGGCACCCGAAGATGAAGAAATATATCTTCGGCGAGAGAAACGGAATCCATATCGTGGATCTCCAGAAGACCCTGAAGGGAATCGAGGAAGCGTACAGTTTTGTCAAGACCCTCTCTGCAGCTGGCCAGCAGGTGCTCTTCGTCGGGACCAAAAAGCAGGCGCAGGATTCCGTTTCTGATGAGGCCCGCCGATGCGGAGCTTACTTTGTAACCAGCCGCTGGCTGGGCGGCATGCTCACCAACTTTTTAACCGTCAAGAAGAGCATTGACTATCTGAAGAAGATTGAGCGCATGAAGGAAGACGGCACCTATAATGCACTTACCAAGAAAGAGGTTTCCGGATTCGAAAACGAGCGCATAAAACTGGAAAAGAATCTCTGCGGCATCAAGGACATGAACAGCTTCCCGGGCGCGGTCTTCATCATCGATCCAAAGAAAGAGCGCATTGCAGTGGCAGAGGCGCGCCGTCTTGCAATACCGGTTGTCGCGGTTGTTGACACAAACTGCGATCCGGACGATGCCGATTATGTCATTCCAGGCAACGACGATGCTATCCGGGCAATCAAGCTCATCTCGTCGAAAATGGCAGAAGCGGTGCTGGAAGGCAAGGGCATTCTCCAGAAGAAAATGGACGAAGCTGCCGAAGTAGCCGCTGCAAAGGATAAGGCTGCCGGCGAGGCAGCCGAAGAAAAGGCTGCCGCTGCGCCGAAGAGATCAGCAAAGACCCAGGAGGAAGGCAAATAATGAGCATCTCTGCTGAAATTGTACGGGACCTGCGCGAAAAGACCGGCGCTGGCATGATGGACTGCAAAAAAGCTCTCACTGAGACAAACGGCGATATGGAAAAGGCAGTTGATGTTCTGCGTCAGAAAGGGCTTGCCAGTGCAGCCAAAAAGTCGGGCAGATCGGCATCGGAAGGGCTCATCGGTTCCTATATCCACATGGATAAAATAGGTGTTATGGTCGAAATCAATTGCGAGACAGATTTTGTCGCGCGCACAGATGACTTCCGTGCTCTCGTAAAAGATATAGCAATGCATATTGCAGCCGCGAATCCGCAGTATGTCAGCCGCGAAGATGTTCCGGCGGACATTATCGAGCGCGAGAAGGAGATTTACCGCGCCCAGGTCACCGGAAAGCCGGCACCGGTTGTCGAGAAGATTCTTGAGGGCAAGCTTGACAAGTACTTTGGCGATTTCTGTCTTCTTGAGCAGATCTTTGTAAAAGACCCGGACGGCAAGAAGAAAATTAAGGAGCTTGTAACTGAAAAGGTTGCCAAGCTTGGCGAAAATGTTGTTGTGCGGCGTTTCGTCCGGTTCCAACTCGGCGAGGGGCTTGCAAAGGTCGAGAGCTGCGAAAAATAGGAATCCATGAAAAATACCGCTGCCAGAAAATCGAAGATGAAACTTGCTTACCGGCGTCTGATGCTCAAGCTGAGCGGCGAGGTGCTCATGGGTGACAAGCAGTACGGAATTGATCCGGCAACCGTTAATTACATGGCGAAAGAGATTCAAAAGGTTTTTTCGCTGGGGGTTGATGTTGCAGTGGTCATTGGCGGCGGCAATATCTTCCGTGGCGTCGAAGCTTCGTTACAGGGCATGGAGCGGGCATCTGCTGATTATATGGGAATGCTCGCGACGGTTATCAATGCCCTTGCGCTTCAGAACGCGCTTGAGAATCTGGGGCTTCAAACGCGCGTGCAGTCGGCCATAGAAATGCGGGAACTCGCGGAATCGTATATCC
>JBBIQQ010000021.1:0-5156 GCA_037442225.1 Nitrospirota bacterium
ATAATAATTAGTTCACATGTCTGCGCAAGATATTCCGTGAAGGTCTCGATCAGGAACGGACCGCCCTTGCGCTCAAAATCATTCCCGACAAAGAGGAGTCTTTTCTTCGCGTTCACGGCGCGGGCAGAAGGCGGACGCCACAGGTTGAGATCGATTCCTGCATAAGAAACGATTATTTTTTCAGAGGCGACTCCATAATTGTTCATCAGTGAGTCCGCGCACCACTGCGACATCGCCATGAAAACATCTACCGTATTGATGGCCGGCTGAAAGAGTGCGCGGGTCACGGCATTCTTCAGGTGGAGTTTCACGGCGTTTACGGGAGTTTTTCGTTGATTGTAAAGCAGTTGATGCGAGAGGATATCGGTAGAGTCGGTAAAAAGGACAGCAGATTTTTTGGCAAGATGCTCCTGCAACCCCATGATCATCTCATACCCATGAACAAATATAAAATCATAGGAATCAAAATCAATATCTTTCACTTTCTCGCGAATACAATATGCAGTTTCAAATCTGTTTTTCCAGAGGTTGAGGCTGCTCCAGTTCCGATGCCGCTGGTAGTCTGCTGTATCGAACTGAAGATACGTCGGCTCAATGTTGGACATTTGTCGAACGCAGTGTTTAATCTGCGCGCCTATCGCCTTAAGCCCAAGTATGCTGGACATGATAAAAAGTCCCCTGAGCGGCTTCGTTGGAATCGAATTTGTCAATGATTGGCTCATCCGCTCAAGAGTGATTTGTAGAGTTCAATATGTCTGTCACGCCAGACCTCGGGCGTAAATGCATCCTGTAATCGTTTGAGTGCCGTCTGTCCGAGAGAATCTCTTTCAGCAGGATTTTGGATCAGCTGAAGCAGGCAGGCAACCAGGTCGTCGACGTTTCCCTTTGCGAACAAAAGGCCGCTTATTTCATGCTCAATCAGGTCAACGACGCCCCCAACAGCGGCTGCAACAATGGGCAGACCCTGAGACATCCCCTCCAGGATGCACATGGGCGTGCCTTCCCAGTCAGATGTCAGCGTCAAGATATCGATGGCCGCATACAACTCATTGATTCTTGATACATAACCGAGGAAGTATACTGATTCACCAATCCCCAGAGACTTCGCAAGTGCCATCAATTTATTCCGCAACTCGCCGTCTCCTGCAACAAGAAATTGTATTTGCTGCCCTTTTGGTAGCCGTTCTCTGATGACCGCTGCGGCGTGAAGAAAGAGCGGAAAATTCTTCTGTTTCGTTAATCGTCCGACATTGCCAATCCAAAGAGCTGAAGGGTCGAGTCCATATGTGGTTGCCAACTCACTTCTGACATCCCGGCTGATCATTATGTTTTCCGATTTCACACTATCATTATTGAAAAGACCATTCTGTATGACTGATATTTTCTTCCTGAGAAATGGAGTCGACCGATACTTTTGTACAATCTCGGAAGAACAGCCTATAATGCTGTCAACGGCAAAGAGCGAAAGATAATTTATGCCGCGGATCAATGCCGCGCTCAGAGAAAAAGGAATCTGAAGACCGTGCAGGGTAAATGCGGTGCGAACCGGAGCCTGATAAATAAGCTTGATCAAAGATGCATACAGGGCAGATTTATAACAATGGCAATGAACGATTTGTGCATTATCCTCAACTAATGCGGACTTCAGATCCCGTAATACCCGCATTGAAAACCTGTTGTCCGTTTCAAACACCCTGCAACGGAGTCCGTAGCGCTTCAGCTTAGCCAATAACTCATGCCGGGCATGTTCATCAGTCCTTGTTTCAAGAACCAGGTACAATACAGAATTAAGCAGTTTAGCTCCAAGAATCTTGGTCAGTGAAAAAGCAACGTTTTCACGCCCGCCAAAATTTCCTGAAAAAGTTATCTGTGCGACTGACCGGACCGGGTGCGAATACTTACTTGTTGAAGGACTTTGCCGGGATTCGTTTGTCATTGAGAGCCTGATAATATATTCTCATATAAACTACTGTGAGGCCTATAAAGAAATAAAGAACATACGAGTATGCCCATGACAGAAAAAAGCCGCCCACACAAAAGCCGCAAAGCGACGCCTCAAGACCTCTTTGAAACCAGACCGCGCCCGCATCGTATTTTCTTACAAACAGAATCGACCTGAGAATCATAAGGCTGAAAAGGAGCAACCCGCCAACCCCCAACTCAGCGCCAATCTGGATAAAAGCGTTATGAGCAGCACTCCATTTTCCGCCTTCATGTTTCGTTCCTTCAGCAACAGGAAAAGCGGCGGCGCCGACTCCCAGGATCGGGTTTTCAAGCATCAACTCCAGACCGTTTTGCCATACCTGAAACCTGCCGATCCTTTCGGTTACATTATAATCCTTGGTTGGCTCAAGAATCGTTTTAAATCGGTCCATGTGGGATTCATCCAGGATGAAGCTCGCAAAAATTGCAGCCACAATGACAAGTGGCGTTATTTTCAGAGAGTACTTCAATCCCTTGCGGTAAAGGATAAGCCCTGTGACCACTGCTAAGCTGAGAAGTCCGCCTCTGGAGCCAGTCTTTAGAATTGTAAGAACGGTCACTGCCATAACGCCCAACAGAAAAAGTTTTTTATAGCTCCGCTCTTCCACCATCAGATAGAACATCATCGGCAGTGACATCACCAATAAAAGTGCGAAATCATTCGTATCATATGTGCCGGTGACAGATATTCGCACTCCCTCTACCATCTTGGGATTGATAAAACTATATGCCAGCAGCACTGTCACCGTGAGGATGAATGCCCAGACTATTTTTCTGGCATCATGCAGCGAATGCACACTGATAATCAGCAGAAATATAAAGAGCAGCGCCTTAAGCCAATTGACCATCATGCCGGCACTCTGCGCCGGCCAATAACTATATGGAATGGAGAGCATTCCCAAAAAAGAGATTCCTAAAATATACTTCACCTGTGGAATTGACAACAACCCGCGAACTAAATGCCTTTTATCCGGCGAAAGCAGTAAAAGCGCAAGCGCAAAAAAAACCGCTATTTTCCCAATGTGTAATGCGGACAAAAAAGGGACTATCTCCTGTATGCGTCCGATATAAACCAGGATAAGAAATGCTACTCCCCAAACGATGATATTGTGACGCTTATTATTCGTGTCTATTGTTGCACTATTGCTCAGCATGCCGCTCCCCCCGACACACGACACCATTATGTCCGAACATCCGGAAAATGAATCCCGTCAGCACCGCGGCATTCATAATCGCAAAAAAGCAGATGAAGCTGATTCCGGGCATGACCATGCCAAAATGCCTCTCGTCTGCCTGTTTAGTCATGGATTTCATAGGTGTCATGAAAATATGCATTCGGGAACCGCCCCCGGATGCTCGAATCAAAAATGGCCCTGCTCTTGAAGTATGATCCTGGAAACAGATGGAGCTCGCGACCTAACAGACACGCCGCAATGCCTACATGCAGACGATCAGTATATATGACCTCATGTCTTGCGATTTCTTCAAAGAATGGTTCTACGTCGGAATAGTGCCACCCCTTAAGACTGAGATCTACATTGTTCTCTGGTATCCTGATGCGACCAGAACTTTCCTTGTCTACACGAAAGAAATAGCCTGTTCCACTGCCGGGCAAACTCTTCATCGCACCGATATAAAAAGCCATGTCATGACAAAAGATCGCATCCGGCATGTTCACCTTGCTCTCGAACAAGTCCCTGCAAAAAAAGAGCGTATTGGGAATCGGATAATATTGTGCATATGTAGAAGGAAGCACAATTACCCGAAACCGATACCGAAGTTTATTCACGATCTTTATGGAATGATTATAATGCGGGCACCAACCGCCCCCACCTCCAAAGATAACCGTCCCTCCCTTAATCGCAGGGATAATCCAAACTCTTTTCCTATTCGTCAATTCCGTATACTCAATCTCGAAGTCCCTGAAGAATTTAAGTGTACCCTGACGAATAAGCGCATCGCCCCAATTGCCGGGATTTGCACAATAATATATAGGAGCCTCTCTGCACTCCTCTCTCATGAGTTCACCAAGCCGGAAAAATTCCTCATGCTTCGTATTCATAAACGCTTGATCTTCCTCCAAAAACTGCGCCGGCTAAAAATGGCAAATTCCTCCCCGCTCAGGTAGTTCATTTTGCCAAATTTCCACACTTTTCGTTGGCACAGTTTTCGGGGAGAAGGTCAAACACCTAACGTCATCGGGTCGATTATCAAACATTCCATTTCACATTCACACTGCGGAGTATTTCAAGGAATCTCTCCCGGCTGATGATATATATGGAAAGAATGATCGATAAAAGCGCAATGAACAACAGCAGGATGAGATTCCCCCAAGCAGGAGCTCCTGTAAATTGCTTGAACAGCATAACTGAACCGCTCATTATTACTGCGGTGCCGATGGGAAGATATAAGCGCCTGATCATGTCGCCAATAGGAATCTTAAGATTCAAAAGCATCCCTGCAAAATATACCGTGGAGAGGAGAGGACATACAATGGCCCAACTTATCAATATGCCGGAATAATCCGAACCGCTTGTCAATAAATAAAAGAGAGAGGTGAGCAAGAGAAAAGAAGCCGTCACATACCATATCTGCAATCGTGGTTTGCCTGCTGAAATGAGAAGCATGCTTGCCTGGTTCGAAAAAAAAATAAAAATGCTCATGATAGCGAAAAAGCGCAAAAAAGGGATCAGTGAGTTCCATTTCTCACCAAGAATAAGCGGCACGAAGATGTCTGCAGTTATCGCCATGAGACAGGCGATCGGAGCAATCGCAATAAGCTCAATTTCCAGCACTCTCAGAATATAGTTGTTTCTGGTATTTTCGTCATTCTGCAGGCGGGAATAGATCGGAAAGAAAACCTGATTCAAAATAGGCGCAAGAACATCGACAGGTTTAAAGGCCAGCACTTGTGAAAACGTGTAAACACCCAGCAACTCCATGCCAAGAAGCTTGCCGACCATCATGGTCTGCACTCTGCCGGATATGGCATGAATAAAGCGACTGGCGAGTATTTCGAAGCCAAAACGAATATGCTCCTTCAGCAGACTGACTTTAGGAAAGAACGTGAAGCTGATCCTCTGAAGAAATGAATAGCAGACAGCCTGCAGAAAACTGTAAACAAGATATGCAATCGCAAGCGTCCATACGCCAAACCCCAAAGTTGCAAGTAT
>JBBIQQ010000021.1:5178-23895 GCA_037442225.1 Nitrospirota bacterium
GTTGCTATCCTGCATACAGCCTCCACTTTCGCAATTTCCTGAAACCTCATCTCCCGCACCATAAGGCAGCGCTGGATATTTTTGAAGGCACTGATTATAAAAGCAATGCTCAAAAGTTGAAGAATGGAAACAAGTTCAATGCTGGAAAGTGCCACCGATATCTGAGCTGCAAAAACAAACGTTAGCGAAGTGAGGAATATGCTCAAATACAATGAGAGGGCAAAGAGGCCCGAAATTTCTTGTTTTGAGATATTCTGCCGCTGAATTATGGCTGAACCGAGACCAAACTCGTTCAGAAACTCAAGAAGACCTATATATACGCCTGCAATGGCATAGAGACCATAGTCTGCTGGAGTCAGGAGCCGCGCAATGAGAAGAGTAAAAATCCATGTAACGATCTGACTGAGAGCGGCCGCACTGCCAAGCCAGAGCAGTCCTGAAATAATTCTTTTCTTGAGATCGGACATGGTTCTCTATGAATTACGGGCGAGCGGTCTCAACCAGACATTGGCGGTCCTGCCGGCAATCCATCTCCAGAATCCGACAAGTGCCGCGGCATTCATGACCGCAAAAAAGTATATATAGCTGATTCCGGGCATGGCGCGCAGAGACGGGACAATGCCTGCCGCCCCTGCAATGAGGTAGCACAATGCCTGTGCACCCAAAAAGAGATGATATACCCTACCGGGCAGGAGCGCTGAGCCGATCAGCAGAATAATCAGCCAGAACGGCACTTTCACCCGGCATATTTTGTGGCTGATGAAGCGTGTCCATACGGGGTTCATCCCAGGGACGATCAGCCACGGTGCAAGGCTTATGAGCTGCCAGTTGCCGGTGAGGGTGCGCACTTTGCGCTTCCACTCCTGCCCGACACTTTGGGAAACAATATCATACGCGACGGCGGAGGCATCAAACACAACCCGATAGCCCTGCCGGACGATATTCATCGGTATGAGCACGTCGTCGAGAATTGTTCCGGCCGGCAACGGCTGATAAAGCCCGCGCCGGATGGCGCAGATACAGCCTGATGCGCCGATCATGGAGCCGGTTTCGCTTTCGGATTTTCGCAGCATTTTTTCGTACGCCCAATACGCTCCCATTTGTGCCTGTACGGTACTGGCGCCGCTTTCACGAAAGATAAGCTCTCCGCCTGCACAGCCGACCTGCTGGTCGGAAAAGTTGGCGACAAGTTCACGGATTGCATTCCCTGCAAACTGCTGGCGGGCATCTGCAAGAACAACAATATCATTCCGTGCTGCTGCAACCCCAGCGTTGACGGCGAGCGCTTTCCCGCCGCCTTCCGGCATAACGATAAGCCTCACCCGGCTGTCGGGACAATTCCGCACAGCTTCATCGGTTCCGTCATCGGAAGCATCTGAGACAACAATGATTTCCATCTTTTCCGCAGGATAGTCCTGCGCGCAGAGATTGTCGAGCCGTGCTGATATTTTATCCGCTTCGTTCCGCGCCGCGAGCACAACTGAGACCTGATGTTCACAATAAGCTTTTGCGACCGGCCTTCGTCGCATACGCGCAAGAAACCCCATCAGCAGCGGATAGCCGATATAGGTGTATACGACAGCGAAAACGGATAGCCAGAAAATGATTTCGATGATAATCATGATGAGAAGCTGTCCTCAGTTTTCAGACCGCAGACCAGCGGAACAAAATTCGGCATGCGCTGTTCCGGCGAAAGATAGCTGAACATGAAACCTTGCAGGTTATTGATGTCTCTCATCATGCCTTCATGACGGTTCTTCATCAACTATGCCGTATCCGTATCAACAGCGCGATGAGTTTTTCAGCAGACTGCCAGCACTGCACGATAAAACACCATAAAGAACTGTCAATGAAGGCGGGCGATATTTCTCAACTCACACGGCTTTCGCGTGCATTCCCGACCACTGTCTTTTCAGAAATTCGCGGTGGCGCTGAGGATGAAGCGGTTGTTGTAGTAATTGTCGATTGTTGTCTCAGGGGTGCTCAGATTGGTGAAGCTGTAGTTTGCCTTCATCGAAATTTTCTGTGTCAGCAAATAGGTTACCGGCAGCGATATAAGGAAGCGCTTTGTGTTGGATTCAATCCCAAGCCTGCGCTCAATCTTCTCGATCGTCAGGTCGCACCCCGCAGTCATGAGCGGCGTCAGTTCATACTTCAGCCCGGCGCGGGCTCCGTAAGTCTGCGTGTCGAGTTTGTTGATTTCAGTCAGATAGTTTTTGTTCAGATAAACGCCGCCCGTCAGCACCGTCCGGGGAAATAGTTTCTGGAGAGTCAGCGCGTATGCATTCACGCGCCGCGGAGTGGACTCTGGATTGTCCTGAAACTTCTGCTGCGCGGTCAGCGAAACAACGAGCGTGTCGAACGCATGGGTCAGCCCGCCGGATAAGAATACATTGCTGTGCGAAGCCCCGTTGTCATAATCGACCCAGGTGTTGCCGAGCGCGAGAACGATGAATGAATCCTTTGCGTAAGTATATTTGGGGCCGAAGGATATCTCATGGCGCCAGAAGTCGAAGTTCTTTGCTTCCTCGCGGGTTATCGTATAGCTGCCGGTCAGAAGCAGATTGCTCATAGCCTCGTACTGCGCCTGCAGATAGCCGACATGGTCGCGCTTGTCGACTGATGCCGGGTCTTTATACCAGATGTCGATAAATTTGTATCCGGCCGTGAGGGTCAGCAGCGGTGACGGCCGTAGCACCAGATAGGGATGCACCGTGAAGATATTGCTGTCGGTCTGATTAATGAACGAGCTTTCCTGCGTATAGTCGCGCGTTATATCGCGGGAGACGCGCGCATAGACATCGCTCACCTCAAGATAGAGCGCATCTTTGAGCACCTGCAGCCTGGTGACCGCGTTCAGCGAGATGGGGTTGTCGTTCTGTTTCGTATTTTTTGCATAAATCCGGTGTGCATAGGAAGCGGCGACATCAGCAAAGAGCGCCGGGTCGGTCAGGGTGAAGCGGAGACCCGGGATGAGTCCGGTGATAAAATCTTCGCGGCGTTTGATGCCGGAAAGAAAGACGTTGTCATTATATTCCTGTGAGATTGAAAATGATGGCTGCAATTTATAGTCGGCCGCCCATGAGGCTCCGGGCCGATCCAAGCACCATAAAAGCGAAATAACAAGCGCAAGTAATGCAAGTGCCTTAAAATTCATACTGTTGAATAATATCCTCTCGGCTCTCGAATTTCAACCTTTTTTTTTACTGCTCCGCCCTCTCGGTTACAAAAGCAACCGGGAAGGCGAAAAACTTCGGTCTGAGACCCCGCCCGTCACACATAGACAGCCGGCAAAAGCTGATTGACACCGGACCGCAGGCCACGGAATCCGCATCAAACTTCAGGCCACGGCCGGTGCGTCTTTTCTTCCGGCGTGCATGGTCTGATGCCTGATCTCATGTATTACCCGAACAGCCGCTTCATGAACGATTCCTTTTCCTCCGGCGGAGAAGCAGGGCGCTTCTGTTCAGCCACAGCCCGGGGCTGAGGCTGGTTTCGCTCTTCTTTCAGCGCGGATATCGCCCGGTGCAGTTCAGAGAGCGCTGATCCCATCTGGCTTGCCTGCCGGTTCACCTGCTGCTCAATCTTCTCGAGACGCTGCTCTATCAATGGCGACAAGGCTGGTTTCGGCATCTTCTGCTTTGCCTTCTCAAGCCGGTTGAATCGCAGGTTGATATAATTCATCAGCGTCTGCAGCGACTCGCCGCCGCTTCCGGCTTTTCCGGGTGCGGGAGCCTCTCCCCCATTGCCGGATGCCGGCACTTCAGGCAGTGAAAATTCTGCATCGGCTCCCCAGCAGCGGTTCTCGATATCCATATCATGGGCAACGTCTTTCACCATGTCGGAGGTTATGGTGGTTGTCTGCTCGACAAACGCCGCCAGTAGCAGAAAGTCGCAGATCGTATTGATGAGGCGCGGGATGCCCCTGCTGTGTTCATAGATAAGCTGGATCGCTTCATCGGCAAACTGAGCGCAGGTGCGGTTGCCGGCTCGTTCGAGACGGTGATAGATATACTCTTCAACCTCCTCGCGGGTGAGGGGATAAAGGTTGCTCGCAATGCTGATGCGCTGCTGGAGCTGGCGGAGTTCGGGTTGGGCAAGAACTCGGCGCAGCTCGGGCTGGCCTACCAGGATAATCTGCAGAAGCTTCGTCTTGCCGGTTTCAAGATTGGAGAGCATGCGCAGGTCCTCAAGCAGTTCGGCGCTCAGATTCTGCGCTTCGTCGATAATCACGATGGCATGGCTGCCGGCGGCGAACCGCTGGATCAGAAACTCATTCAGATCCCGAAGCAGCTGCACCTTGTCTTTTCCCTGCGACACAATGCCGAACTCATCGTTGATCATGGCAAGCAGTTGCTCAAAAGTGACCCGGGTATTGAAAATTCTGGCAATTGAGACCGAGCGGTTCAGCGACTTGATCATCGTCTGGATGAGCGTCGTCTTGCCCGAGCCGACCTCGCCGGTCAGCAGAACAAAGCCGACGCGCTCTCTGATGCCGTAATCCAGGTACACGATAGCGCGTTTATGCGTCTTGCTCGGATACAGATAGTCAGGGTCGGGAACCAGCTCAAACGGTTTGCTGTGAAGACCGAAAAATTCGGTGTACACGCCTATGCTTCCCTCGCCGCGTCGCTCTGGGTATAGTAATAGTACCCATGCTGCGGACCGAGATTTTCAGGCGAAACGTTGCTGAATACAAACCCAAGAATGCTGCGGTCATGCAGAAGCTCCAGAGAGTCCTGCACGCTGCGCTCCGGCACCATGCCTTCGGCAACGACAAAGATAATGCCGTCGACCAGCGCGGCGAGACTGCGCGTCTCTGCAACAGGCAGAACCGGCGGGGCGTCAATTATCACATAGCGATCGCTGTAGCGGTTCTTGATCTCATTGAACAGCGTTTTCATCTTCTGGGAGGCGAGCAGTTCCGTCGGATTCGGCACCGCGCGGCCTGACGGCAGCAGCGTGAGCTTGCCGATTGTCGTCTTGATGAGCGCCCTGCCGATATCCATCCCGTCGACCAGACAGTCGGTCAGGCCGGGGCGCTCCCCAATGTTCAAATATTGCTGCAGTGACGGATGGCGGAGATCCGCGTCGATAAAAAAGACGGTATTGTCGAACTCCTGGGCAAGCGCTATCGCGAGATTAATGGCGGTGACGCTCTTGCCTTCCCCGCCGCCTGAACTGGTCACCATCACGGTGTTGCCGTTGTCATTGCGCCTGAGTTCCTTGACGACCGTGGTCTTCAGCTTGCGGAACTCCTCGGCGAGAACAGTCCGGTCGGAGCCGTTCGTGATGATATACGGACTCGCGATTTCTATCACCTGCGCTCCGGACGCGTCATACTCCGGCAGCTGCGTTCTGAAAGGTTCGGCAACACCGGCCGCGGGACCGCCTTTCCGCATCTGCATCGCCTTTTGAAGTGCGTCTTCTATTCTGCTCATAATCGTTTTGTTCCGAACCTTTCTAAAGGACTTTCTTCACCAATCTTTTGATGTCGGAGAATCCGAAATGCATCTGGTCAAGCACAAGATCGATCGGGGAGTACCCGGTCGCCTCAAGTATCAGCAGGGTGCTGACAAAGACGCAGAAAACCGCTGTTGCCTGATAAACACGCATGTCTTTTTTCCGCTGCGCCTGGAGGTCGGCGGCAAGGATAATCCGGGGAACCATGGCGAGGATCGGCAGCCCGAAGGCCTTCAGCCTATCAACCGAGCGGACCGAGGTGTTCATCTGATCGCGCAGGATGATTAATCCCGCCCCGCCCGCAATGCCGGCCGCGACGCCGAGCAGGATGATGATAACGCGGTTCGGGCTTGCCGGCTTCATGGGGGGGATTGCCGGGTCGATAATCCGGAATGTGGCAGACTTGTCCTGTATCTGCATCTGCTTGGAAAGCTCGGACTTGCTCATGCGCGCCGAAAGCTCATCGAGCGTGTTTTTTATTGCTTCGCGCTCACGGTCAAGCGCGATAAGCGTTGATCTGTCCTCGGACGAGAGCCCGCGCAGCGAATACCTGCGGCCATCACGGCTGGCGGTGGTTTCCTCAAGTGAGCCTGCGGCCGATGCGCCTCCTTCGCTCACGATATAACGCTCTGAATCCGGACGGGTCTTCATTTCCGCAATCTCGGCCTTCAACCTGACCACATCGGGATGGCTGTCGGTAAATTTGATTTTAAGATCGGCAAGCCTCGATTCGAGAATTTTGGCTTTATCCCTGGCAGCGCCAGCACGCCGTTCTGTCTGTCCGGCGGAACGCACTCCCTTTGCCTGAATAAATGCCGCAAGTTCTGACTCAGCCTTGTCGAGCTTCTCTTTATAATGCTGAATCTGTTCTTCCATGAACCGGCCGGCGCCGAAAGACTCTTCACGCTTGGACGCGATGTTCTCTTCGACATAGCGCCGGATGAGCGCGTTCACAAAGTCGCTCGCGAGCTTCGGGTTTGAATTTTTATGCGAGACGGTGAAGAGGTCGGTCTCTCTCCTGTCCTCCTTCGTCCTGACGACAGTCTCCTTCTGAAACTCAAGAACGAGGTCTTCCGTCTTCCGCGTATCCGCCTTGTTCGGATTGAGGTCGAGATCCTCGATAACCTTTACGAGCAGCGTGCGGCTGAGCATGGAGTACTGCAGCACGCGCAGGCGGTCTTCAATCGACGGGGTAATCGCCATGCCCTTGATGAGTTCATTGATGACATTGCGCTCAATAAAGACGGTGGACCTCGCTTCATATTTTCTCGGAAAAATAAAGCTCACCACGAGGAAGAGCGACATAATCCCGATGGCGGTCGCCGCAAACAGACGCTTGTTGCGCGACAGCAGCAGCAGATGCCGCCTGAAATTCAGTTGTTCATTCGGCTCCATGCAGCGTGCCCCCTAAAAAAGCCCTTCCTGGACGACAATGTAGTCGCCCGGCTGCAGCTTCAGATTCTGGCTCAGATCGCCATTTTTCATAAGATCCTTGAGTCTGACATTGAGGGTGATGTCCCTGTTCCCCTCTTTTCTCATGATGACCGTGCTGTTTTCACGCGCGAATTTGCTGAACCCGCCCGCCTCGAGAATCGCTTCCATGACCGTCATGTGCTCACGCCAGACGATCGGCTTGGAAACGTTGACCGCGCCGACCACATACACGTTTTTGTCATGCAGCGGCGGGATGAAAAGCGCGTCGTTCACTTCAATGTCGATATTTTCCGCAACATTGCCCTGTATGAAGAGTCCGTAAAAGTCCTGCTTGATCTTCTGTCCGTTGCGAAGTACATAGGCGCGCCTGAGGTCGGCGACGCGGACATCCTCTATCAGGCTCAGCAGCTGAAGAAGGGTGGTGCGGCGGTCAAGGTTATAGACCCCGGGCTTTATCCCGTTGCCGAAGATATAGACACGATTGTTGGTTATTCCTTCAACAGCGACCGTGACGCTCGGATTCTTCACCAGAGTCGCCATCCTGACATTCAGGGCGTCTCCGAGCGCTGCCGGCGACATGCCCGCCGCCGCGACATCGCCGACCGCCGGTATGGTAATTTTGCCGTCGGGACGCACCTTCGTTATGGTGGAGAGTTCCTGATTCCCCCACACGCCGATTTTCAAAGTATCTCCTTCGCCGATGACATAATCTCCGCTGATTGCCATCCCCGGCAGCAACAGCAACAACAGCGCGGCCAGCATCAAACTTCCTCTCGTGCCCATCCGTATCCTCCTTAGTATGGTATGCCTCTGACAACAAACTCCCGGACAGCGGAAACGTCTTCCCTGTCTGCTACCTGCTTCCACGTCCGAATAATACCACCCGCACCGTTTGCAGCACAATGATAAGGTCAAACAGCACGCTGATATGTTTAATGTAATAGAGATCGTAACTCAACTTTTCGTAGGTATCTTCGACCGATGCTCCGTATGCATAGGAAACCTGCGCCCACCCGGTAATCCCCGGCTTGACCGCGTGGCGCTTGGCGTAATACGGAATCGCGCTGGCAAGCTCATTGACGAACTCCGGACGTTCAGGCCGCGGACCGACAAAACTCATCTCGCCCCGCAGCACGTTCCAGAGCTGGGGGAGTTCATCCAGCCGTGATTTTCTGAGAAACTTCCCGATTCTAGTACACCGAGGATCGTTCTTCTTTGCCCAGACTGCGCCCGAGGTCTTCTCGGCATCAGCCCGCATCGTGCGGAATTTCAGCACAATAAACGGAGCTCCGCCCTCTCCGACGCGGCTCTGCCGGAACAGCACCGGCCCGGGCGAGTCAAGCTTCACCAGCAGCGCGATAAAAGGGAGCAGCGGAAGGCTGACAAGAAACAATCCAAGCGCGCACCCGATGTCGAGTATTCGTTTGAAAAACTTTCTGGTCTCGTTTACGCGGAAGCCGCTCGAAAATATCAGCGAGCTCGGCGTGAGGTGATCTATCATCAGCTTGCCGTTCATCGCCTCAAAAAATGTCGGCGCATCCATGACATCAATACCGCTCAGCTTGCACTCCAGCAGTTCTTTCACCGGAATCTTGCCGCGGCGGTCGCTGACCGCTACAACAATTTTATTGGCATTCTTTTTTTCCGCGATACTGCAGACCAACGCGCTGCTGCCGACAATGTCGCCGTCCGAAACCACCCGCCCATCCGATCCGCACTCCACGTAGCCGACAAGATTGTATTTATGATTGCGGCTGATGATGAGATGCCCGATTTTCTTTGCGAGCTTTCCGGTGCCGACTACGAGTATTCGCTGCGAAAACTCCGGCGCGTAATTGAAACGGGCAACCAGAGAATGCCAGACAATCTGGCAGATGCCGAAGAGAAACAGTGCTCTGAAAAGGGCCCAACTCCCGAACACAAACTGCGGTATGAAAAAGCTTACTACCGCGAAAGCGGCAAATGAAACGAACAGCGATTTTACGACCCGCCGGAAGAGACGCTTTGCCTCATAGTTCGTCTCCGGCACATAGAGCTCAAAGAGGTACGCGCTGAACACGAGAATAACAACCCACAGAACTATCTGGAGGCTGTTCTCAGCGTCGAACACGCTAATGCCGAGCGCGTAAAGGATAGCGAGCGAGAACGCTGCATCTCCAAACAGGAGAATTAATGACGCTCTGGGCATCGCTCTGCTCAAGGGCATACCGTTCAGCTCCTCTGCAATCTCTCAAGCAAAGTTTTTGCGTCCTTCGCCTCCGGGAAGTCGCCTGACTTTACCGCAGCTTCCAGCGCGCCGACCGCCTTATCCTTCTGCCCCGTGGCAGCGTAAAGCATTCCCGCGTGGTACAGCACCGAAGGATTCTTTGGCAGCAGTTCCACCGCCTTTTCAATGAGAGGCTTTGCGTCTTCATGCCGCCCCTGCCTGAGATAGACATATCCGAGCGTGTCCATCAGGGACGGGTCGTTGGGAACAGCCCGCATCGCCTGCGTAGCAAGGCGGAGCGCCTCATCCTTGCTGCCTCCGCCGGAGGCCAGCAAAAACGCGAGGTTATTCAGCGCCGGAATGTTGTTTGGGTCTTTCTGAAGCACAGCCCGGTAGATTTTTTCCGCCTCTTTGCGGTTTCCCATGAGGTCGTACAGCGACGCCTGTCCGAACTGGGCTGCGATATTCTTAGGATTCAATTTCACGGCGTCAGCATAGGCGCTGAGCGCTGCGGAATAATCGCGCTTCCTCGCATACAGCGAAGCGAGAACCATGCGGACGCCGTCGTTTTTCGGTTCCGCGGAAATCCCTTTTTTCGCGGTTTCGATTGCGGCGGCAAGGTCGTTCTGACTGTCATGCACCCCGGCGAGCAGCACATAACCCGCCGCCTGAGACGGCTGCCGGGTTATGACACGCCGTGCGTAATCCGTTGCGAGCGGATAATCTTTTTTCATAACCGCGACCCGCACCATCTCAGCCTGCAGATCCATCCGGTCCGGCTTCGCCTTCAATGCCGCTTCCAGTTTGCTGAGAGCGGCAGCGTGGTCACCCGCCGCAACGTGCGTATTGACGATTAACGGCAGGGCGCGGTTCGCGTCGACTGTTGCGGCAACATCGAACGCCTTGAGCGCCTCCTTGAATTTCTTGTCACTGACATAGATCCGCCCCTTCAGTTCGTGCAGAGAGAATTCCTTCGGATTCGCCTTGATTGCCTCATCAAGCACGGCAACCGCCCGATCTGAGTGCTGTTTGCGCATGTGGTATTCCGCCAGAGCGGCGGCGCCTGCCGGCATGCCGGTTCCCTTCGCCTGGTTGTAATACGAAAGCGCCTCAGCATCGTTTTTCTGGCGCTCCGCGAGCATGCCGAGAGTGAGCATGGCGCTGAGGTTCTTCGGATCTGCCGCAAGGAGCGCCTTGTATTCGGCAGCCGCCTTTTCCGGCTGTCCCTGCTGCAGATAGTATGCTGCCATATTCACATAAGGAGCGGGAAACTTCGGATTGAGTTCCTTCGCCTTCCGGAGATGCTTCAGGCCGTCATCTGTCTTTTTTCCGGCAAACGCGGCTGCCGCCATGCCGTTGTAGAGAAGCGCGTCGTCAGCGGTGCCCTTCAGGCCGTCCTTCATCAGCTGCATCGCTTTGTCATGCTTATTCTGGCGCATATAATGAGTGAAGAGCATCATGCGCGAATTGAGCTGTTCCGGCGAGATGTTCAGTACGGTCTTCAGTTCATTCTCGGCATCCTGCACCTTGCCGAGGTTCAGGCTGAGCATGCCCTTTTTTAAATGGGCGTCAACATACTTCGGCTCAATCTCGATAGCGCGGTTGAACGCTTTCGACGCATCGTCCATCTGTCCCTTCGTAACGTACGCGCTGGCGAGCACATTATATGCGACCGCGTTTTTCGCATCCTTCTCGATAGCTTTTTTTACTTCGACAATGGCGTCGTCGGCGCGCCGCTGCTGAAGCAGCACGAGCGCGGAGAAAATTCTCGCCTGCACGAAATCCGGACTCAGGTCGAGCGCCTTTTGAAACTGGTTCAACGCCTGCTCAGGCTCGTTCTTGTAGAAATGGGCCTGGCCAAGGTAAAAATAGCCGAGCGGTGACGGCATCGCGCCGACGCCAAGCTGGAGCGGCGCGATCGATTCAGCATACTTTTTCTGGTGAAACAGCGCCAACCCCTGAATAAGGCTCCCCAGCGCTGACTTCGGCGCCTTTTCGAGCTGCTGCCTGCTAAACTCGAGCGCCTGATCCGCCTGACCGCGGCTCAGATAAATCATTGACTTCCGGTAGAACGCTTCTTGGTCCGTCGGGTTTTTCGCGAGGATCTGCTCGTAGGTTTTCAGCGCATCATCAGGCTTGTTCTCAGCCAGCTGCAGTTGGCCCAGCAGATACAGCGCTTTTGTCTTGCCGGGGGATTTTTCGAGAAAGGCGGCAATCTGGGCTTTCGCCTCCGCCATGCGTCCGGCCTGAGCGTAGACCTGTGCCAGAGAGATTCCGGCCTCCGATTTCTGATCGCCCATGGCAGAGGCTTTCCGGAGCAGCGTTATGGATTCATCATAATTGTTTTTTGCGGCATGGGCGAGTCCGGCGGTCTCCATCGCGTCGGCGGATTCATTCATATGCGGAGTCGCTTCCCGGAGCGCGTCATCAGGCTTGCCAAGCATCAGCTGGACGCGGGCCATCTCAATATGCGCGTCCTTCAGAGCCGGGTTCTGCAGGAGAACCTTCTGCAGTTCCTTGTCCGCGGCTTCAATCTTCCCGTTGCGGACATAAGCGCGCGCCAGCTGAAAACGGGCGTCAACAAAATTTCCGTCTTTTTCAAGCGCGTTTTTGAGCGCGACAATCGCACCTCCGGGGTTATTCTCATTCAGCAGCCGAACCCCTTCGGCATAAAGCTCTTCCTTTGTCTTGCCGGCACATCCCGCAAGCAACAATCCGACGACACATATGACGAGCAACCTCTTAATCAATGAGAACCTCCCCTTCTGATCGGAATGACCCGGCAAGCGCCTCCCTGACAACCCTGCGGAACTTGCGGTAATCAAGCGGCTTAATCATGCAGCAGAAATTCGCGCATTGCACGAATGCGTGAGCCAGCTCCCGGTGAGCGCAATCAATCAGAACAATCGTAGGAATCCGCGACTGCTCAAGTCGTTCATGAAACTGCTGCGCGAACGGGTAGCTCGTGACAATGAGACCTGCGTCGCCGTTGACGGGTACGGACGCCGAAATTTCCGCGGACACCCCGTCAACTTCAAAGAGGGCGGCACAGACCTTCGAGAACGCCCCTTCATCAATAATGACAACCCGTGATGACATCAATGATGGATAGTACAAGAAGCGTGCCGAGGAATGCAGATGGATTGGAACTTGTTATTTTATCAGCTTTTTTTTAAAAAAAATCGGGAGCCGTTGCCGGCAAGATGACCTTAAGCTGCATCCTTTGGTTACACATTTTCACTGAAAACGACCGAAAAAAAAGGTTTTATGTCTCTTTTGGAAACACATCGAAGGGGATGCTCCAGAACCCAACGGAGATTCAATGAGATCATGAAAGCAAGCGATGTGTCTTTTCGATACACATCAAGTATTTATTATTGTGAGACAGGGTTGTTTCATAAATTGCGGCGTTTTTTCCGAATCTTACGCTTCTGGAATGCCGTAATCTTCAATTTTCTTATAGAGCGCCTTCCGGGAAATGCCAAGAAGACGTGCCGCTTGAGACTTGTTTCCTCCGGCGCGCTCCAGTGCTTCGACAATGGCTTCGTGCTCCAGATCGCGCAGCAGAAGCGTGCGGTTCGGCTGTCCGGAATTCTGCGCCACAGCGCCAGTCAGTTCGGCCGGCAGATCGCGAAGCGCGATAACCGGTCCGCGCGAAATGACGACTGCCCGCTCAATGATATTTCTCAGTTGGCGCACATTGCCGGGCCAGTCAAAGCGCTGGAAAAAATCGAGCGCTTCCGCAGAAAACGTGAACACCCTGTTTTCACGCGCGCAGAACTCCCGCAAAAAATCCCCCGCCAGAATCGGGATGTCCCCCTTGCGCTCGCGAAGCGGCGGCACAAGAATCTTGACAACATTAATGCGGTAGTAAATGTCTTCCCGGAAAAGCCCGTTTTCGACATCCTTTGAGAGGTCGCGGTTTGTAGCGCAGACGAGACGAAAGTCGACCTGCACCGGCCGGCCGCCGCCGAGCGGCTGAACTTCGCGGTTCTGAAGCACGCGAAGCAGCTTTGCCTGGACCGAAAGGTCAAGATCCCCAACTTCATCAAGAAACAGGGTGCCGCCGTGCGCCTCGACAAACTTGCCAAGCTGCCTGCCGGTTGCTCCGGTAAACGCCCCCTTTTCGTAGCCGAACAGCTCCGACTCAATAAGGTTGCGCGGAACCGCGGCACAGTTGACCGCCACAAAAGGCGCCTTCGCGCGGACGCCCCAGTAATGCAGCGCCCGGGCAATCAGTTCCTTCCCGCTGCCGGTTTCACCGGTCACAAGCGCGCTGCTCTGCGAGTCCTTGATGGCATGAATCGTCTCGCATATCCTCTGCATGGCGGGAGAGGACTGATTGATGCGGACATTGCTACGGCCCTCCGTTTTGTCGTTCCGCAGGCGTTCAATCTCGCGCTTCAGGCGGCGCTGCTCTACCGCGAGCGCGAGAATGTTGCGGAGCTGGTTATAGTCAGGCGGCTTCGTGAAATAGTAGAAAGCGCCCTGTCTTAACGCTGAGACGGCGGCATCGACCGAACCATAGGCAGTCAGCAGGATAACAGGGATTTCAGGATAGTGCTCCCGGCAATGCGCCAGCAGGTAAAGCCCGTCGCGGCCAGGCAGCTTGATGTCGGTAATGATGACATCAGGGTCGGCGTTTTTGAGAACGCGCAGCGCCTGGTCGACGTCGTCAGCGATTGCGACGCCATACCGGAACTCGCCCAGCAGGGCGCTCAGCACCCGCGCCGAGTTCTGGTCATCGTCGACCACTAAAACCGTTCCGCCGCCGGGGTCATTCATGCAACGCGCTCCGGCAGCGGCGGTACCGCCTTCAGATAGAGCGATATCGAGGTTCCGGCACCCTGCTCGCTTTTCATCTCAACCCTGCCGCCCATGGCACGCATCACCTCGCGGGCAATGAACATGCCATAGCCGTGCCCGCAGCTGTCTGCCGCCAAAGATGTATTGAGTGCCTTGGGGTTTATAATGCCGGTGCCGTTGTCGGAAACGGTGATTACAATATATTCAGTGCCGTCGGCCGTTTCGCGCGAACTCTCCACTGCAATCGCACCTCCCGCGGACAGGGCGTTCATTGAATTGTTGATAAGATTGAGCACGGCCTGTTCTATATGAAAAGGATCGCCAAGACATGGGGGAACATTGCCGTATATATATGAAATGCCTATGTTCAGCGCCTTGGCCTGAAGCGAAGTGAGCATGCTTATCCGGCGAAGCATGTCATTCACATCAAAGAGAACCAGTTCGCTCTCCTCGGTTGACAGACCCAGAAATCGTGAGATAAAAGCATCAAGGCGGGCAATTTCTTCCTCCATGATGCGGGTGAATTCGAGCAGGGTTTGTTCCGCTGCATACTTCTCCTGCAAATAAACGACAGCTCCTTTAATGGCGTTGAGCGGATTGCGGATGCCATGAGCGAGGGTTACGGCAAGTTTGCGGACGTCGACACTCGTCGGCGTCTGCTTGGTCTGGTCAGCTGCCGGGGCGATATTGATGATCGCGCCGGCAGGCGTGCCGTCAGACGCACTGACCGGCTCGATAGTGATATCAATAATGCACGGACCAGAGAAAGAACGTGCGTTGTACCCGTTCAGACGCACCTTGCCGCCGCTCCGGATGGCATGCTCGACCATGTCGTGTCCGTCAGAGACAATCGGAGAAAAAAACTCTGCATAGAATTGGCCTACGGCCTTTTTCCGTTCGCCGACGAATTTCTGCTCAAACGCGCGGTCGCAGCCGGCAATGCGCAACTGGGTGTCTACCTGAAAACTGTAGCGAATCATAAAAAATCCCTTTGACTGCTTCTGTGCTGAAAAAGCGCTTCTCCTCTCTGCGCGCGTCAGGAAAAGCTACCTAGCGGCGCAGACTCGCGCCGGTCCGTAACGCTGTTGTTATTCAGACAAAGTATACCCGTATCTCTTCCATTTAACAAGGACGGACACTCGGATTCCATGCCCTTCCTTTTCCAGCCGCGAGAATGTATACTCTCTGAATGCTGCCGAGAATTCTGCCATTTGCCGTCTATATCGCGTTCATCGGGATCGAGGATCTCGCGCGCATGCTCGGCGCGGCGGACCGGCTGCTTCTTTTCCTCTATCCGCTGAAAATATCCGCGGTGGTCGCGGCGCTCTGGCATTTCCGCCGTTCCTATGTTGAACTTCAGTGGAAAGACCTTGCCAGCGCCGGAAGCAGTGCGTTCAGCATCGGAATCGGTGCTGCCGTCTTCGCGTTCTGGATTCAGATGACCTGGCCGTTCGCGGTCTTCGGCACGCTCACCGGCTACGACCCGACAACGATTGAGAGCGCATCCGTGCGCTATTTCATGATCACTACTCGGATTATCGGGGCTGCCATGGTTGTGCCGGTGATGGAAGAGCTCTTCTGGCGCTCCTTTGTGATTCGGTACATTATAAACCCCGATTTCCTGCGCGTGCCGGTCGGCTGCTTCTCGTGGCTCTCGTTCGCGCTGGTCTCTGTGCTGTTCGGTTTCGAACACAACCTCTGGATGGCGGGCATCATGGCGGGAGTCGCGTACAATCTCGTCCTGTACAGAACGCGGAGTATCGCGCAGTGCGTTCTCGCCCATTCGGTGACGAACGCGCTGCTGGCCGTGTATGTTCTGGCGACGCACTCCTGGCACTTCTGGTAGCATTAATAAGTGTAAAAATTTCTCGAAAAACAGTCGGATTTCTTTACACTCTTCAGCCCATCTCGCTCTCTCCATTGCATCATAATCGTTTTTTTTCAATGACTTTCAAAGCTGGCATTGCAATTGCATGAATATCTGAAAGAAATACTGCTCACGGAGGGCTAAAATAATGAAAAGGATTGTAGCAATTATTGTTGTGATGATGGTGCTGGCGTTCGGAAGTTTGGCGCAGGCGTATCCTATTGCGAACGGCTGGAGTCTGAATCTGAGCAAGGTGAATGCTGCCTATTCCGATGCAACAAACATCGACTATCTGTTGATTCAGGGGAATGCACAATTAACCTTGGCGGCTGCTCCGGCGCTTGGAGTGGCGTTCACAGAAAATGCTTTTTTTGAGATTAATCAGTACCGGAAAGAGGGCGCTTTCTTCTCCGACAACTTTTCAATTGGCGGCAACAAACTGTATATTGAAGCGCTCGGATTGGCCGGAGTGATAACCTCCTTTGGTCCGACTCAATATGAATATATCTTTACGCCCGGAGCTGGCACAATCAAAGTATACTTGGGCCCAGCAAATCGTGTGGGCGAAATTCTGCTTGCCAGCATGAGCGTTCTGCCGGGGTCAGGTGGTCAGGGTGTGGTGATTGACGGCGGAGTTGGTCCCAGCGGAACCAGCGGTATTGATACAAATTTCCTCTACGCCATGGCAGGGCTCTTCACGACAGGCAATGGGTGGGATATCGGCACGGGAGGCGGGTTCGCACTGGTCGACACCATCAACACCCTCAAGCAAAACGGACGTTCATTCATCATTTCAAGCCAGGGAGAAGTGAACACAGCTGTTCCTGAGCCGTCAACTCTGGTGCTTCTCGGCGCTGGGCTCGTCGGTCTCGGTCTTGCGGCAAGAAGGAAGATGAAGTAAGATTTCCCCGCTTTTTGAAAAAAGACCAGGATTGACATCTTGGTCTTTTTTTTATTTTGCGGTACACTGAAAACATGAGAATACTCGAACCCGAAGTGATGATGTCGGAGGAGGAGATCCTCGCTTACGACAAGCTGGTTCTCAAATACCTGGGGATTCTGCATGCCGGCTTCATTGAGACTGTGGCAAACATGAGTCCTGAGCAGGGGCGTTTCCTTGATGTCGGCACCGGCACCGGCCGGATCGCTATCGGTGTCGCGAAAAACTGCCCCGGGGCTGAAGTCGTCGGCATAGACCTGTCGCCAGAAATGCTGAAAGTCGCCCGGGCGAATGCCGAAAAAGAAGGCGTCAGCGACAGGATTACCTTTCTGCCGGGTGACGCAAAAAAAATATTGTTTGACGACAAGCATTTCGATGCCGTGTTTTGCCACAACATGCTTCATCATATTCCCAGGCCGGTAGAGATGGCGCTGGAGATGAAGCGCGTCATGAAGCCCGATGCCGCCCTGCTGATTCGTGATCTGAAGCGCATCGGCTTTCCGTGGATTTTGTTTCATGTGCATGGCTTGGGGCTGACCTACACAAAGCTGATGAAGAAGGAATATTACGATTCAATCCGCGCCGCCCTTTCGGTACCGGAATGGGAGGTTCTTTTCCGGGAGCTTGGAGTGCCAGGCGCGCGGTTCACGAAACAGGGCATTACGCATGTCAGCATCGAAAAGCCGTCGCCGCGCCACAGACGCGTCTATCATCGCGTGCCGACGCCCCTGCATCTCAGGCTGTTTACGAACATGTATGTTTCACGTCCGCCCCGGGCGTCGTCGTAATTTAATGATCTGCATGGTTCTTTTCACCGAGAACCGGCTGGGAGAACAAGATGAGTGAGCATGTGTATGGCAGTCACCGCTTCATCTACCGCCCCGCGGTTACTTCTGTTGACCGGCAGATGATTTATCAGCTCCGCTATCAGGTATATGTCAACGAATGGCGTTTTGAAAACAGGCTCGATCACCCGTCGGGCATGGAACGGGATGTTTTCGACCAGCACTCCCATCATTTCATGGCTTTTTCGAACAACATCCTCATCGGAACGGTGCGGATTATCAGATATTCCCCGATTGGATTCCCGCTCGAGCGCAACTGTACCGTCACCGCCGACCTGTCGGCAATCAATCGCGAAAACATCGGGGAGATTTCCCGCCTCGCGGTCTCAAAGGATTTCCGGCGGCGCGCGTATGACAAGGAACTCTATGAAGGAGGCCCGGCCTCGGAAGATTTATTCCAGTCAGATAAGGATATGCGGCGCAAGCGTCATGAAATCATCCTCGGTCTGTTCAAGGCAATGTACCAGGAGAGCAAGGCTCTCGGAATCACGCACTGGATTGTCGCAACGGCGAAAGCCCTGCAAATCCTGCTGAGGCGTCTGGGCATTGTTTTCGATCCGATAGGCCCTGAGGTGAACTACCACGGGCTGCGGACGCCATACCTTATCTGCATTTCCGCTATAGAAAAACATCTTGCGGAAACAAACCGCGAGCTTCTGGAAGAGTTCATAGAAGGCCTGCCCGAGGAGTTGAAAACCGGCTATTTTCTCAGCAGGAAAACAGAAAGGGATAGTTCTCTACCGCAGTAACCGCTGCAGCTTCTGCTTCAGACCTTCCGGCCATCTCCGGAACCAAGGCTGCCCAATCAACCGGAACTTATCATTTGGAACATGCCCAAGCTTGCAAAGTGAGGCAGGATATATGGTGGAGCGGTTTATCCGGCCAAGAGGCGCGAACACGGACATACAGGCCGGGCAAATACCCCGGTGGACGGCCGGATGCCGTCCAAAAATGCGGGAATCACCTGTTATTCCTCACCTCTGAAACTACGCGTTGGGGGTCCCCTGCCCTCTGCGTTCAGCGGCGAGCGCTTTTCTGAACACTATCCATTTTTTCAGGAGCTGAAGCGGATTTTTCCCGCCCATCGTCACATAGCCGTTTTTCAGCTTGTTCCGCAGCAGATCGATTTGGGTGTAATGAGGAACAGATCGGACCT
>JBBIQQ010000022.1:0-23840 GCA_037442225.1 Nitrospirota bacterium
CGAACAGTTTCTGATGAAGACGCCGGAAGCGACCATGCGGCGCTACAAGGAAGACCTGAAGAAATACCAGAAGCTGAAGGTTGCCGTGAAGTTCAGGTATGCCGAGCAGATCGACTTCCGCGACTATGAGCCGAGAATCAAGAAGCTGCTCGATACGCATATCGAAGCCAATGAAGCAGTGCGGCTGAACGAGCCGGTGAATATTTTCGATGAGGCGATGTTCAATCAGGTCAAGGAAGAGCGGGGAGTCTATGAGGCTCAGTCACTGGCCTCCAAAGCGGATGCGATTGCCCACGCCACAAAGAAAGCGGTTACTGAGAAGATGGCCGAAGCCCCGGCGTTTTACGAAAAGTTCTCGAAACTTATTCAACAGGCAATTGATGACTTCAGGGCGAAGCGTATTTCCGATCTTGAGTATCTCGAAAAAGTCTCCGAGATCAGAAACCGTGTGGTCTCGCGGCGGCACGATGATATGCCGGCAATTCTGGCAGAACAGGAAGATGCCCAGGCGTTTTACGGGGTGTTCCGTCCTTTCATTGCCGGAGCAGAGCAGGATGCAGCCGTATGTGATGAAGCTGCAGCGGCACTCTCGCTCGCAGCTACTGCACTCATCATCAAGCACCGAAAGGTGCATTTCTGGGATGACGATGATGCCCAGAAGAACCTGATGAACGACATCGACGACTATCTGTACGATGAAATCAGGGGGCGACGCGGTGTTGCTTTAAGTGTTGAGGCGATGGACGGGATTATTGAACAGTCTCTGAGGCTCGCACAGTCCCGGCGGTTGCTGTGACGGCAGCAGTCAGCATAGCCTACGGCAAAACAGAGTTCTCGTATACAACGGTCTATCGGCAGCGAAGAACCCTTGAAATCGCCGTGCATCCGGACGGGAGAATCGTTGTCACCGCGCCCCCGGGCACAAGCAGCGAAGCGATTCAGGCGAAAGTTACCAAATGTGCTCGCTGGATACTCAAGCAGCTCATACGTTTTCGCAGATACGAACCGGGTGAACCGCCGCGTCAGTATATCGGCGGTGAGACGCATCGGTACCTTGGCCGTCAATATCGGCTGAAGATACGGAAATCCTCTGCCGAAGAGGTAAAGCTCAAGGGACCGTACCTGCTTGTGCATACTGCCGATCCGGCGGACAGGGATAAAGTACGGGAACTGGTTGATAGCTGGCATCTGGAGCGTGCCCGCGCAGTGCTCTCTCGGCGTTTTGAACAGTGTTTTGAGCGCGTTGCCTGGCTCAAGGCGCGGCCTCGTCTCCGTATCAGCGCCATGAAAAGGCGCTGGGGCAGCTGCAGCCGAACTGGCAGCATCACCCTGAATCCGGAACTGGCGAGGACTTCAACAAGCTGCATTGACTACGTCATCATCCATGAGCTTTGTCATCTGAGGTGTCGATTGCATGACAAGGCTTTCTATAAGCTGCTCCGCCGGCTGATGCCGGATTGGGAGAAGAGGAAGCAATGCCTTGAGCGTTGTAAAACGTGAATTACATCTGGATTATGGCTAAAAAAGGCGGCGCGCTTCACGCGCGCCGCCTTTTTTCTGTGACTGAAGCCTTATTTTTTGCTTCTTCCCTTTTGGCAGGTCTTTATGTCGGCATGGTTTGCAGCTTTTGCAATGCATGCCTTTCGATCTTCACGCAGTTTGATGCGAGCATCGATATGCTGAAGCGTTTTTGCTTTGTTCTCAGCAAACCTTGGGCCTGGCTTTCCCGTGCCTTTCGGCTGTTTGCCTCTGCACGCCTGCATATCGGCATGGCTCTGCGCCTTTTCAGTGCATGCCCTGAGGTCTGAATCTTTCTTAATGTTTGCGTCAAGCTGCTGAAGATGTCTCGCCTTGTTCTGCTCGAACTGCGGACCTGACTTGGCAGCCGCAGGGGTGGCCGCAAAAGCAGGAGACGCAAACATCAGGAAAAGCGCAGCACTGACAAGAACTCTATTCTTCATTGCAAGATCCTTTCAGCAAAAGCCTGTTAAGCCTGGTTAATGGCGCTCAGTTTCCAGGGGTTGTTGCCGACCGGCCGTGTAACAGTCCAGAACTCTTCAAACTTCACCGGCTCGGTCTTGCTTCCGGAAACGACAGAACCAGATGCTTCATCAACCGTATAGTCCACCACATTGGCGGTAAAAAGCACGGTAATAAAGTCCTGACCGCTCTCCTGCCATGCTTCAGTAAGCTCGACATTCCGCACCGCGATATTCTCGATGCGGTTTATCTGCCGCTTGCTCTTCAATTCATCCGCATCAGCCTGCATCGCGCGGCGCATGTCATCGGTCAATACGCTCGAGGCTATTGAAAGATCGCGGTTGCCCCATGCCGACTGCACTTTAAAAAAGAGGTCGGTTACCGATTCCTTGAAGCGGGCGTCGTCAAACGATGCATCCATCTGACGGACATGCTGCAGTCCCTGATCCGCATCAGTCTGCTGATACGCGACCTGCGGCTCAGCAGCCCGTGCGGTGTCGAATGTTGTCGGGGCGCCCTGCTGATAACCGCTTGTCCCGGAACGCTGGTAGGCATAGCTCTCCTGCTCTTTCTTCTTCTTGAACATTCTGTAAACGAGAAACAGCGCGCCTGCGATAAGCAGGATTTCGATCAGGCCGATACCGGTGCCGCCAAATCCGCCGAGACCTCCCATTGCATGCGCGATGCCGCCAAAGAGCATGGCGCCGAGCAAGCCTCCGGCGACGGCCGTGAGCATAGTCCTGCCGAAGCTGGGAGCGGCGGCGGGCGGCGTGACGGCAGACTGGTTGCGCTGCTGCTGTTGAGTTGCCGACGGCCTCGATGTCTGGGATGCGTCGGGCTTTGTCGGGGCTGACATGCTTCGCGAGCCGCGGCTTCCGGAAGACTTGCCTCCGCCGGCGCGAGCCCATGCTTCGAGTTCCAATACGGTGCAGGTGAGAAATACGGCTACAAAGGCAATAGACAGCAATTTCAGAATCTTTACTTTCATGCTTTTCCTCCTGACTGGCAAAGTCTTTATATAGTATAGCAGAGACATTTTTTTATCGTCGGCGGCATTAATGATGATCCGGCGTAAAGAGCGGTATAATGTGAGTGGAGACGACTTCAGCGCAAAGGGGTCCGCAATGGAACAACGGCATCTGGAACAGCTCGCCAAGACAATACGCTACTGGATTATCCGCTCGACAACCGAGGCAGGCTCAGGCCATCCTACCTCATCCCTGTCTGCAACTGACCTGATGACGTGCCTGATGTTCGGCGGATATTTCCGCTTTGATGCCGCCAATCCGGCATATCACAACAACGATCGGCTCATTTTTTCAAAAGGGCACGCTTCGCCGCTCCTCTATGCGCTATGGGCTGCCGCGGGAGCGATCACCGAAGAAGAGCTGATGACGCTCAGAAAATTCGGCAGCCGGCTTGAGGGACATCCGACGATGCTCTTCCCGTTTGCCGAGGCGGCAACCGGCTCGCTTGGACAGGGGCTTTCGATCGGCGTCGGCATGGCGCTGAATGCCAAATATCTCGATAAACTTTCTTACCGCACGTTCGTGCTGCTCGGCGACAGCGAAATGGCCGAGGGCTCCCAGTGGGAGGCAGTTCAGCTCGCGGCGCACTACAAGCTGGATAATTTGATAGGCATCCTCGATGTCAACCGTCTCGGGCAGCGCGGCGAGACGATGTTCGGTCATGACCTGTCGGCCCATGAGCGCCGGATTATGGGGTTCGGATGGAATACCCTGGTCATTCACGGCCACAATATGCAGCAGATTCTTTCAGCGTATGATCAAATTTCCTGCAATGCAGGCGCGCCGCTGATGATTATCGCAAAGACATTCAAGGGGGGCGGCCTTTCGATCGTGCAGGACAAGGAAGGGCGGCACGGAACCGCGTTGACGAATAAAGAATGCGAGCAGGCTATCGCAGAGCTTGGAGCGATAGACGCTTCGATTCGCGGCAGGCTCGCTCCCCCGGAAGATGTGACCGCGCCGCTTAATACTGAAGAAAAGCCGAAAGATCCCGCTTATCCCCAAGGCGGGCAGGTCGCAACCCGGCGTGCCTATGGCAATGCGCTGGCGCGGCTGTATCCGCTGTGTCCCGATATGGTAGTGCTTGATGCCGAAGTGAGCAATTCAACGTATGCCGATATTTTCAAGAAGGCATGCCCTGAGCGCTTCTTCGAAATGTACGTTGCCGAGCAGAACATGGCCGGCGCCGCGCTTGGCCTTTCGCGGCGCGGCAAAGTCCCGTTCGTATCGTCCTTTGCGGCGTTTCTCACGCGCGCATTTGATCAGTTCCGCATGGCACGCTACTCAGAAGGCAACATTAAAATCTGCGGTTCGCATGCCGGCGTTTCAATAGGCGAAGACGGAACCTCGCAGATGGGACTGGAAGATATCGCCATGTTTCGCGCGATTCTTGACAGTGTTGTCTTGTACCCTTCGGACGCGGTGTCAACGGAAAGACTCGTCGAGGAAGCTTTGCGGCACAGGGGACTGGTTTATCTCAGGACGACGCGCAAGGAAACCCCGATTCTCTACGGAGCGTTCGAATCATTTCCGATAGGCGGCAGCAAAATAGTCCGGAAAAGCGGGCACGATGCGCTGACTATTGTCGCGGCAGGGCTCACCCTGCACGAAGCTGTCGAGGCCTGTGACATGTTGAGGCTGGAAGGCATCAATGTCAGGGTTGTGGACCTTTACAGCATCAAGCCGATAGACACAGAAATGCTGCGGGAGGCTGCGCTGACGACTCAGGCAATTATCACCGTTGAAGACCACTATCCTGAAGGAGGCATCGGCGAGGCGGTGCGGAGCGCGCTGTTTGATTGTCCGGTCCCTGTGTATTCGCTTGCAGTCAGGAAGATGCCGCGGAGCGGCAAGCCGCAGGAATTGCTTGACTATGTTGGGATATCATCAGCCGCGATTATGAGAAAAGTGAGGGAGGTTGTGTAGGCACGGGCGGAATTCGTGAGCATTAGACCGAAAAAACGGCTCGAACACAGAGACGCGCAACATTGAGGTTGCCATACTCCAGCAGGAAGTGGAGCACGAAACAGACCTCCGTGCGCTGCTTGAGGATTTTTAACCAAGGATGGCAGCGATAAAGGGAGCATAGAGATATCCGGTTTTCATGAAAGAAAAAAGGGCGGGTTTTTTCCCGCCCCTGAGGGAACATTTTTTCTTATTTGTCCAAGCGATCGGCCATCAGCTTCGCGACCGCTTTTGCGAACGCCGTCGGGTCTTTCGGCTTTTCGCCAGAAAGCAGCAGGGCCTGATCATACAGCAGGCCGATATTCTCCTTGAGCGCCGCGTCGCCCGGATCTTTTTCAAAGACCGCCTGCATCGCTTCAATCACGGCATGGTGAGGATTGATCTCAAGAATGCGTTTGTTTTCGGGCATCGCCTGTCCCATCGCCTTGAAGATGCGTTCCATCGACGGGTCCATCTGATTCTCATCGGTCACAAGGCAGCACGGAGAGTCTGTCAGGCGGCCCGAGAAGCGGACATCCTTCACATCATTCTTCAGGTCTGCCTTCAAGAGATCCAGAAGCTTGCCGTATTTTCTGTCAGCCTCTTTTTTTTCCTCTTCTTCGTTCTTGTCGAGCGCGATGTCACCGCGGGTGATTGACTTCAGTTTCTTGCCCTTGAACTCATGCAGATCGCCCATGATAATCGGATCGACCTCGTCCGTCAAGATCAGCACTTCGAGATCCTTCTTCGCGAACGCCTCCAGATGCGGGGAGCGGAGCGCTTCTTCATATGACGGAGCACTGATATGAAAAATTTCCTGCTGATCCGGCTTCATGCGGTCGACGTAGTCCGGAAGGGTGATAGTCTTGCCCGCCTCGGTTTTTGTGGACGGAAAGAGGAGCAGTTCCGCTATCGCCTCGCGGCGGGAACGATCAAAATGGATTCCCTCCTTCAGGATGCGGCCGAAGCCCTCATAAAACTTCTCATATTTTTCGCGCTCATCACGCTTCATGTCGTTAAGGGTGTCGAGTACCTTTTTGGTGACGCTTTTTTTCATCACCTCGACCTGCCGGTTGTTCTGCAGGATCTCCCGTGAAACATTCAGCGGCAGATCGGACGAATCGATTACACCCTTCACAAAGCGGAGCCAGACCGGGATAAGCTCCTC
Organism: Nitrospirota bacterium; assembly: GCA_037442225.1. Classification (GTDB taxonomy): domain Bacteria; phylum Nitrospirota; class Thermodesulfovibrionia; order Thermodesulfovibrionales; family Dissulfurispiraceae; genus JAAYUK01. The sequence goes on from JBBIQQ010000022.1 coordinate 6,121, forward strand.
ACAGTGATCCATAATCTGGACCCGCTTCACATAGAGCGCGGGACCAATCTTGAATTCCTTGTAGAAAATATCGAACGGCACGCGCTCCGGCAAATAGAGCAGAGCCGTAAATTCTGTCGTCCCCTCGGCCTTGTAGTGAATTACCTTGGCGGGGTCGGTGAAATCGTGCGCGATGTGCTTGTAAAACTCGTTATAGTCGGAATCATTGATATCGGCTTTGTCCCGAAGCCAGAGCGCTTTCTGTGAGTTCAGGGTTTCGTCCTTCCGTATCTTCACCGTCTTGCCCTTGTCGAGCGTGCTCGGCTCGTCGCGCTCAACCTCCATAACCACCGGATATTCGATGTAGTCGGAGTATTTCCTGATGATGTCGCGGATTTCCCATTCATCGAGATATTTTTTGTCTTCTTCCCTGAGGTGGAGGATTACATCGGTGCCTGCCGCAGCGTGCTCGGACTCTTCAATGGTAAAGGTGCCGTCAGCGTTCGACTCCCAGCGCACCGCCGCTTCCCCGGAGCCCGCTTTTTTCGACAGAACCGTCACTTTGTCGGCAACCATGAACGACGAATAAAAGCCGACCCCGAACTGACCAATCAGCTCCGGATGCTCGTTCATCTCGCGGCTTTTCAGCAGAGCAAGGAACTCGGCGGTCCCTGAGTGAGCGATGGTTCCGAGATGCTTAACCGCGTCATCGCGAGTCATGCCAATGCCGTTGTCGCTGATGGTGAGCGTGCCGGCAGCCTTGTCCGGTGTTATGCGGATAGTCCACTCAGCCTGCCCAATATCCTTGTTCATGAGCGATTCGTACCGTGCCTTGTCGATAGCGTCCGATGCGTTGGAAACAAGCTCGCGCAGGAAAATTTCCTTGTGCGAGTAAAGCGAATGGATCATGAGGTTCAGGAGCTCCTTCACCTCGGTTTTGAACTCGTGTTTCTGCTGTGTCATATGCATGCCTCCTTAAAGTAGTAGAAACGACCTGGTTGAAGAGTGGTCAATCTTTTATTTAAAAGAGTTGCAAACTCTCTGTCAATAGCCCGAGGGAAAACTTCCTTTGCAATGCTCTGCATATGTCGATATAATCTAAGCGTTCATGGTTCTTAGTACTAACCAATCCGAAGGGCTTTTTCCGCGAATTGCCTAAGGCCGGAGGATATTTCGAGCCTTTGATCTTTGTTGTCGTGCTCGGGGTTGTCGCCGGCCTCTTCCAGATGGTCGGCCATGTACTCACCATCCCCGGCATGAGTGTATTTATGGCGTTCGGCTCGATGGTTTTCATGCCGGTCGTTGTCGCGATCGGAAGTTTCATCGGGGCGGCGATCCTCTTTGTGGTCTGGAAGCTTATGGGCTCCCAGGAAAATTATGAGACCGCCTACCGGTCCGCCGCCTATCTCGCGGCGCTCTCGCCGATTACGACGGTCATCGGTTTCATCCCATACCTCGGCACCGTCATAAGCATGCTTATCGGCCTTTACTATATAGTGATTGTGAGCGTGGAGGTTCACGCGATCGCCGCGAAAAAAGCATGGATGGTGTTCGGAATCCTTACCGCAATTCTCTCTCTGATGTCGGTGAGCGCGACCTACACCGCCCGGAAAAGCTTGCGTGAAATGGGAGCAGGAACACAGCAAATGGAGGAAGCCGCAAAGTCCATGCAGAGACAGGCTGAGCAGATGCAGCGCCAGCCTCAGCAGCAGCCGGCGCCGGCAGGGCAGCCTTCCTCTCCCATGCAGGCTCCGACGGGTGTGCATCTGACGCCGGAACAGCAGAAACAACTGGAAGATGCGCAGAGGATTCTCGAAGATCTGCAGAAGCAGCAACGGGGAAAATAGATGGCAACAAGCCGGAATCTGTCAGCAGGGGCCGGCAATCTCCTGACCAGCAACTGACCGGGGAGGTTCGGTCTGTTGCCGTTGACAAATCAGGGGGAGTGCTTTAAAGTATTTCTACCTGGGGGTGGCCGCAGGCCTGAGAGTTTCTGCCCTGCAGAAACGACCCTTTGAACCTGATCCGGATAATACCGGCGAAGGGAATGGGCAATCATGAACGCTGCGCCCTTGTTCCCCCCGGGAGAAGGGCGTTCTTATTTTTGGAGGAGGCAAGCCATGGAAGACAAATTGATTATCCGTGATATTGAGTTTCAGTCCCGTCTCTGGGTAGGAACCGGGAAATACAAGGATTTTGAAGAGACGGTGCGGGCAATTGAGGCCTCCGGCGCCGACATGGTGACGGTCGCAGTCCGACGTGTCAATATTACCGACCGCAACTCGCCGAACCTGCTCGACTACCTCGACCCCAAGAAATACAGGATTCTGCCGAACACCGCTGGATGCTATAACGTCGAGGACGCGCTCCGCTACTCACGCCTTGCGCGGGAGGCAGGCGTTTCCGACCTCATCAAGCTGGAAGTCATCGCCGATGAAAAGACGCTCTTTCCGGACGTCATCGGTCTGCTGAAAGCCTCCGAAATCCTCGCTAAAGAAGGATTCATAGTATTGCCCTACACCAATGACGATCCCGTCATGTGCCGGCGCCTTGAAGACGCTGGCGCAGCGGCGGTCATGCCGCTGGGCGCGCCGATTGGCTCCGGTCTCGGGCTCCGCAACCCATACAACATCAAGATCATTCTTGAACACTCAAAAGTGCCGGTCATTGTGGATGCAGGCGTCGGCACTGCCTCGGATGCGACCATTGCCATGGAACTCGGCTGCGATGCAGTGTTGATCAATACCGCCATTGCCGGCGCAAAAGACCCGATTGCCATGGCCGCGGCAATGAAGCATGCCACTATCGCCGGACGTCTTGCATATAAAGCCGGACGTATCGGCAAGAAACTTTATGCGACGGCAAGCAGTCCGCTTGAAGGCATGCTGCTGTAAGAACGCGAAACCAAGCCCGCAGCTTTGTCATGCGGCACGGCGGAACGCGGGGCCTTTCACCCGCTGGTGTCAGGATGGCGAGGGCTGCGAATCATCCCGAATCCGTGAAAAAAACATTGCCAGGGAGCGCGGCTGAACAGTATACGCATGATTTTTGATGAACGGCGCTTCGCGCCATGGCACGATATCATCGGGCGACGGCAGCGACGTGTCGATAGTGCGTTGCCATCCCATACCGGCTTCATCCCGCGGCAGCTCAAATGTGAGCGGCTCCCAGTAAGCGTTGATCATGCAATGGAACTTGAAGCTGCGCAACAGGCTCCGGACTGAAAACGCTATGCTGTGCGAGCAGTCGCTCCAGTCGGGCTGGTTGAGGCGCACCCCATGCCACTGCAGTTCAGCTTGGCGGATAATATCGTTCAGGCTGAAGCCGAGGTCGATCTTCGCGAGGTCGTTTTCCTGCCGTTGAGCGACAAGCAGTTTCACAAAGCGATAGATATCCCGATGCTTTTCGAGCAGCGACCAGTCCAGCCAGTTCAGTTCGCTGTCATGACAGTAGGCGTTGTTGTTGCCCTGCAGGGTGCGCCGCATTTCATCGCCCATGAGCAGCATGGGGGTTCCCACCGAAAGCAGCGTTACGGCAAGGAAATTTTTTATCTGGCGAATTCTCAGTTTCTCAACATCAGGATCGTTCGTCGGCCCCTCAACGCCGCAATTCCAACTCAGATTCGCATCGCTGCCGTCACGGTTATGCTCCCGGTTTGCCTCATTGTGCTTGCTATTGTAAGAAACAAGATCGTTGAGCGTGAAGCCGTCGTGGCAGGTGCCAAAATTAATGCTCTGTTCCGGGCCGCGCTCTTCGTGCCCATATATATCGGGGCTGCCGAAAAACCGCGAGGCGAATCGTGAAACTGTGCCCGCCTGGCCAAGGAAGAAGCTTCTCACATCGTCACGGAACCGACCGTTCCACTCCTGCCAGAATTCGCCCATAAACGAGCCGACCTGATACAGTCCGGCGGCATCCCATGCCTCGGCAATAAGCTTTGTCCCGGCAAGAACCGGATCGGAATCTATCGAAAGCACAACGGGCGGATTCTGGAGCGGATTGCCGTCTTCATCGCGGGCAAGAATTGAAGCAAGGTCGAAGCGGAATCCGTCAACATGCATCTCACTCACCCAGAAGCGGAGGCTGTCCAGTATCAGCCGCCGCACAACCGCATGGTTCGCATTCAGTGTGTTGCCGCACCCGCTGTAGTTTGCATACCGCGCAAGTTCTGGTTCGAGAATGTAGTAGGTATCATTTGCGAGACCGCGATAACAAAACGTCGGACCGTTGGCATCTCCTTCCGCGGTGTGGTTGTAGACGACGTCGAGAATAACCTCGATGCCGGCGCGGTGCAGCGCCTTGACCATATCACGAAATTCATCGAGCGGTCCGAGCAGGTCCTTCCGGGAGCTGTATGCCCGATGCGGAGTGAAAAAAGAAATAGGACTGTATCCCCAGTAATTCACAAGACCGGGGGGGGCGTCCTGCCAGTCGAACTGATAAGTGGGAAGGAGTTCGACGGCTGTTATGCCAAGATCCTGCAGATAGGGAATTTTCTCGACGAGTCCGGCGTAGGTTCCGCGCTTTTCAGGGCCGACGCCTGAGTTTGGGTTCCTGGTGAATCCGCCGACATGCATTTCATAAATAACAGTTTTGGCAAAATGGCGGCGCAGCGGGGCGTCTCCTTCCCAATCGTATGCGGACAAATCTGCAACCACGCTTTTCATGGCAAAGGAAGTATTGTCTCCGGGCCGGTATGCGGCTGAGCGGTCATACCGCGCAGGAATGGCGATACCCCGCGCATAGGGGTCGAGCAGCATTTTCTCATGATCAAACCGCAGCCCCTGTTGGGGGGCGTGCGGGCCAAACACGCGATAAGCGTAAATCTGCCCGGCCGCAATTCCGGGGACAAAGATATGCCAATAGTGGCGGGTTCTGTTTTTGCGGGGATCCAGGGTGATCGTCCGGGAAGGTTTGATTGCATCCTCATGGTCAAACAGCAGCAGCTCGACGGACGAACTCCGATCAGAATAAAGCGAAAAGTTCACCCCGTCCGGCATCACGGTCGGGCCAAGTGGGAATGTTTTTCCGGCGTTCAGGTCAGCCTTCATAACAATGCTCTCCTTCATGCCATTTGAGATAAGGATAGCATAAAGAGCGGAGCCTTACACCCGAATGTTTCCGAGCCGCCTCAGAAGGCGTCCGTTGCGAGAGATGCCGGATAAAAAGGGAGGGCGATTGGCAGGCATGTCAGGCATCGGACGAAATTTCAGGTTGCTTTGCTCTGCCTCAGGCAGGCAAGTTCGGGAAACGTTCTTCGAGCGGAAACCGCTGATTGATATACTGACGGTTAGCCCGGTTTGCCTCTTTGCCGCCCCCGAACAGGGCTTGCAAGCCGGGCTGTTTTAACTGGACGGTCGTGTAATGGTATAATAGAATACAAGCTTCATCCGGGGGCGAAAGGGCTCGACGGGGGTTATGAGGCTCAAGCTGCATGCCGTGGCTCCTTCACCACGTAAAAAGAGGGAACAAACACAAACGCCAACAACGAACTGGCACTTGCTGCTTAACTAGCAGCGCGTCCCTTTCCGGATGCCTGAGCCGGGAAACGGACGTCATATTTCAGGCTGCCATCGGGCGGCGCCCTTCCGCCCAGATGGGAGATCCAAGGGGATAGGATGTCAGAAGGCCTGCCTGTCGGCATACTGACATCCGAAACTCAAATTGACGGGCTTTGCATGGAGATGCTTGAGAGTAGTGCTTTCGGACCGGGGTTCAATTCCCCGCGCCTCCACCAGATGAAGCTGTTTTTGCCTTCACTTGCCTCTGGGGTTGCCCTATCTACTCATCCTTACCAATGATTGAAGCGGCCAAACTAACAGAGGATATTATCAAGTTGCTGTTACAGGACAATTCTTTTCTTCCTCGCTTCTGCTTTTCCAAGCTATAATAAGTTCTTTAAGCATTCTGGAGGTTTTTGATGGACAGAGCACAGATGAAACAGCGGCTTATCGAGCTGATTTATGCCAAGGCTTTCAAATACAGTGAAGAGCCGGTCTTCAAGCTCGTATCGGGACGCATGAGCAACTACTATTTCAACTGCAAGGCTGTAACGCTCCATCCGGAAGGCATGTACCTGATCGGCAATATCATTTTTTCGATGATTAAGGAACTGAAGCCGAACGGCATAGGCGGGCTTACCTTGGGCGCGGACCCGATTGCTGATGCGGTTGCTTATACGTCTTTCGTTCAGCAGTCTCCGATTGAGGCGGTCGTCGTGCGCAAGAGCGCAAAGCCGCATGGAACCATGCAATGGATTGAGGGCAACATTGCCGGGGGCGACAGCGTGGTTGTGGTCGATGACGTTATCACCACCGGCAAGTCCACGATCGAAGCGATAGCCAGAATACACGAGGCTGGGTTGAAGATTGTGAAGGTGATCGCCCTGGTCGATCGCCAGGAGGGCGGCTATGAGGCGGTTATGGAGAAGTTGATCGAAATCGGCTCGAACGCGGCGGTTGAGCCGGTCGTCCGTCGAGATGACGTGATGGCACTTTATCGGAGCAGGTAATTATGATATTCGCTTTTGTTTGGAAGAGCGATGCAGCTTGATCTCAAGAATGCCGGGGTTTCTGTTTTTTCATGCGTAACGACATGCGCTGATGTCTGCTGCACCGGCGCCACGATGCTCACGATTGATGAGATAGCCAGTCTGTATCGTTATTTCCCGCTTACCGTCGGATTCCGCAAATATACGCCGTTTGATGCAGCCCATCGCGATTTTCTTGATACGGTCGGCGAGCGGACCGGATCCATTTATGTTGTCGGCGACGTTATCGCCGGCAACTGGCGCAGGAAGCATTGCTCAATGTTGATGGCAAATCACCACTGCCGGCTGCACAACATTGATCAAAAACCGCGTCAGTGCCAGATTGTACCCTTCTGCGCGCTGTTCCCTGAAGCAGCGCAGCAGAATGTGCTGGTTGAGCAGCAGGCAGGTCCATTCAGAAAATGCAAAGGCTTTGCGGCTGGAGTGGAATCCGGCGCCATTGTCTGGGATGCCGGCATTATTGTAAATGAAGATATGCGAGAGCCGTTTTACCGCTACCGCGAGGGGATGGTGCTCCAGCGCGGATTTCTGCAGGCGATTCTCGATGGACTGAAGCGTCAGCCATCGTTTCAACGTTTTCTTTGCGGTCCAGGCATGCTGGAGGCGGCAATCCCCGCCGCCATGCTGCCCGAGATCTTGAGCGTTGCGCGAATGAAGCGCGAGCGCTACGATGATTTTATCGCGGCTCAGGTAAAGCTCTGCCGGCGCGAACACGAACTGTCGCCGGAAGCCGCAGTCTTTCAGGACTGTCTGCTTGAGCTGCAGGGTTTTGCGCGCAGCCTGAAGCAGCGAGATGCGGAGAAGCATAAATAAATTAGAGCACAAGGAGCTTTGCAAGATGAAAGATAAGAATCAGGAGCTGGAGCAGGAACAGAGACCGGAGGATTTTTTTGCTGAGGGCAATGAGCGTCTTGGAACTGGGCAATATGCTGAAGCAGTCGCGTCGTTTGAGAGGTTTGTAGAACTCATGCCAGACTCGCCAGAAGGACATAACAACCTCGGCCTGGCCGTTTTCCACAACGGCGATCTCGATAGGGCTACGCGTGAATTTCATAACGCTCTCGAACTTAATGCTGATTTTGCCGCCGCTCACGCCAATCTTGGCTTAGCGCTGCTGAACAAGAAGAAATTTGAAGAAGCGATAGCTCCGCTCCAGAGAGCGCTTTCACTTGAGCCGACCCTTTTTACGGCTTATTACAATCTCGGCCTTGCATTGTACCGCTCGGGGCGCACTGCCGAAGCGATTGCGGCATATGAACAATTTGTCGCGAATGCATCGCCTGAGCACAGAAACTACGCGGAGGGCGTCGAGAAAATACTTGAGCAATTGAAGCAGACCCCTTCTGAATAATCAACGTCGAACCCTGTTGGAATTGGGACAGTGGCGCGGTTGTTGTTGGGCCGGCGATCGCCGCGGATCTATGCCTCTTACTGCCCTTGAATCTCCTCGCCACAACTCAAAAACTAAAAACAATTTCGGGATAAAAACACAAAAATCAAAGCTTAAACCACTACTTGACAAGCCCGTCAAAGCGTGCTAAAAATAAATTAGCACTCGCGACTTTAGAGTGCTAATGCTATGCCAAGGCTCCTTTGGAGCCGGAAAATATCTTTCCATGCAGGGAGGTCACTGCAATGTTGCTTTCGGAGCTTGAAAGAATCGGCAGGTTTCTGGACCCGTGGAGGGAGTTTGAGCAGATTAGCCGCGCACGAAGCGGAACTCTCCGGTCAGTCGGCCGCGAGTTTCCGCCGATTAACCTCTGGGTGTCGGCTGAAAACGTCGTGGTAACGATCGAAATACCGGGCATCGAGCCAGAAACTCTCGATATCAATTTGGTCAGCAGTGCGCTGACGGTGAGAGGTATGCGTGCAGCGCGCGAGCTGAGAGAGGGTGAGACGTATCATCGACGTGAGCGCTGGGCAGGGCAGTTCACCCGCACGGTTGAGCTTCCGTATGATGTTGAGACCGGCAGGGTGGATGCGCGTTTCAGCAAGGGAGTGCTCAGCATTGTTTTGCCTCGAGCAGAAGCAGACAAGCCGAAAAAAATCAGCGTAAAAACTGTGTAGGGGGGGGTATCATGTCAACAGAAAAGAAAGAAGTCCCGGCACAGGGAGGAGAGGTTCAGGCAGAGCGCACCAGACCATGTCGGGTTTACACGCCGGCGGTAGATATCGTTGAAGCGAAGGACCGTATCGAGGTTTTTGCGGACATGCCGGGCGTGGACGAGGCATCCGTTGAATTGATGCTCGAGAAGAATGTTCTTACCATCTACGGTAAGGTGGAGACAGACATTCCGGAGAATCACCGGCTGGCGGTTGCTGAATACGGCGTCGGCGATTATCAGAGGGTGTTCACCCTTTCGGACGAGGTCGACCGTGAAAGGATCGAGGCGACGGTGAAGAACGGTATATTACAAATCGTGTTGCCCAAGGCAGCTGCCGCCAAGACTCGTAAAATTGCGGTGCGGGCCGGGGCGTAAAAAGGAGGGCAACCATGTCGTTCAAGAAACTTGTCCCTGCAGGAAAGGATTCGGCCCAGGGGGGCCGGGGGGATCATCCTGTTGATCTTTTTCGTGATGAGATGAACCGGCTGTTCGACAGTTTCTTTCGGGGTTTTGATGTGGAACCATTCGGCGGGCGCGGAGCGGCGTTCAGCCCGAAGGTCGATGTGGTAGAAACCGAGAAGCAATTTATGGTGACAGCGGAGCTTCCTGGCATTGATGAGAAGAATATCGACGTTTCGATCGGCCGCGACTCGGTTACAATAAAAGGCGAGAAAAAAATCGAAAAGGAAGACAAGGGCAAAGATTACTACCGGATGGAGCGGTCATATGGGTCGTTCAGCAGAACTATCCCCCTCCCGGTCGAAATCGAAACCGAAAAGGTCGATGCCGAATTCAAAAAGGGAGTGCTAACGGTAACGCTGCCAAAATCGGCAAAGGCGGTCAAGGCGGTAAAAAAGATTACGGTAAAAGCACAATAGCCCTCGCGCTATTATGCTGGGCCCCGGAAGCATCTCCGGGGCCCAGCGTGCCTTTTCCCGTGCTTTCAGGCAATTCTTTGTGATTAGCCCACGTTCTGCGGAAGATCTCTGCTTTCCGCGAGAAAGAGAAGCCGGTCGCGGCGTATTTTCCTCATCACTTCCTGCTCTGGTGAACAAGGCGCTCCGCGACTATCTGGGACACGCCCCGGAAGTCTATCTTCCCGCTCCCCATTTTCGGAAGCTCAGGAATGACCAGAAACTCTTTTGGAAGCGCTATTGCTGGCAGTTGCTTCGCCATCTCCTTGGCGATCTGTTTTTCGTTCACCAGAGAATTCGTAACGACCGCTATAATGCGGGCTCCCTTTTTCTGATCCGGCACCTCAACGACGCAGCAGGAGACATCTTCCGGAAGGAGCTTTTCAAGAACATATTCAACCCGGACGAGCGATACCATCTCACCGCCTATTTTCACGAAGCGCTTCAGGCGGCCCGCGTGCCAGAGATACCCGTCCGCGTCAAGATACCCCATGTCGCCAGTGTCGTACCAGCGGTTGTGGATGCGCACAGCGGTTTCTTCCAGGTCGTCCAGATACCCTTTCATGACGCTGTCGCCCTTTACCAGAATGCGGCCGAGCTCCCCGGCGGCGCAGTCGTGGTCGGTCTCGAGATGCTGAATGCGGACCTGCATGCCCGGAATCTGTTTTCCCACGCTCCCCGGACGGTTCGCCCCGGGGACGTTGACCGCAATAACGGGAGATGTTTCAGTAGTGCCGTATCCCTCGCAAATCTCTAGTTTGTGCTTGGCCAGAAACTCTTCGCGCAGCGGTTCCGGACAACGGTCAGCTCCCACAACGGCAAGTCTGATGCTCGCAAAGTCGCCCGGCTCGGACTTTTTCAGATATCCGAGAAAAAAAGACGGCGTGCCGATAAGCAGGGACGGCCGCTCTTCGCGCGCGATGGTGCAGACGGTCTTAAGATCGAGCGGGTTGGCGTAGGAAACAACCGTCATGCCGAAGAAAAGCGGGGTCCAGAGGTTCACCGTAAGGCCGAACACATGAAAGAACGGCAGAATGGCGAGCATGACATCCTTGTCGGAAATAGCAACCGCGCGGGAAAAGCCCTCAATGTTTGAACTGATATTGGCGTGAGTCAGCTCGACCGCTTTCGGGTCCTTCTCGCTGCCGCTGGTAAAGAGGATTACCGCAGTGTCGTCTTTGTCGACGCTTCCGAGAAGCGGCAGAAGTAGCGGCAACGGCAGCATTGCCTTTGCGGCCGCTATCAGCTTGTCAGTCGAGGTAATGGAGCTTACGATGTCCTCGACGAAGATCATCCCGTCAACGATCGGGCATCCTATCTTTTCGAGCAGCGCCTTTGATGTGACTATCGTGCTGAAGCCGCATTTTTTCTGGGCATAGGTTGCGTTTCCAGCGGCGCCGGTGGCGTAGTTAATCATAACGGGCACGCGGCCGGTCATGAGAGAAGCAATGCTCGCGAGCGCGCAGCCGGCAGAGGTCGGCAGCATGATGCCAAGGTAGCCCGGATCGAACCGCTTCAGCTTGTCGGCAAAAATGAGCGAAGCTATAAGCATCTGGGTATAGCTCATCCTGCGATCGGTAGAACGGTCAATAAACGCCATTTTGTCGCCGAACTGCTTGGCGATCCTGATGAACTGGTGGTGCAGAATCATCATGCGCGCCTAAAAAGAAATTCTGGCCTGCGCGCTGATAATGTTCACCGACGCGTCGAACGACCCGACAAGATTGCCGCGGAAGCGGTTTTCATTGCCGGCAACATCAGGCGCCTGCAGGTTCACCTTCGGATCCTTCACGAAAATGTGGACATACCCCGCATCAACCGTAATGCTTTTCGACGCGGCGTAGGTGAGTCCAAGAGCGGCCCAGATGCGGTCATCACAGGGGATGCGCGGCGTACGGTGCTCAGGGTTCGGGACCGGCGACTGATCGTACGCGACTCCAGCCCGGACCTTCCATGCCGGAGCGGGCGAATAGGTAAGCCCGAGCGAATACCGCCACGAGTCCTTCCAATTATTCGTCGTTACTCCCTGAAGACCGCTTGCATACTTGATGCGAACCTCCTTGAAGAGGCTCCAGTTGGTCCATGTGGCGTCCGCCATGACCGCCCACTGCGGATGAAATTCGTGATATGCGCTGAACGAAAGCGTATCGGGAAGCGTTACGTCAGCAGTAATGGGCATATCATAAAACGTGCCGACAAGAGGCCCCGGGACTCCCGAAAAATCACCGTCGCCCTTGAGATCGTGCTTGATTCTGGAGCGGTACGCGATGCCGAATCTTGTTTTATCAGTCGGCTCAACAAGCGCTCCGAGATTGAAACCGAAGCCGAAGCTGTCGCCTTTATTCATAACGGAACCGTCTAATGTCTGCGCAAGGCCGATACCCAGCATGTTCCCAAAATCCATCTGATTCCCATATTTCACGTGAACATACTGAATATTGAGGCCGGCGCCGATGCTCATATGATTATTCAATTTTACAGCGACAGTCGGGTTTACGTTGACCGTCACCATGTCAGTCAGCGTGGCATGGTAGCGACCGACCCAGTTCTTGTTATACTCCGTCTTGAGCCCAAACGGCGCGTTTATGCCGATCCCGAAAAACACCTGATCGGTTGCCTGATAGCTTGCGTAGGTGTTCGGCACGAACGCTACTTCCCCGCCGTTGTCGACACCGCCTGTCAACGCGGTTGTTCCATTCCTCAGCGTTGACCCGTTATTCGTGAACTTTGCCGACGGGATGATGAGATGCCCCGCGAGGATTCCCTGCGTGCCTTTTACGCGGGTCAGCCCTGCGGGATTGAAAAAAATAGTGGATGCGTCTTCAGCGGTAGCTGCAGCTCCGGCATACGCGTTGCCGAGCCCCGAAACGCCCTGTTCAATAAGCGCGAAGCCGGACGCTGCTGCGTTGCCGCACGTTGCGATTACTGCGAACAGCGAAAGAAAAAGGACGGCGAGGCGGTACATCAGAGAAGCGTGAATCTTCATGGCGACCCTCCTGGGGGATAAATTGCAGCGGCAGGAACGATGCCTTGTAGATTACGCATAGGAAAAAACCGTGTCAAGAAATATCGCAGCGCAGCTGATACGTGCTTCTATTGCGCACTGTTGCAACATTCCGGAGCTGCGGAGTAAACTGAAAGCTCTCACACCATGAACCTGCTGGAGCATATATATCTCAAAGGCATGCTGGCAAAGCAAAAGCGCATGGTTGCCGCGCAGAAACGCCTGCCGTATCCGGTCGTCAGTATCGGCAACATCACGGTTGGCGGAACCGGCAAGACTCCCGCCGCTATCGCCCTTGCCGAAGAGTCTGTCCGGCGGGGGTTCGCTCCGATTATTCTGACAAGAGGCTACCGGGGAAAGGCGCAAGGCCCCTGTTTTGTGAGCGCGGGGAACAAGCCGCTGATAGGGGTGCATGAGGCTGGTGACGAGCCGGTGCTTATGGCCGGGCGGCTGCCGGGCGTGCCTATCGTGAAGTCGCCGGACCGTTATGCCGGAGGCATGTTTGTTCTTGAACGGCTTGGCGAAACTCCATATGCTGCGCAGGGGCAGCCTCGCATCCTTTTTATTCTAGACGACGGCTTCCAGCACTGGAATCTTGCCCGAACAGTCGATATTGTGCTTGTTGACGGCACAAATCCTTTCGGCAACCGGCGCCTTCTGCCGCTCGGACCGCTCCGAGAACCACTGAGCGCATTGCGCCGCGCGCATCTGCTCGTCATGACCAAACAGGCGAGCGAGACGCTCGCGCGCGAACTTGTCTCTATCAGTTCCGAAGCCGGACTGCACCATGCGTCATACAGGATGGATTTCTTGTTGTCTCCGGATGGCACCCGACAGGCGATTAGCCTGTTGAGCGGCAAGCGGATTTTTGCTTTCAGCGGCATCGCCAACCCCAAATCTTTCCGCATGACCGTCGAATCGACCGACTGCGCTATCAAAGGATTCAAGGAATACCCCGACCACTATTCCTACCGCGAGCGCGACCTGCTCAACCTGTGCCGCATCGCCGAACGCGCCAGCTGCGAGCTTTTGATAACCACAGAAAAAGACCTTGTGAAATGCTCCGCCTATAATGGCGCGTTGCCGCTCTTCGCGCTGACCGTCAGCTTTGCGTTCGATGAGAGGTTCATGGATGATTTGTTCGAAATGCTGACGCAATTGCGGACTTATTGACGCGCCCGGTGATTTTCGCCTATCAGCGCGACAATGTCATTCAGCGGTCTGCATCCTGAAATTCTGAACTTGTCTCTTTCAGGTACGCCCCAAGATACTGCCCGCTTATCGATCCTTCCGCATGAGCGAGTTCGAACGGCGGCCCTTCAAAAATTATCATGCCCCCCTGCTCCCCGCCTTCAGGTCCGAGATCGACAACCCAGTCTGCCTGCCTGACAACATCAAGATTATGTTCAATGATGACAACCGTATTGCCGCCCGCAATCAGCTTGCGGATGATGTTCATGAAGAGCAGTACATCATTGTGGTGAAGGCCGACCGTCGGTTCGTCCAGAAGGTACAGCATGCCTTTTCCTGCCTGTTTTGCCGAATGGCGGGCGGGTGGCGGCTGCCCGAGTTCGGCGCAGATTTTCAGCCGCTGGGCTTCGCCGCCCGAGAGCGTTGTTGCCGGCTGCCCAAGCCTCAGATACCCCAGCCCGATTTCCTGCATCAGGCGGAGGCGGGTTACGATATCTGGCGCGTCGGCAAAGAAAATGCACGCCTCGTCAACCGTCATGGCAAGCACCTGGCTGATATTTTTACCGTGACAGGTAACGCGGAGCGCGTCTTCCCGATACCGCAGCCCCTTGCAATCCTCGCACTTCACAAAGACATCTTCAAAGAAGTAAAGCTCAAGCCGCTGATAGCCCTCTCCCTTGCAGGTCTCGCACCGCCCGCCCGGTAGGTTGAACGAGAAGTATCCGGGAGCATAGCCGTGGGCTTTGGCCTCAGGTTGCGCGGCATAGAGCTTCCGGATCGGCTCGAACGCTTTAAGATATGTGAGCGGATTGGAACGCGGCGTCTTCCCAATGGAGCTCTGGTCTATAAATTGCACGCCGCGAATGCGGTCCGCGCCTTCAAGCCGCTCAAACGGGAGCGGAATATCGGAGTCGGTCTTAAAGTGGCGTCCAAGCGCGTAGCCCAGCGTTTCAAGTATCAGGCTGCTTTTGCCGGAGCCGGAAACTCCGGTCACGACCGTCAACAGTCCCAGCGGAATCCGAAGGGTCAGGTTGCGCAGGTTATTGCCGGTAGCACCCTGCAGCAAAAGCGAGAGCTGATGCGGACGGAACTGTACGCTTTTCTTCCCGTTTCCCTGAATGTCCTCAGATTCCGAGCCCGCTCCCCTTGCGTATCGCGCTGTTGCCGTATCGGCACGCAGAAACTCCTGAACCGGCCCTGCATAGACAACTTCGCCGCCGCGATGGCCGCCGCCCGGTCCGAGCTCGACAATCCAGTCAGCGAGACGGATAATGTCGCGATCGTGTTCAACCACAATGACGGTATTTCCCAGTGCCGCAAGCTCGCGCATGATTTCAGCGATGCGGCCGGTGTCGCGCGGATGGAGTCCGATGGTCGGCTCATCAAGCACATAGAGCGTGCCGGTAAGCGCCGAGGCAAGCTGTTTGGAGAGGGTTACGCGCTGATACTCGCCGCCGGAGAGCGTCTTTGCCTGGCGGCTCAGCGTCAGATAGCCGAGGCCGACGCGGAGCAGAAACCTGAGCTTCAGCAGAATCTGCTTCAGCACGTCTTTGGCAATATCGCGATTCATCGGGCTCAGGTGCAGGGATTCGAACCAATGCGCAAGCTTGTCTATCGGCATAAGGCAGACATCGGCAATGTCGAGGCCATCGACTTTATAAGAGAGCGCGAGGTCGCAGAGCCGCTTGCCTTTGCAGGCAGGGCAGGTCATTGGTGTGCGGTAGCGGCTCAGGAATACGCGGACGTGCAGTTTATAGCGTTTGGCTTCCATCTCGTCAAAAAAAGCTTTCACCCCGAAAAACGGCTCAGTGCTCTCGAATATCTTCTCGCGGTCTTCAGAGCGCAGCTCCCGGTAAGGTCTGTTGACGTCAATCCCAGCCTTTTTGGCTCCTTTGATCATCTGCTCTTTCCACCAGACATACCCGGGCTTTTCCCAGATCTCGATGGCTCCCTGGCTGAGCGATCTATCGGGGTCGGGAATGAAGATGTCTTCATCGTATTTCAACAGATTGCCGAAGCCTTTGCACTCGGAGCAGGCGCAGAGAGGGTGATTGAACGAAAAGAGAACCGGCGTTGGCTCGGGGAGCGAGAATCGGCAGTCATCGCACGAGTTCAGCGAAGAAAAGACGATCTGCTTCCACGCGGGATTCCCGGTTTCATCTGCCTGTACCAGAACAGCCTTCATGCGCTCTCCGCCTTCCCGCCACGCCATCTCAACCGAATCGGAAAAGCGCGTTTCATCGCGGATGACAAGCCGATCGAGCACGACTTCGCAGGACCGATTGCAGGCATGATCACCTTGAATTTCATCGATATCCTGAACTGCGCCGTTTATCAAAAGGCGCCGATACCCCCGCCGCTTGAGCGAAGCAAGCGATTCGGTTGTGCTGAAGACAATCATCGCCTTCTGTTCAGGATGTTTTTCGAGCAGCTCCGCCACTATCTGGGACGGATCCCACTGCCGTATCTCCTTGCGGCAGAGCGGGCAAAATGGCGTGGCGATGCGGGCAAAAAGAATGCGAAGCAGATCATATATCTCGGTCAGCGTTCCAACCGTCGAGCGTGAACCTTTTACCGGGTTTTTCTGCTCAAGAGCAATCGCCGGGCGGATGTTGTAAATTGCCTCCACATCGGGCCGATCGAGCTTTTCGAGAAAGAGCCGGGCATACGCCGAGAGCGATTCGATAAAGCGCCATTGGCCTTCGGCAAATATTGTATCGAATGCCAGCGAGGACTTTCCGGAACCTGAAATGCCGGTAATCGCTATAACCTTGTTATGTGGCAGAGTCAGGCTGATGTTCCTGAGGTTGTTCTGTTTAGCTCCTTCTATGATCAGATCGCGCGGCGGCATCCTGATAGTTTACCAGACGGAGCGCAACCGGCTGCAAGCGCCTTCCGTTCTTCAGAACGTCCGCGCTATAATAATCGATGCTAAAAAAGCTTCGGGACAAGATTCTTACCGGCGGCAGACTGACAAGAAAAGAGGCCGAGCGTCTTTTCCAGAGCGAAGATTTTTTCGGTCTCGGCAGGCTTGCGGGAGAAGCGGCTCGCAGAAAAAACGGGGAAAAAGCCTTTTTTATCGTCAACCGCCACATTAATCCGACCAATATCTGTGTGAACAGATGCAGGTTTTGCGCCTTCAGCCGCTCAAAAGGCGAAGAAGGCGCATATGAGCTTACGCTCCAAGAGATGCTTGCCCGCCTGGACAGCGGCCCAAAGCAGAAGGAGGCAAAAAAATCAGCCACTGCGCGGCCCGCCTTTTCCGAGGTGCATATCGTCGGCGGTTTGCACCCCGACTGGCCGTTTGAATTCTACCTCACCCTCATCGCCGCGATCCGCAAACGCTACCCGAAGCTGAGCATCAAGGCTTTTACCGCCGTTGAGATTGACTATTTTTCGCGCATCAGCGGACTCGGCGTGCGTAAGGTACTGACGCGACTTCGTGACGCGGGTCTGCAGATTATGCCGGGCGGCGGCGCGGAGATCTTCTCCGACAGGGTTCGCAATCAGGTCTGCCCCGAGAAGATACCGGGTTCTCGCTGGCTTGAAATCATGAAAATCGCGCATGCGGTTGGTCTCCGGACGAATGCAACCATGCTCTACGGTCATGTTGAAACGTATGAAGACCGTGTTGACCACCTCTTCAAACTGCGGGAACTTCAAGATAAAACCGGAGGGTTTCAGGCATTCATTCCGCTTGCGTATCATCCGAAGAACACCGAAATCGGCGGGTATTATTCGTCGGGCCTCGATGACCTCAAGACTATCGCCGTCAGTCGTCTCGTGCTCGACAATTTTGATCACATCAAGGCGTACTGGATCATGCTCGGCGAGAAGATATCGCAGGTCGCGCTGCTCTTCGGCGCGGACGACATAGACGGCACTGTTGTCGAAGAAAGAATTACCCGCATGGCCGGCGGCCACACCGGAGGCGCCATGACGCGCGACGACCTGATCGCCCTTATCCGCAGGGCGGG
>JBBIQQ010000023.1:0-22567 GCA_037442225.1 Nitrospirota bacterium
TCCCCTCGTCCGGCAGAGATGAAAGCGTGGTAAGCGGCGTCAATATGCTGTACCCGACCCCGTTCACATCAAGAATCAATCCGTCAGGCCTCTTTGAAAAAAGCCTCCCTCTCAGTGACGCAATCATCTTATTAGTATACAAGAGTCAGGAGTCAAGAGTCAGGATCTGTTGATGGCCATCAGTCGGAAAATCGAAAGGATTTTTCTTACTTCTTACTCTTTATCATTTCAAGATAATCAAGCTGGTTGGCATGGCAGAGCGCCAAGGCAAGCGCATCGGCGCTGTCAGGCGAAAACGCGTGGCGGATTCCCAGAATCTGACGCACCATCGCCGCAACCTGGGACTTCTCAGCCCTGCCGTATCCGACAACTGCTTTTTTCACCTCAAGGGCGCTGTATTCATGCAGGGGCTTGTCGCTCTGCGCAACCGCCAGCAGCACAACTCCGCGGGTATGCCCAAGCGTAAGCGCGGACTTTGTGTTCTTGGCAAAAAAAATGCGTTCAACAGCAATAACGTCTGGGGCGAACTCCGCAATCACCTCCTGCAGCGAATAAAACAACTCCCTGAGGCGGAATTCCAGCGGTTTCGAAGCAGGCAGGACAATACGTCCGGATGCGCCGTAAGCAATGTGTTTAGAGCGGCCTGTTTTTGAACGTCCCGACGCCGGGAATGGATTGCGAGCCGATTCAGCAACCACAACCCCGTAACCGCAACGGAGGCTGCCGGGATCGATGCCGAGAATTTTCATGGGTTATGAGGAAGTTTTTGCTGAGCTCGTCTTTCGCGGCACCTCGAAGAGGACCTCTTCGACCATCTGGCAGATGACATGCGCAAGGGTAATGTGCGTTTCCTGAATGCGCGGGGTGTCCTCCGTGGCAACCACAAAGGCAATGTCGCACCTGCCCGCTAACTTATCTCCCCTGGCGCCGGTAAATCCAATGGTTTTGATGCCCTTCTTTTTTGCGACATCAACCGCTTTGAGAATGTTCTTTGAGCCGCCGCTGGTCGAAATTGCGATGACAATATCTCCGGTGTCGCCCAGTGTTCTGACCTGACGGGCGAATATCTCGACAAAATCATAGTCGTTCGCTATCGACGTGAGCACCGCGACATCTGTGTTCAGAGCGATGGCTGGCAGCCCCGGGCGGTCTTTTTTGAAGCGATTCACAAATTCAGCGGCGATATGCGATGCGTCACAGGCGCTTCCACCGTTGCCGAAGAGCAGCAGTTTTTTGCCTTCACTAAATGCGTCGGCAATCAGGCGGGACACATCGGCAATCAAGGTCAGATTCGTCTTGACGAACTCTTTTTTCACGGCAATACTGTCTTCAAATGCCCTGAGAATTTTCTTTTCCATAAGATTAGTAGTTTACCGGAGGGGGAAAAGCACGGTCAAGAATTGAAAATGGGGTATAACTTGTCGTATGTCGCCGTAATATGTTCGACAATAACACGCACTTCGCCGACAGCCGTCATAAAGTTGGAGTCCCCGCCCCAGCGCGGCACCACATGAGCGTGCAGATGCTCCTCAATGCCGGCTCCGGCTGCTTTTCCGATATTGATACCTATATTGAAGCCTTCCGGCCGGAAGGCTGTTTTCAGGCAATCGACGCAGAGTTTTGTCAGCACATTCATCTCGGCCAGCACGTCGCCAGAAAGCCCGTCAAATGACGAAGTGTGAAAATAGGGCACTACCATGAGATGCCCATTATTGTAAGGATATTTGTTCATAATGACGTAACAGGTCTTTCCGCGATAGAGGATGAGATTCTTTCGGTCAGAACCTCGTGCGGGAAGCGAGCAGAAGATGCACTCCTTCTCCTTTTCTCCGAGGATGTAGTCAATGCGCCATGGCGCCCAGAGCGCTTTCATAATGCGCCATCCTGACTCCTCAGGTCGCGCAGTCGCGCAAGCACCGCCTGAGCATCTTCCCACGTGAGCCACTTGTCCTTCGTATTGCGCATGAGATACGCCGGATGGAAGGTCGGCATGACCGGCACCCCCTGATATTCAAACCATTTGCCCCGCTCCCGCATGATCGAAAATTTGATCATCGGAAGTTGCGGCTTCATCAGATGATAGGTCGCAACCTTGCCGAGAGTAACGATAATTTTCGGCTTGATGATCCGAATCTGCTCGTTCAGAAATAGAAAACAGGCTGCCACTTCATCAGCTTCAGGGTCACGGTTCTGCGGCGGACGGCATTTCACGATGTTGGCAATGTAAAAATCCTGCCGCCGGAATCCCATCTTCTCGATGAGCCTGGTAAGAAGCTGTCCGGCATCGCCGACAAACGGGCGCGCCTGATTATCTTCTTCCCGCCCCGGAGCCTCGCCGATAAACATGATGTCGGCATCCAGACTGCCCTCACCAAAAACAATGTGCTTTCGACCTCCCGAAAGCTTGCACCTCGCGCAGTTACCAATATCCGCACGGACAGCCTGAAGGGAAATTGACTTGCCGGCGCCAACGTCAGAGTGCCGGACAGCCGGGGTTTCGGATTGCGCCGACCGCGAAGAATGGGCAGGCGCAATACTCCGCTTCTCTGTTTTGAACGGCAAAACTTCAAAACCGAACGCCCGATAATAATCAAGCACATCCCTGAGATGTTCTTTCATAAACCCCTGTGAACTCAAAAATCCGATGACAGCAAGAGCTTTTACTTCTTTATCGCTCTCCCCACTTCAGCTTGGACCTCAATACCTGAAAATAGTCGCGTTTGAACGGCATGATGAATTGCGTTTTACACGGACATTTATGCACGCGAACAACATCGCCTCTCTTCAGCGGGAATCCCCGTTGCCCGTCAAGGGTAAGATACACATGCTCGCTTTCGCTTTTAAGCACAATTTCGACCGTCGCATCATCAGGCAGCACGATCGGGCGGTTGTTCAGGGCGTGTGAGCAGATCGGCGTCAGCACGATGCAGTGCAGTGTCGGGTAGATAATCGGCCCTCCGGCTGAAAGCGAGTATGCGGTTGAGCCGGTCGGCGTGGCGATGATAAGACCGTCAGCCTTGAAATTTGTCAGGTAGGAGCCGTCGACAAGAGTCTCAAGGTCCATGATTCTCGCAAGCGCTCCCTTGTTGATGACTACATCGTTCAAGACCGTAAAATGTTCGATGCTTGAGCCGGCGCGGAACACGCCGGCCCCGAGCATAATACGCTCTTCCAGATCATAGTTGCCGGCAAGGACATTTTCGAGTGCCTCAACAATCCGCTCCCTGCCTACCTCGGTGATAAAGCCGAGACCACCAAGATTCACGCCGAGAATCGGCACCGGACGGTTTCCGAGGAGCCGTGCAACGCCGAGAGTCGTACCGTCGCCCCCCAGCACAACGACCACGTCGGCCCGGGCCGTTATCTCCGCAGGGGTGCATCCCTCAATGCCAAGCTCATGGGCAAGTTCCGGCTCAACACAAACGGAACAGCCCCGTTCACGCAGCCACGGATAGATCCGGCGAATGATTTCGATCGGCTCGGAACGGCGAGGTTTGCTGATAATGCCAATGGTTTTCATTCTGTTATAACAATCTCCCGCTCAGCCTCTGACAGCTCATCAATCCTGACACGGATCGCTCCGGCCGGCCGCTCGTCCAGCCGCTCAGCCCATTCGATAACCGTTATGGTTTCGTTGCCGATGTACTCCCAGATGCCAAGTTCATCAAGGGCTGCGGGGCTCTCTATGCGATACAGGTCGATATGCACAAACGGCGGCTTGGTCTCATACTCGGCAACCAGCACAAAACTGGCGCTGCCGACATCACGGGGTGGAACGCCAAATGCCGATGCAATTCCTTTCACAAAAACTGTTTTACCGGCGCCAAGGTCGCCGGTAAGGCATACTGTCGCCCCGCCGCTCATCGCGCGAAGCCTGTTTCCGAGTTGTCTGCCAAACTCCTGAGTTTCTTCCGGCGTTGACGTGATACTCCGAGTTTCGACCATCGTGAGGACAACCCTACCTGAGCATCGCCCTGATAATATCTATTTTACCGACAATGCCTGCAAGCTTGCCCTCAGCAATGACCGGAAGGAGGTGTACCTTCCGCTCAGCCATGATCGTTGCAATTTCCTCAATAGAGGTCTCCGGGCTAATCGTTATGACATTTTTCGTGCATATGTCGCCGACAGTAGAGCCGGTCATTTTTTTCAGATCCTTCTCAACGCCGCCGGGCTTGCCGAGCATGATATAGGCATCAAAAAGCCGGATGATGGTTGGAATATGCAGCCGTTTGTTCTGGCTGATGAGATCGTTTTCGGTAACAATGCCCTCAAGAGATCCTGATTCATCCACCACCGGCGCCCCACTGATACGATGCTCGATCAGAAGCCGGGCAAAATCTTCGACCGTCATGCTCCGCCGCACGGAAATCACATCTATTGTCATGATATCTTTCGCTTTCAGCATTAAAGCACCTCCTCTCGGCTGTATGAGCTTTCGCAGCTCTCCGGACGTAGAATTATAATACGGCACGATGAGCCGAATTGCAAAGATGAGCGGCAATCGTAAAGCGTTCCCCTTGTTCGCATCAGGCTGAAAAAATGCAAGGGTTTATACTGCGCATGCCGAACAAGTTTGCTCACAAACAACAGCATGTGCATTTGTTGATTGCCGGTCTCTCGTTCAGGCAAGGGAAAGAAGCTATTCAGAAGACCCAAAAGGATTCACCCTCACGAGCCAGCGGAAAGGCCGCATACATTACCGTCTGTGTGCCGTTCCTCACCTTCAGGATGCTTCACGCGTCAAAGTCTCTACAGACCTGACTCTGTGTCGTAATTGCCGTAATGCGGAGACAGTTTACGGTAGGGCTTCACATTGGCAAGACGCTCAATGACTTCCGAAAAGCCAAGACCAACCGCAGCGCCAATGACAGTTCCCAAAAAGGCGCCTGTCAGCGGACATCGGCGTCCGGCAATAATGCCGGCAAGGCCGCAGACCCCGGCAGCTCCCATAAGTCCCACGACCTTTGCAACATTGAGATCCTTGCACCGCTTTTTCTTCCGAATTTTCATGCCTGAGAAACTCCCTGCATCACGAATAACGAAAACAGCCTTTTCACCCTGTCGCGCTGGAGTGAATATTTCCTAGAACAAAATATCGCGGCCAACTTTTTTCACATCAGCAGTGCCGGTCAAAAGCATTGCGCCAACCAGTTCGTTCTTCATCTTGTTCAGCAGGAACGCCACGCCGTCCTTCCCGCCGCCGAATGCGCCGACGATAAAAGGTCTGCCGACGAGAACGGCGTCGGCGCCGAGTGCGAGCAATTTCAGCACATCTGCGCCGCTCCGGACTCCTCCGTCAACAAGTATTGTCATTCTGCCCTTGACCTTGTCTGCTATCTGTGAAAGCACATCAGCAGCCCCTGGCGTACAATCCAGCACGCGGCCACCATGATTGGAAACCACTATCGCGGCAGCGCCGCATTCGGCGGCAATCGCCGCCTCATCTGGTGTCATGATGCCCTTGACGATAAATGGCAGCAAAGTCGATGAAATAACCTCTTTCAATTCATTCGGGGTTTTCGGACCGACCGGCTGTCCCTTCATTGCCATGGTTACCAGTCCTGCCCCGTCAACGTCCATGCCGACGGCGACAGATCCGATTGCCTCGGCCTGACGAATCCGATTGATTATTTCATCTTGGCTCCGGGGCTTGATAATCGGCACACCCTTTCCACCTGCCGCCCGTATCGCATTGCAGCCTCCACCGTACATGACAGGGTCGGCTCCATCACCGACCATGCCGAGTGAACCAGCCTGCAGTGCGCCGCGTATCCAAACATCCGCAAAGGCTTCTTCCGCCATTTTTCCGCCCATATTATAAGAAACGCCCGTAATCGGCGCGGCAAGTATCGGCATGGTCAGATGCTGACCAAAAAGAGAAAGTGCGGTATCTGTCGTCTTTACCGCATGCAGCGTCCGCAGATTGAAACGGTGGCGGGCAAGTGCTTCAAGGTTCGCGCGGAATGCGCTTCCGGTGCCCGTACCCCCCATGCCCGGAACTTCTCCAGCGCAAACCCTGCCGTCACAGACCGGACAGACCCTGCAGAAAGGCTGAAGCTGGTCTTTTGCGATTTTTCTGATTGATGAAAGATCCACGATAATGCTCTCCTTAGTAACGAAAAATCTCAGTCGACTCGAGGTCGCGCCGACACGCCATGTAAAAAGTCTGCCGCTATGCCGCGGCTGTCCGGCAAAAGAGGGAGGCTCCCGCAGGCGCCTCCCGAAAGGAGTTATAGACGTTTGGCAATCAGATATGCGGCTATTATGGTCACGAGAACCATCAGAGCGCCTATGATTTTGATAAGTGTCTTTGAAACCGATACGTTTGCACCCGGCCGCTGCAGCACTATGCTTTCTGATGGAAGCTTCGAGCGGTCAATCTTGAAGCGATCCAGCTGGACATAGTCAAACATATATTTATTCGGACTCTGCATAAGCACTGGAATAGAATCCGGCGAGGTTCCTTTGAGAATGCGATTCACCATGTCACCGGCCGCCTTCCCCTGATAGAAACCGGAAGTAAGCATGCCGCCTACAATGCCATATTTGAGATTGAAGTCCCAGAGACCATACATGGGAACCTTGCTAGCATCAGAAACCAGCTTGGTACTTTCGCTGAATTCGAAGAAAGTGCCAGCCTTGTCCTTCTGAAAAACGGTCATTAACACAAGACTATCAGTGCCGAGCTTTGAGACTGTTGCGACAATAGTGCTCATCTCGACATCTTCAAGCCAGACAAACTCAACCTTGCCCTGATACTTCGGTATAATCTGGTCGAGCTTGTCATGGACGACTTTACCGGTCGTAGTCGTATCATTCACTATATAGATTTTTTTCACTGCGGGATGCAGCGAAAGCATCAAATCGAGCGTCGCCTGCACGTCGGCATCTTCGTTGACGCCGGTTATCCCCTTCAGTCCACCGAGCTTTTCCGGGGTAAACCAGTTGATGCCAGTGAAAACAACGGGTATATTCGGGAACATTTTGTCGCGGTTCCGCCGCATGAAAGCAAGCGCGTCGTCGTCCGAAACAACAACAGCGTCGAAACTGACGCCCTTGAATTTTGTCCGGTAAAAATCATCCAGCCCTTTCTGGTAGGGATCTCCGGGATTGCGCTTCGTATCGAGATAGTCAATGTAGACCTTGACCTTGTTTGCGTCAAGAACAGACATGACTCCTTTTGTAATATCATTTGTCCATTGATACCCGTCATGATAGGCATTGAGTATGAGAACATTTTTCTGTTCTGCGGCATACGCAGCTGAGAAAACTGACAAAAGCATCAAAACGAGGCATGCCACGAGCATGCCAGTGCTTTTTCCGGAGATTCCAAGCATCATTGGACAACCCCTTTCCCTACTATGAGCCCTCAAAAATAGTGCATGCCCGTGAAACGGAGCTATAATAGTATACTTTATATCTCTGCGTGAATCTACAAATACTGAGACACAACCGCGGAGGCGGTTGCTAAGCTTTGTTTTTCCGGGCTTTCCCGGCTATTGCAAAAAGCGTTCCGGCTTATATCCGGTAACAATAGCCCCCCAGTGGCGGCCATTCACATAAATCGGCATGGAAAGATCGTTCAGGATTTCACCGGTATCACGCATATAGGTCTGGAACAGGAACGGCTGCGTATTTTTCGAGCGCCTTTTCTCGGTTTCGACACTGAAAAAGATTCGCTGATGCCTGCTGTTGAGAAGATTGACCTTCGGATCCCCGGTCATCTGCTCACGCGCGCCTTTGTGATGAATAGTGAGGTATCCGTTGACATCGAGCGGCACTGCGTAAATGGAATTCAGGTCTGCCTTGGCGTCATCCACCAGCTGCGCAAACTCCTGATAGAATATATGTGCATATTCCGTCAAATATTTCTGCGGGTTCGTATTAGGCACGGGCTTGTAGTTCTGGTCAAAAACGTTGGCGCCCCGATTAGAAATTTCATGAATTTTGTTCTGCATGATATCGCGCCACTTCGCCACCTTCCCGATAGTCGCCTCAAGTTCGTTATTCCCTGTCTTGAAATGTGAAACGACTTCAAGCAATTTTTCAGTTGCGCGATTCATATTCTGAGAGAAGCCCTTCGATTCATCAAGCCGGTCCGCTACTTCTCTGCTCAGTCCATGAATGTCCTGCACCTGGCGGTGAATCTCGACATTGGTCATCGAGAGTTCTTCGATTGCAGAGGCAGTGCCTGAAAGTTGCATGCTGTTCTGCTCGAAATCACGCACAAGGGTATCGAAGCGCAGCGACGTGCGGTCAATAGTTTCTTCCGCCTGTTTCATATTGTCATTTATGCCGCCTATTTCCTGCGATGTCTGGCGTACCTGTTTCAGCATTTCATTGATATTCTGAGATATCTCCTCCGTTGCGTCCTTTACACGCTCGGCAAGCTTGCGCACTTCATCGGCCACGACCGAAAACCCCCGTCCCGCTTCACCGGCACGGGCTGCTTCAATCGCGGCATTCAGCGCCAGCAGGTTGGTCTGGTCAGAAATACCCTCAATCAGCTTTACGATGTCCTTGATGCGTTCCGACTTCCTGTTCAGGTCTGTTACTGTCGCGGTAAACGCTGAGAGACGCTCGGTTGTCGTCCTGATGCTTGTGGTAATCCCTCCCAGCTCCTGACGTGCGGCGCGGGCCGTTTCGAGATGTTCAGCGGTCGTCAGCGAAATATGCTGAGTTGTCTGTGATACATCATTGACTGTCTGCGTAATGTCACCACTGGTGCGGAAGATGATATCGGAAAGTTCGCCCTGCCGCCTGGCGCTTTCCGACGAGACCGCTGTGAGCTTTGCAGTGCGGGTCGAATCTACCGCTATCGAAAGCCCGAGCTGCTTGGACTCGGAAAGAATTTTTCTGATGGAACGGGCAAATTCGTTAAAGCTGCCCGCCAGCTGTCCGATTTCATCATGCGTGGAAAGCTGAATATCCTGAGAAAAATCACCGCCTTTGATGGTCGCTGATATCAGATGCAGCGGACCCTGAACCGAATTCCTGAAAGCATAATAGGCGACCAGTCCGGCGGTTGATGCAAGAACCGGAAGCACAATCGAGAGCGCCTGAAGAAGCAAAATCGTGCTGAGTGCTCTTTCTTTAACGGTTTTGTCAAGCGGACAGGCGGCGAGAATGTCACTGAGCGGCCCGGCATAAAACCAGATTGCCCCTGAAAAAACAAGCACCAAGAACCATATTGGAATGATGCAGCCAAGAATTTTTCTCGGAAATGTGTTAAACATCGATTCCTCTAATGCTTTGAACAGCGATTTGAATATAGTCATATTTGCTTCCTCCAAATATCCTCGACAACAAATGACACGCTCATCCGCACTGCGAACGCCGCACATCCGACAAAAAAACGGGCGGAGTCTGCCAAAGCACTCTCCGCCCACACATCAGCAACTGAAATAGTTCACGCTAATCTCCCTTGCCGCTCATCTTTTCTTTGCGATACGACTCGGCAAGCAGTGAAATGTAATGAGTGCCTTTCTGTCCCTCACCGAACTGTTCAATGCCGTCAATGATCTGAATCAGACAGCCGGGGCAGGCGGTGACCGCCATGCCGGCCTTCGTCTTGTTAATATCGGAAATCTTGCGCTTCAGAATGTCGGTCGAGGTCTTATAATGCGTCAGGTTGTAGGTACCTCCGCTTCCGCAGCACGCATCCGGCTTGGACATCTCCCTAAAGGTAACACCCGGAATGCTTCTGATGATTTCGCGCGGCTCATTGAAAACCTTCATCGTCTTTTTCAGATGGCAGGAATCGTGGTAGGTGACCGTTGCATTGACTTCTCCCTCAGGCTTTTTGAAGTCGATCTTCTTCAGCAGAAATGTAGAAATCTCGATGCTCTTTTCAGACCACTTTTTAACCTTCTCCGCATACGCGGCATCTCCCTTAAGCATTTCCCGGTATTCATGTGAAAGCGTTGAAGCGCAGGAACCGCATCCGAAAACAACGTAGTCGGCATCGGTTCTGTCAAGCGCATCAAGGTTGGCCTTCGCCATCTCGCGGGCGGTCTCGACATCGCCGTGCGCAAAAACCGCAACACCGCAGCAATGCTGCTCCTTCGGGATGATGACGTTGACATCATTTTTCTTCAGAACTGTCAAAATGTCGTCTCCGAAGTGCGGATAAAGGTAGTTAATCGAGCAGCCGGTAAAGAAGGCGACGGTCGCCTTCGGATTCTTTACCGTCACCTTCTCCGGTGTCTTGCTCCGGAACGGCGTTGCGTTCAGCTCAGGCAGAACGCGCTTCCGGTCGAGAATGCCGATCGGAAAACGGAGCTGAAATCCCTGCCTGCTGGGAATCTGCTTCATAAACAGTCCCTGGAACGCGCCGCCAGCGCGCATGCCGAGGTCAAACAGCGGCTTATAGTTATGGAGCAGCTTAAAGATATTCTTCTTGACCGGATGCAGGCCCTTCTTTTTTACGATCGCAGCTCGCAACGCAAAGACAATCTTGTCGAGATTCACCTTCGGCGGGCAGTTCTGCATGCAGGACTTGCAGAGGAGACAGTTGAAGATATGCTCGTACATGTCCGGATCGTCTAGATCAAGCTTGCCTTCGATAATCGCCTGGGCAAGCACAATCTTGCCGCGGGCAACCCCGGCCTCGGTCTTTTCGGCAATATACACCGGGCAGACTGCCTGGCAGTTGCCGCACCGCATGCACTGCTCAAGCTCCTTCTCGACAAGCTTGAACTCATCGTAAATGGTCTCTTCCTTCTTTGCTGTTATTGTGGACATGAGCTAAGCCTCTTTCGCCGGCACCGTTTTGCCCGGGTTCATAATGCCATTGGGGTCAAATGCATCCTTGATGGTTCTCATCATGTTGAGACCGCTCTGACCAAGTTCATCCTTAAGATAGGCCAACTTCGCTATTCCGATGCCATGCTCTCCGGAAAGCGTGCCGCCCAGCCTGAGAGCTGCCGCGAATATTTCGTCAACAGCCTTGTGTACACGCTCCATTTCGTCCTTGTTTTTTGCATCCGCAAGGATGGTTGGGTGCAGATTCCCGTCGCCGGCATGGCCGAAGGTCCCGATGTTGAGCTGATATTTTTCGGCAATCCTCTGAATCTCCAAGAGCATTTCAGTCAGACGGGATCTTGGAACCGTTGCGTCCTCAAGCACCGTCGTTGGGCTGAGCTGCGCCAGTGCCGGCAGTGCGGCGCGGCGCGCTGCCCAAAGCTTGTCTCTCTCGGCATCGGTTTCAGCGACTCTCAGTTCGCCGTTGTTCTTTTTCACGGCCTCGACAACAGCGGCGGCCTCTGCATCAACGGCATCCTTTGCCATGCCATCGACTTCGATGAGAAGCAGAGCCGCATAACCGCTCGGCAGGCCCACCTTGGCATAGTTTTCGACGGTCTCCATTGTCTTTGCATCCATGATTTCGAGCGTAGCCGGGATAACATGCGCCTTGATGATGCCCTGAACCGTGTTGCCTGCATCAGCGATGTTTTTGTAAAGGGCAAGCATCGCCTTCCTGAACTTCGGCGCCGGGATCAGTTTAACGGTGATTTCTGTCACCATGCCAAGCGTGCCTTCTGAGCCGACGAAAAGCGAAGCAAAGTCATATGCAGTAACGTTTTTCACTGTCTTGCCGCCGAACTTCACCAACTCGCCGTTCGGAAGAACAACCTGCATCCCCATAACATAATGCTTTGTAACACCATACTTCAGCCCGCGGAGTCCGCCTGCACACTCAGCAACCGTTCCTGCCATGGTCGCAGTCGCAACGGTTCCGGGATCCGGCGGGTAGATGAGGCCGTGTGGAGCAACGGCATTGTTGAGGTCCTGGACAATGACGCCCGCCTGAACAGTGGCGGTAAGGTTGTCAGGATCAACTTCGATGATTTTATCCATACGCTGTATACTCAGAACAATGCCCTTCTTGAGCGGGATAGTGCCGCCGCTAAGATTGGTGCCGGAGCCGCGCGGATAAAGCGGAGTTTTGGTC
Organism: Nitrospirota bacterium; assembly: GCA_037442225.1. Classification (GTDB taxonomy): domain Bacteria; phylum Nitrospirota; class Thermodesulfovibrionia; order Thermodesulfovibrionales; family Dissulfurispiraceae; genus JAAYUK01. Next base: position 11,957 of record JBBIQQ010000023.1, read on the forward strand.
TCATTCGCCAGCTTGACAATCTGGACTACCTCTTCAGTTGTCGCCGGGAGAACTACGACATCCGGAATTTCAGTCTGTGTATCCGCAGTCGCGTCGTAGCTATACGAAATAAGATCCGCTTTTTTTGTCAGCACATATTCTGCACCAACTATTTTTATGAGTCTTTCAATAACTGCCTTGTCAAACATTGTGCTCTCCTTTCTCCATGTTGCTTATTATTATCGATCTATACCACGGCTTTCGCCTGAATATGCACAATCATATGTTCTGATGCCGCACAGCCTGTTCCTGTAAGGGAAATCGGGAGGGCGGGTTGTTCCGCCCTCCCTGGATTCTAGTGGAAATGAGCCTTATCCTTACCAGCCGATACTTTAATCGGGCCGGCGCCGGCAATGCGGGAAGCAATCGTAATAATACATATCAATACGATGCCGCCGACAATGTATATATAGCCTTCTTGAATGGTCGCTGCTTTCTTGGCTGCTGCTGCTACAGCATCAACAGCGGGCTTAGGTGCTCCTGCTACAATTTTTTCGTACGCAGGAACCATCCAGGGGAAAACATATGCCCACAGGTAATGCATGATGCCGATTAGTGTTGCAAGAATGATAGAGTGGATCACGGTAAAGCGGAAGATCTCGCCTTCTCTGCCTACCATTCCCGTGGCAGCGGTTGCTACTGAGATCGACTGCGGTGAGATCATTTTGCCGCAGACGCCGCCGCAGGTATTTGCAGACATGGTGATAACCGGGTCAATACCGATTTTCTCAGCGGTAACATATTGCAACTTGCCGAAGATTGCATTCGCAGATGTGTCGGAACCGGTCATGAAAACGCCGAGCCAGCCGATAATTGCCGCAAAGAACGGAAATGCGGAACCCGAAGCTGCAAACGCAGTGCCGAGCGTGATAGCTGCGCCGGAGAAGTTCATGATGAACGCGAAGCCGAGAATGGTGGCAATGGTATAGATCGGCCACTTGAGCTGCTTAAAGGTTCCGCCTGCCGCCTTAAGCGCAGTCTGCATCGATGCACCCATAACCGGAATCGAGAAGAACCACGCAAAGAGGATCGCGGTGCCCGCAGCGCTCAGGAAGTTGAAGTTATACACTGCCGAAACGGGCTTGCCGAGGTAGTTGATGACCATGTTGTGGAGATAGGGATTGGTCCATTTGTAGAAAAAGATGTGCTCAAGTGCGGCCTTGGCAGGCTTGATGCCCCACACTGCCACAAAGAGAGAAAGAATGATGAACGGCGCCCATGCGCGGAACACTTGGCCGCCGGTGTACATAAGCTGCGCCTTGCCCTCGCTCTTCGGCTCGTTCGGGAATCTCCAGGTCTCCTTCGGGTGCCAGAACTTCAGGAACGCGACGGTGCAGACAATTGAGAAGAGAGCGGCGATGATATCGGGAAGCATCGGGCCGAGATAATTTGACGACCAGAACTGGGCAATTGCAAATGAACCGCCCGAAACAAAGCAGGCCGGCCATACTTCCAGGCCCTTTTTCCAGCCTGACATGAGAACCGTCAGGTACAGCGGAACGAGACAGCTCAAAAACGGCAGCGTCCGACCGACCATCTGGCTCAGCGCCATTTCATCAACACCCGAAACTGCTGCGCCGACAATGACCGGCAGACCGATGGCGCCATAAGCAACCGGTGCGGTATTCGCCAGGAGGCAGATGCCGGCTGCATACAGCGGGTTGAAGCCAAGGCCGACGAGCATTGCACATGTCATTGCGACTGGAGTGCCGAACCCTGCGGCGCCTTCGATGAATGCACCAAAAGAAAAGGCGATCAGAAGGGCCTGCATGCGGCGGTCGTCAGTAATCGAAGCCAGTGAGTTTTTGATGACTTCGAATTGGCCGGTCGCGACGGACATATTGTAAATAAACAGGGCCGTAATGACGATCCAGCAGACAGGGAAAAGGCCGAACAGGGCTCCCTGAAAGGTTGCCGCCAGTGCATACTGAGTGGGCATGCCGTAAAAGAAAATTGCGATGAGGACAGCAAGCGAAGTTGCGATGGTTGCAGCAATATGTCCCTTCATCTTCAATCCTGCAAGAGCAATAAAAAGAAAGAAGATCGGAATTGCCGCTACAAACGCCGAAAGGGCGATAGATCCTACAGGATCAATATTCATCGTCCAGGTCATTGGTTTTGATTCCCTCCCAAAAATTTATTTGTTTCCAAGAAAAAAGCTTCAATTACTTCATGCTTTGCATGCCGCCCTATATTGCTTCCTCCCGTCATTTCACCTCCTTCCAATATAAACAGAGAGAGTCGGCGTACACCGCCGGCTCTCTCTGAATTTTCTTGGCACCAATTCCACAAAAATACCCTGCCGAGGATTCGCCGCGGACGACACGATGGCCTGCGCGCGTCCCCGCACGGGCAAAAACAAAACAGACAGGATGTGAATGCGTCCGGAACAGAAATTGATGCAAAGACGATATGATGCGTTCACGCTGATGCGCATTCTCTCTGATACCTTGAACAAGGCTCTTTTTTATTGACAACAGAAGACTAGCGATAAAATGCAGAACAGGGAAAAACCATTGCGCCATCATTAGTCTTATTGAACGCTCCTCACTATACAGAATGCCGCACAGGAAACGCACAGCGTATGCTTAAATTACAGCCTGATCAGTTCGTTGCTGCTGCCGATAGAAACAAACAGGACGTCGTAATCCGCAGTACGCACCGCACTTCCGCTCTTTGCCCCTGCGGCGCGAACCCCGCGCTTCCGTCGAATCTTGCCCTTCTCAAGATAGGCAATCTCGACGTCGACTCCCTCCTCTTGCAGCTTGTAATACGGAACGAGAAACTCAGGGTTGTCAACTTCCTCCCCGCTCACAATCAAAGCCTTCATGCTGCCCCCTCTCCCTGCACAGAAACCTCTTTTCTTATTTAACCCTCCGCGGGCGGTTTGAAAACATCCGTGTTGGTCTGATTCTTTTGTCAGTGTTTGTCCTACAGAAAAATGCGGATTTTACGGACAGCTAGAAAGAGGTTGGTGGACAAAATTTTGATGGCAGCGAATCTTCTCTGATTGAGGATAATCGAGCCTGCTGGTTGGATAGATATTTTCTTATTCTGAAATGATCATAACCCGGAAGTGGTGTTGCACCTCGCATGACAAATAGTGCATGAACCCGCTTCTGCCTGCTTTACTAATCAGCCAGATGCCGGTCTGATCCTCCAGGATGCGTAGCGGCAAACTGAAGGAATATTCTCGCGATATCTGCGGAATCATCGACAACATACATGAAATCCAGGTCGCTGCGGTCAATGGCGCCGCGCTCGGCAAGAGTGTCCTTCATCCATTCAACTAGACCCTTCCAGTAATTGCTGTCAAAAAGGACCAACGGAAACGTGGTCACTTTCTTGGTCTGAATGAGCGTCAGCGCCTCAAAAACCTCGTCCAGCGTACCGAATCCCCCCGGAAAGATTACAAAGCCGGTCGCATACTTCACAAACATCAGTTTCCGAACAAAGAAATAGCGGAACGTCAGGCTGATATCGAGATGCGGATTTGCTGACTGCTCAAAGGGAAGCTCGATATTCAGGCCGACCGATTTTCCGCGGCCCATTTTCGCGCCTTTGTTTGCCGCTTCCATAATGCCGGGACCGCCTCCGGTAATAATGGAAAACCCCGCCTGGGAAAGCATGGCGCACACATTCATCGCCTGCTGATAATACGGAGATGCCTCCTGAAACCTTGCGCCGCCAAAAACGCCGACTGCCGGACCGAGATCGTAGAGCGTCTCGAATCCTTCCACCAGCTCTGATTGTATGCGGAACACCCGCCAGGTTTCTGAGTGACGAAGATCTTCAATCATAAAAGCCTCCTGTTTTCTTCCGGCGCTTTGAACTCGGCGGCAAGATATGCGCTCGGCTTTGGTGTCTGATCCACTTCGCTCAGAGCGCCAATCTCCCTGGCGCTCGATATGCCAAGCTCGCGGAATTTCCTGACAGAAGGGAGCAAGCGGGATTCAAGGGAGCGAACGCCATCATTATAAGAACCGACCGCTTTGCGCAGGGAATCGCCGGTCCTCGAAAAATGCTCAATGACCACTGAAAACCGCTCATACAGCTCCTTGCCGAGCTTATTGATCTCCTGAGCGCTTTTGGTGATCTGCTCCTGTTGCCAGCCGTAGGCGACCGCCTTCAGGAGTGCGATAAACGTGGTGGGAGTCGCAAGAATGACCTTTTTCATGCTTCCGTCCTCAATAAGCTTCGGATCGTGCTCAAGTGCAGCGCTGAAAAAGGATTCTCCGGGCAGGTACATAACCACCAACTCGGGAGACTGCGGGAACTGATCCCAGTATGATTTTGAACCAAGACCGGTCATGTGGTTGCGCACCTGGGCAACATAGTTGGCAATGCCCTTCTTTTTTTCGTCATCCGTACCCGCCGAAACGGCATTCAGGTATGCATCAACCGGGGCCTTGGCATCAACCACAATTTCTCTGCCGTTCGGAAGGCGCACAATCATGTCAGGACGGAGTCTGCCGCTCTCCGTCGCAACCGACTCTTGCTCATAAAAGTCGCAGTACGGAGCCATGCCGGCAAGCTCGGCAACGCGCCGCAGTCCGAGTTCACCCCATGAGCCGCTTGCCCTGGGCCTCCGGAGAACCGTCACAAGATTATTCGTCTCCTGCTGCAACCGCTCCTGCATGCCCGACAGCGCGCGAATCTGCTCGGAAAGACTGCCGAATGATGTATGCCGGGTGCCCTCTATCTCGAGAATCTGCTGCTCATAGCGTTTCAGCATTTCCTGCAGAGGCTTCACCGTCGCGTCTATAGACTGCTGATGCTCGCCGAGCCTTCCCTTTGTTTCAGCGGACACCTTTCCGAGATGCTCCGCGGCAAGCCGGAGAAAGTCCTCACTGCTGCTTTTGAGCGCGGCGGACGAGAGGGCTGAAAAGGTATCCGTCAGCTCATTCTTCATGACCTCGATAAGCGCTTTTTGCTCTTCGAGATTCCGGTATGAATCCTCCAGTCGCTTCTGATGCTCATTCAGCCGGGTCGCTGCTTCGATGCGCTCCTGCTGTTCACGCTCAAATGCGCTCTGCAGTTCTGCCTTCTCATGCTCCCGCCGGATCACCTGCTGACGAAGCTCGCCTACCAGGGCATCAGCAGCCCCGGTTCGCTGCTCCAGAGCCCGAATCTGCGATGCGGCAGCGGCCTGAATTTCAGCTTCACGCTGTACCCCGGATGCCTTGAAACGAGAACTGACCGCTATCCAGGCTACGGATACTCCAATAAAGATACCGGCAAGAACAAGAACGGCCTCTGTCATGACTGGTGCCACTCCTCCGCTGTCAATTCTGTGCGCACAAGGGCCAAGATGGCTGAGTGCGGAACAATAAGATATTTTTTTGCGTCAAATCCGACATCTGATGCCGAATCCTTGAGGACAATCGCATAATTCCCTTCCTGAGTCTGGAACGGCACATACCGGCACTCCTGACGTTACCGGGGAGAACATGGCTCGTCTCCCGCACTGCCGGGTTCGCTCATGTGGTAACCGGAGCCGACTTTGAGGACATACCCACCTTTTACATGCCTATTGTAAAACATTCAGACCCGATTCCGCACGGCACTCCCTTCTGTTATTTGCTATAATTGGAACCATGCAGATTAACGATTCAATGTACAAACAGTTTCTTGATCATGTGCATGACGGCGTCTATTTCGTAGACGCGCAGAGGACAATCGTTTACTGGAATAAGGGTGCCGAGCTGATTACCGGATACCAGGCTCAGGAAGTCGTCGGAAGCAGCTGCGCTGATAACATCCTGGTGCATGTCGATGAATACGGGCAGGAACTCTGCACGGGGTTTTGCCCGATGCTGCTGGCGATGGGAGACATGAAGTCCCGGCAGGCTGATGTCTTCCTTCATCACAAGGACGGACATCGCGTCCCGGTCACCGTGCATGTGACGCCGATTCACGACGACCTGGGCGCTCTCATGGGTTGCGTTGAAACATTCCGCGAATCGCTACCACCATCTCTGGACCAGCACTATATCGCTGAACTCGAAAAAGCCTCGATGCTCGACCCGCTCACGCAGATTGCGAACCGCCGCTATCTTGAGATCAGGCTTGCGTCTGCCTTTGAGGAATTCCGGCGCTATGGCGTTCCGTTAGGCCTCATCTTCTCTGATATTGATCATTTCAAGTCAATCAATGACACATTCGGTCACATTGTCGGAGACGATGTGCTGAAGATGACAGCAAAGACCCTGACTCAGAGCGTGCGCGCAACGGATCTCGTCGGCAGGTGGGGAGGCGAGGAGTTTCTCATCATCGTGACACACCTGACGATACAGAACACGGAAAAGCTTGCAGCCAAGCTGCGCCGGCTTGTCGAAAAATCATTCCTCAGCACCAAGAGCACTTTTGTCAGCGCAACGATGACGTTCGGCGTCACGCAAGCCCGCCGGGAGGACACGCTGGAGTCCTTGATGGAGAGAGCTGACAGGCTTATGTATCTGGGCAAGGAACAGGGTCGGAATCGCATAGTCGCTGAACCGTGATGTGCTGACAAGGATTATGTGCATGAGCCGAGCCGGAAACCGCCACAAAAGAAAAGACGAAGCTGAACGACCTGCGTTGCCGCGTGCTGACACCCTCCCTTATGGCCATGATGTCTGCGGGATTCTCAATCATATTTTCAACGCCGCGCCGGACATGCTTATTCTGATTGATGAAAGCGGTATGGTTCTGTTCGCAGGCGGAGGCATAACCTCATCATTGGGTTATCAGCAGGATGAACTCATCGGCAGGTCATTCGTTTCAGTGCTACAGATGAGAGATGGGCGCGAACTGTTTCCGCCGTCTTCCGCAGAGAACCGCTCTGACGCAGCAATGGCGCGGGTTCTCGACAAGCGGGGAGTGGAGCGGACGCTCGAATTTACGATTACCCCACTTAAAGCGCCGCTGCCGGTGCGTGGCATTATGGTTCTCGCACGTGACGTTACTGAGCGGGAAACTGCATGGAAAACCGTGCTCGAATCAGGCGAACGCTATCGGTCGCTGGTTGAAATATCGGGAACCCCGATTATCATTGTTGAAGAAGATATGACCATTTCGCTTGCGAATGCGGCATTTGAAGAGATTTCAGGATACAGCCGGCATGAAATTGAGGGGCAACTGAGCTGGCGCGCCTTCATTGCTGAACATGAACAGCCGCGCCTTGATAAATACCATGTGCTGAGCCGCATCGATCCAGCTGCCGCACCACGCGCTTATGAAAGCCAGTTGGTTGATCGGAGCGGCGCGCTCCATGACATATCCATAACTGCCTCCGTGCTCCCCGACATGAAAAAGAGCGTCCTATCGTTGCTCGACATAACCCGGAGAAAGCAGCTGGAGAACGAACTGCTCAAGGCGCATAAACTCGAATCTCTCGCGATTATTGCGAGCGGCGTTGCGCATGATTTCAACAATGCCCTGACGATTATCCTGAGTTCAGTTTCTCTCGCCCGTCAATACGCAGGCGCCGATTCGAAGGCATCGAAAAAACTTTGCGAGACCGAAAAGGAGATTATGCGCGCAAAAGCGCTGACAGCTCAACTGCTCACGTTTTCGCGCGGCGGCGATCCGATCAGAAAAGCCTGTCCGATCCGGAACGTCGTCCTTGATACGGTTCGTTTTGCGCTCCGCGGATCCAATGTGCGCGTTGAGTTTTCGGTTCCTGACCAGCTATGGCTCTGCGATGCTGACAGCGCCCAGATCAGTCAGGTGCTCGTCAACATCGTCCAGAATGCCAAGCAGGCCATGCCAGACGGCGGGGTGATTTTCGTCGGCGCAAAAAATATCGAGCTTCAGCAGCGTCAGCATCACACATTATCAGGCGGCACCTATGTCCTTATCTCAATCCGCGACACCGGAACAGGCGTTCCTCCAGACTGCCTGCCCCGCATTTCCGATCCGTTTTCCAGCACGAAAAAGAATGCTATCGGCATTGGATTGTCAACAACTTACTCCATTATCAAAAATCATCACGGTCATATTGATGTCGCCTCAGAACCCGGCGTCGGTTCAATTGTTTATCTGTATCTGCCGGCCTCGGAAGAGCAAACCTCCCCGAAGAACGCCCGTATGAAAAAGGACAATCGCTCGGTCAAGGTTCTGCTGATGGATGAGGACAAAACCGAGCTCACGAAAGCGGTTGCGCTGCTCTCTGCATTTGACTATGCCGTAACGCCCTCGTCAGGCGCCATGGAGACCATCGATCATTTTTATGACGCGCATTCAGCCGGGGCACCGTTCGATGCGGTGATTCTCGATCTTTCCATCATCGGGCGCTCCGGAGGTTGCGAATGCCTCCGCGTGCTGCAAGAGATCGATGGCGCCGTGAAAGTCATCGCCGTGAGCCGCTATGCCCGGTTTTTTGATCTTTCCGAATACAGCCGGTTCGGCTTTTTCCGCATCGCGCAAAAACCGTATGATATCGAACGTCTGCACGAACTGCTCCAGCAGGCGCTGCTGCCATGACCCCGATGAAAGACAAGATATTGCTGGTTGACGATGAGGAGCGGATTCGGGAAAATTTTTCGGAAATGCTCGAAATGAACGGTTTTTCGGTCGTTACCGCCCCTGACGGCGCCGCTGCTCTGAAACTTTTTTCCCGGCAACGGCCTGCCGCGGTACTGCTTGACATGAATCTGCCCGATCGTGACGGCTTGGAGATATTCCGCGACATGAGATCGCTTGATGCCGGAGTCCCGGTCATTTTTGTGACCGCGCACGGCGATATTCCTTCGGCAGTAGAGGCCATTAAGGAAGGCGCGTATGACTTCATCGCAAAACCTCCTGACTTTGATTACCTGGTGATTACCCTGCGCCGCGCGGTAGAAAAGTGGCAGCTTGAGAAGAGCGTCCGGGATCTCACTGCTGCATATCAGACATCGCTGGAATTTGTTCTTGGGAGCAGTCCGTCAATCCGCACGGTTATCAGCCAGATAAAGCAGGTTGCGATGAGTGATTACGCGGTCATTATTCAGGGAGAGACCGGCACGGGAAAGACATACCTGGCCAATATGATCCACAACCTGAGCCGCAGAGCATCCGGTCCTTTCGTGAAAGTCTCTGTCGGCAGCCTCCCGGACTCGCTTGCAGAAAGTGAGCTTTTCGGATTTGAGAAAGGCGCATTTACCGGAGCCGATCGCGCAAAGAAAGGCTACTTCGAAACAGCGCACGGCGGAACCATTTTTCTGGACGATATGGACAACATCACGCCGTTTGTTCAGGGCAAGCTCCTGAGTGTCATTGAGGACAAGCGCATTTACCGCATCGGAAGCACCGAGCCTGTTCCGGCAGATGTGCGCATTATCAGCGCGACAAACCGGGATATCCTGCAAGGCGTGTCGAACGGCGTCTTCCGACAGGATCTGCTCTTCCGCCTTGGGGAATTTGTCCTACACCTGCCCCCCCTGCGGGTGCGTGATGAGGACATCGCCTTTTTCAGCCGCAAGTTTCTCATAGACACATGTACTGAACTGTCCAAACAGATCGGAGACATTTCCCCCGAAGCGCTCACGGTCTTAAAGACATACTCTTGGCCGGGTAATCTCAGACAACTGAAGAATCTCATCCGTCGCGCAGTGCTCCTGAGCCCAGACGGAATCGTGAGAGCAGACAATCTGCAGCTTGTTCTCGAAATTGAAAGCCGCTCTCATCAGGCGGGAAACGACACTGGCACCGCGCTTTCCATCAGGGAAGCTGAGAAAACTGCCATTCGCCGTGCGCTTGCGCAGACCGGCGGCAAGCGGACGCGAGCCGCTGCATTGCTGCAAATCGACTACAAGACCCTGCTCAGAAAAATAAAGGAATACGAATTGGACAGGACATAGCACGGAATTCCGCAGTGTTGAGGGGATAGAATTTCGAAAGCAATTGTCCGCCTTTTTCAGCCTCGTTTTTTGCCAGCATGCCGATTTCTCTATGGCAAAAATCCAATATATTGGAATTGTGCCATATTTCCCGCCACTGTTCGCAAATAAAAATGACTTAATAATCAGCATGTTATTGAAATGGCATGTCTCTTGCAAATTCTATAATAAAAACCGGAGGAGTGCGAAGGCATGAAACGTCATATTCTCGTCATCGACAATGAGCCGTACTTCCGCCATATTGTTGCATTTATGCTCCGGAATGCCGGGTACAGGGTCAGTTCTGCCGCAACGCCGGACAATGCGCGCGCGCTGCTTACAGCCGCGCAGGGAAAAAGGAAGCAGTATGATCTGCTCTTTGTCGACACCCATCTTCCGGGCATGAGCATACAGCAACTGGCGGACGACCTGAAAGCGCAGAATATCAGCGTGCCTATCCTGACGGTCGGAGGATTTACGGACAAATCGTTTGTGATTGAACTGCTGAACAGCGGGCACAATGAGTTCCTCGAAAACATTTTTGCCGACAGCGACATGAACCGTCAGATTGAACGAACAATGACCGCAAACAAGAACGGCGGGAAACCTGCTCAGCCGACCGGTCCGCTCCGCGCTGTCGATCCTGGGACTGACGGTCGCCATTGCCGGGATGGTGGGATTGTTTTCGATTGCGGGGGGTATCGACGAGCTGGTTTCGTCCACGTTCAGC
>JBBIQQ010000024.1:0-534 GCA_037442225.1 Nitrospirota bacterium
ATCGTCTCGCCACGGTCCTGGCCGCGCTGGCCCTCGCCGCGTGCCGGGACGCGAGCGTGGGAGGCTCTGGACGGGCCACGACCCTGCGGGCCGTCTCCGCCACGCAGCAGTCCGGCCTCCCGGACCGGCTCGCCCCCTACGCACCGACGGTGACCGTGACCGACCCGGCGCCGGTGGGCCTCTCGATCGAGCCGGTGCGCTGGAAACACCTTCCGCTTCATGTGAAAGAAGAGTTCAGCCTGCCTGATGAGCGAACAGTGGTCACCATATTCGGTGCCCTGTGCCAGCATTCCGGCAGGTTTGTTCCATATGCTGTAATGCCGCGCGTCATGTAGCAGTTCCGGCGCGTGGACGCATCTCGCCAGAATATCTTCGTCATAGTGAAACTCTATATAATCTCCCGGCATCAGCAGAGCGGTCGCGCGGCGCATGCGCGACCGCTTTTTGCCGCGCTGGAGGCAGACCGCCCCCTTGTTCATCGCATCTTTCAGCCGTGTTTTGGAGAGCCCGGTCTTCTCAGCGAGCCAATCAATC
>JBBIQQ010000024.1:544-12026 GCA_037442225.1 Nitrospirota bacterium
ACGCCCGTCCTGTCATGAATGGTTTCCTTTATAATTATCCTCTGCATAATCGTCCTTTTCATTGTATCTCATCGTCACGAAATCTGCTGAAAGCAGCGCGTTCTTTTGACAACACTGCTGAGGAATCAGTAAATTATCATTTATCCTTAAGCATATGGAGGAAGCAGCATGGCGAAAATAAAGGTACTGAACCCCGTCGTTGAGATGGACGGCGATGAGATGACCCGCATCATTTGGAAGATGATCAAGGACAGACTGATCCTGCCTTTTCTCGATATCGACCTGAAATATTATGACCTCGGCATAAAACACCGCGATGATACCGGCGACAGGGTGACTGTGGATGCGGGCAACGCCATCAGGGAGTTTGGCGTCGGCGTAAAATGCGCCACCATTACCCCAAATGCGGCGCGCATCAGGGAATACAGCCTGAAACAGCAGTGGAAGAGTCCGAACGCCACTATCCGTTCAATCCTTGACGGTACGGTCTTCCGCAAACCTATTATCATGAAAAACATACCGCCGGCAGTGAAAGCCTGGCAGAAACCGATCATCATCGGGCGGCACGCCTACGGCGACATTTACAAGAATGCGGAGCTCGTTGTTGACCGGCCAGGCAGGGCTGAAATCGTCTTTACCCCGGCAGACGGCGGCGGGCAACAGGTGGTCGCCATTCATGACTTCACAGGACCCGGAGTGGTTATGGGCATGCATAACACCGAAAAATCAATCCGGAGCTTTGCGAAGGCCTGCATCAACTATGCTGTGAGCGAAAAGATCGACCTCTGGTTCGGCGCAAAGGATACTATTTCAAAACAGTATCACGGTTTTTTCCGTGATATCTTTGCCGAGGAGATTGAGCAGGCGAAGGGCCGCTTTGCGTTATCGGGTGTCAGCTACCGCTATATGCTGATCGACGACGCGGTTGCGCAGGTCATCAAATCGCCTGGCGGCATGCTCTGGGCCTGCATGAATTACGATGGCGACGTCATGTCTGATATGGTCGCGACCGGCTTCGGAAGCCTCGGCCTTATGACCTCGGTGCTCGTCTCGCCTGACGGGAAATATGAGTTTGAAGCGGCGCACGGTACGGTCATGCGCCACTATTATGAGCACCTGAAGGGCAACCCGACATCGACCAATTCAATCGCTTCAATCTTTGCATGGACCGGCGCCCTTGCCAAGCGCGGCGAGCTCGACGCCACGCCGGATGTGGTTGCCTTTGCGCAGAAGCTTCAAGACATTGTTGTCGGGACGGTCGAAGGCGGCGTTATGACGAAGGATTTGATGCTGATTGCCGAACCTGCGGTAAGCACATATACCTTGACGGAAGAGTTTATCGAGGCTGTCGCGGTGCGACTGAAAGCAGCTATGGCGTAGTTGAACAGCTCCAATAACGGAAAGAGGCCGCCGGAATCCCGGCGACCTCTTTCCGTGTTTCATCTTCTGCTGTTGTCTTTTCTATCTCCTGACTCCTGTATTCAGAGTTCTGCCTGCTTTTTCCGCATCTTTGCCCACTCGTCTTTCAGTGTAACCGTACGGTTAAAAACCGGCTTGCCCGGCAGTGAAGCGACCGTATCGACACAGAAATAGCCGAGGCGTTCAAATTGAAAGCGGCTACCTGGCAACGCTTCGGCCAGCGAAGGTTCAACGCGGACATCTGCAATGATTTCCAGAGATTTCGGATTGAGAAGGTCGGTAAATTCCTGACCTTCGGCAGTATCGTTCGGATCCGCCACAGTGAAAAGCGTCTCATACAGACGGACTTCTGCCTTGACCGCTGTCGCCGCCGCAACCCAGTGAAGCGTCGCCTTTACCTTGCGGCCATCGGGCGCATTGCCGCCCCGTGTTGCGGGGTCATACGTACAGCGAAGTTCGGCAATTTCACCGGTCACGGTGTCTTTAATCACTTCTTCACACCTGATGAAATACGCATAGCGCAGACGCACTTCACGGCCCGGAGCGAGGCGGAAAAATTGCTTCGGCGGATTTTCCATGAAATCATCCCGCTCGATATACAACTCGCGCGAAAACGGAACCTGCCGCGTACCGGCCGTCGGGTCCTCCGGATTGTTGACAGCCTCAAGCTGCTCGACCCGCGATTCAGGATAGTTGGTAATCACCACCTTCAGTGGCCTGAGCACCGCCATCACCCGCATTGCCGTCCTGTTCAGATCTTCACGCACGCAGAACTCAAGCAGACCGAGATCAACAATGCTCTCCCGCTTCGCAATGCCGATGCGCTCGCAGAAATTTCGGATTGACGCCGGCGTATGCCCGCGCCGACGGAAGCCGGCGATAGTGGGCATGCGCGGGTCATTCCACCCGCTGACGTGCCTTTCCTGCACAAGCTTCAGCAGCTTGCGCTTGCTGAGCACGGTATAACTGAGATTCAGCCGCGCGAATTCATACTGTCGCGGGTGGTAAATGCCAAGAGCATCAAGATACCAGTCGTAGAGCGGCCGGTGGTCTTCATATTCGGTCGTACAGATTGAATGGGTGACACCTTCAAGAGAGTCGCTCTGGCCGTGGGCGTAGTCGTACATCGGATAGATGCACCAAGCGTCGCCGGTACGGTGGTGCGACTCTTTCTTGATTCGGTACATAACCGGGTCGCGCATGTTTATATTGCCGGATGACATATCAATCTTTGCGCGGAGCGTCCTGGAGCCGTCCGCGAACTCTCCGGCGCGCATGCGCTCGAAAAGATCGATGTTCTCTTCGACGGAACGATTTCGGTAGGGGCTCTCCCTGCCGGGGGTAGTTAGCGTGCCGCGATATTGCCGCATCTCATCAAGCGTCAGGTCGCAGACATATGCCTTGCCTTTCTTGATGAGGTCGAGCGCGAATTCGTAGAGCTGCTCGAAATAGTCGGAGGCATAATAAAGGCGCTCTCCCCAATCGAACCCAAGCCAGCGGACGTCTTCCATGATCGAATCAACGTACTCCTGCTCCTCTTTTGAGGGGTTTGTGTCGTCAAAACGAAGGTTGCAGACCCCGCCGAATTCCTGCGCGAGTCCAAAGTTCAGGCAGATGGATTTAGCATGGCCGATGTGAAGATAGCCGTTCGGCTCGGGAGGAAAGCGGGTCATAAGACGCCCGTCATTTTTGCCTTCCTTCAGATCGTCCGAGACAATGGTGCGGATAAAATTATTCGGCGCGGCCGCCTGTGCATTTTTCTGTTCTTCCATACAGCTCCTCACTCCCCGGTAGTCTCCGCTATTTTACCACAGAGACGGAAGGAGACCGGGCGGGAAGACAGGAAAATCAGTACTGCGGGAAAACTAGCCCAGGCCGTGACTTCCTGCCTTCCGTCTGTTGATTGCGCGCCCCTGCACTCTGCAGAGACGCTTGGCACGATACTCGGGATTTGTGGTAATATATTTTCTCCCGGACACCACGGGGAAAGCCCACAACAGGGAGGGCTTATTTAAGGATCGCCGAAGTGGTGGAACTGGCAGACACGCTAGGTTCAGGGTCTAGTGGTCGCAAGGCTGTGCGGGTTCGAATCCCGCCTTCGGCACCATCCCTTCTTCTCAGTATACTAAAGCTCACGAACGAGATCCATCATGATTGAATCCATCGAAAAAAACATCGTCAAGAACTCAGGCGAGGCGTTAATCGAAGCAGCCGATCAAGTCGCGGTCGAAAAACGCATAGTCATCTCCATTAACGGCAAGGAAGCACTGAGCATGTTCGCTACCCCCGTTATGGTGCGGGAGCTGGTCGCCGGCATTCTGGCGACGGAGCCGATTATTGAAGGAGGATGGTGCGCAGATCGCATGAGCATAGAATACGGCGATGAAGTCCGGGTTGACGTACCCGCTGAAGGCCGGGTTTCTCTGGAAGGAGCGGTCATAACGTCCGGATGCATCGGCGGAATCACATTCCCGAAACGCATGACCATCAAGCTGACAGACGACCCGTATGCGATTTCCTCCTCCAAACTGAAGGCACTTTTTCGCCGCTTCCAGAAGGCGTCAGCGCTGTATCAGGCTACGGGGTGTGTGCATAGCGCCGCGCTGAGCGACGGGGAGGACATTCTGTGCCTTGCGGAAGACATCGGGCGGCACAATGCTGTGGACAAGGTCATCGGCTTCGGTATTCTCGAACAGATGTCGTTTGCCGGAAAGATAATGCTCGCGAGCGGACGCCTCTCGTCAGAAATCGTTGCGAAGTGCGCGAAATGGCGCATACCAATTGTCGCGAGCAGAACATCGCCAACCAGTCTGGCGCTCGATATTGCGGAAAGGGGCGGAGTAACGGTCGTCGGATTTATCCGGGCGGACCGTATGAATATTTACACCAACGCACAGAGGATAAAGCCGTAATATGTAAAGCCCGATACTCGGTGTTTTTGGCCTGACCCTGTGCAGTTTCTGTCTTTGCTCCGGTGCTTCCGGATACTGCTTTAAAGCTCAAGGTGGTGGCCGGTCATATGCTGAAAGCGGCAAAAGAGTGTTTGGCATCCCGGACTTCCATTACTGCAGCACTACAGCAGCGCTGATGGGTTGATGAGCATCTTCCTGCGCTAATCATTATTCATTCAACTGCTTCGCTGTCACGGCCAGCAATCCTTAATCTTTAGCTGGATCCCTAAAAAAATGGGAGATATTTTAATGCTCTTGACAGTTCCCCTCTCAGCTTGTTAGACTGTTAGCACTCGATGTTGGTGAGTGCTAATGCCGATAAAAAATTATATAGAACACCTCGATGAAAGAAGCAGACAGGTTCTGTTTGCGGTAATAGAGAGCTATATCCACAAGCCGGAGCCGGTGGGGTCCCGCTTTGTTACCAAGAAGTATTCGATTGGTTTTTCATCGGCTACAATCCGCAATATCATGGCTGATCTGGAAGATCTCGGACTCCTTGTGCAGCCGCATACGTCAGCGGGCCGCGTGCCTACCGACCAGGGTTATCGTTATTATGTGGACGCGCTTCTGAACCCCGCTGCCAGCATGCCGCGCGATCCATATGACGCTATTCTGCGGAACTTTGCGAGCCGTCTTGACGCAATTAAAAATGACCTCGCGGTGATGTTTCACGATGTTACTGATGTTCTTTCCAGTATGTCCAGTTATGTGGGGGTTGCTTTGCCTCTGAAACCGGAGCAAACCACGTTTACCCGCATTGATTTAATGAAATACCATGGCGGTCATGTCGTGGCAATACTGCTGACTGATGAAGGTCTCATCAGAAACAAGGTTATCAAGGTCGATCCGGCGTTGTCGCAGGAAGATCTCAATCGTATTGCCGGCTATCTGAACAGCGAATACCACGGCAGGACGATAGATGAGATGACTGAGATGCTTCTCAATCTGATGCAGGACGAGAAGGCGCTCTGGGATAAGATGATCAGCAGGGCGATAGATGTCTGCAAGCAGACGTTCAATTTTAATGAGGGCAATATCTATGTGTCCGGACTGCACGATGCCATGGACCTGCCGGACTTTTCGAATATCAGCAAGATAAAAGAGCTCTCGCGGGCAATCAGGGACAAACACATGATACTGCGGCTGCTCGATGCGTTTTCCGGAACCGAGGGCGTTCAGGTTCTCATCGGCGCGGAAAATGCTTTGTCAGAACTCAGGAATCTGAGCATCGTTGCGGCCAGCTGCCGGGAAGGCGGCAGACCGATTGGGGTAATTGCACTTATCGGACCAACGCGTATGGACTATCCCAAGGCTATTTTCATGGTGGATAAAGTTGCGCGGCATATATCTCTGGCATTTGATGAACATAGATAATCTCCGGCGGAGGAGCATGAATGGATAAGAAGCATCACAGGAAACATCCTCGGCATGAGCATGCAGAGCAGGAATCTCAGGCTGCGGAGCAACCCGAAGAGGTTGCCGTGGCGCAGGAACAGCAGGATTTTGCTGCGGAGCTTGCCGATGCGAATGGCAAATACCTGCGGCTGTATGCTGATTTTGAAAATTTCAAAAAGAAGGTTGTCAAGGATAAGGAAGAGCTGGTCAAGTATGCCAATGAATCGCTTGTCTATGAAATGCTCACGGTTATTGATAATCTTGAAATGGCCCTGAAACATGCCAAGGAGCAGTCAAATTCGGAGGCTGTCGATTCGCTGGTGACCGGGGTTGACAATACGCTTCGTGGGCTCAGCAAGATGCTTGAGAAGTTCGGTGTTGTGCCGATAGATACGGCCGGGCAGTCATTTGATCCGGCCTACCACCATGCTATGTCGCAGGTGGAGTGCGACGATCTCGAAAGCGGCATGGTAGTGAAAGAATTCAGAAAAGGCTATAAGTTCAAGGATAAGGTGTTGCGACCGTCATTGGTCGCCGTTTCAAAAAAACTTGATAACCAGAACCAAAGCTTATAAAGGAGGCTTCAATGGCTAAAGCGGTAGGAATAGATCTTGGAACCACAAACTCGGTGGTGTCCGTGGTAATGGGCGGCGAAGCTGTTGTTATTCCGAACCAGGAAGGCAACCGCACGACTCCCTCGGTTGTTGCGTTTACCGAAAAAGGCGAACGGCTTGTCGGTCAGGTCGCAAAACGGCAGTCGATAACGAACCCGGAAAATACCATTTTTTCAATAAAGCGGCTCATGGGCCGGAAGTATAATTCTCCGGAAGTCGACCACGCGAAGAAACGGCTGCCGTACAAGATAGTTGAAGCGCCGAACGGAGACGCGCATGTTGAAATCCGCGGAAAGAGATATTCTCCGCCGGAAATCTCGGCGATGATTCTGCAGAAGCTGAAACAGGCGGCTGAAGACTATCTGGGCGAGACGGTGACTGATGCAGTGATCACCGTGCCGGCATATTTTGACGACAGTCAGCGCCAGGCAACTACAGATGCGGGCAAGATAGCCGGCCTGAACGTGCTTCGCATCATCAACGAACCGACTGCTGCCGCGCTTGCATACGGTCTCGACAAGAAGAAAGAAGAGAAGGTGGCCATCTATGACCTCGGCGGCGGTACGTTTGACGTCTCGATTCTCGAAATCGGTGACGGCGTTATTGAGGTCAAGTCAACGAATGGCGATACGTATCTCGGCGGCGACGACTTTGATCTTAGAGTCATTGACTGGCTGGTTGATGAGTACCGGAAAGAGCAGGGAATCGATCTGAAATCGGATAAGATGGCTTTGCAGCGCCTCAAGGAAGCGGCCGAGCGCGCAAAGGTTGAACTCTCCAGTGCCCAGGAAACCGAAATAAACCTGCCGTTCGTGACGGCAGACGCCGCGGGCCCAAAGCATCTGCTCATGAAACTCTCACGCGGCAAGCTTGAGCAGCTGACGGACGATCTTGTGGACAAGACGCTCCAGCCCTGCAAGCAGGCGCTTGCAGATGCAGGCCTGAAGCCGTCTGAAATCGACGAGGCCATTCTGGTTGGCGGGCAGACCCGTTCCCCGAAGGTGAGTCAGGTGGTTCAGACCTACTTCGGCAAAGAGCCGAACAAGAGCGTGAACCCGGACGAGGTTGTCGCGGTCGGCGCGGCAATTCAGGGAGCTGTCCTGAAGGGCGAGGTGAAGGAAGTCCTGCTTCTGGATGTTACCCCGCTTTCGCTCGGAATCGAAACGCTCGGCGGCGTCTTCACGAAGATGATCGAGCGGAATACGACAATTCCGACCAAGAAGTCTCAGATATTCTCGACCGCCGCGGATAACCAGCCCGCGGTTACGGTCAAGGTCCATCAGGGCGAGCGCGAAATGGCATCCGACAACAAGCTGCTTGGCGTCTTTGAGTTGACGGACATCCCGCCGGCGCCGCGAGGCATCCCGCAGATTGAGGTTACGTTCGATATTGACGCCAACGGTATCATCCATGTCTCGGCGAAAGATATGGGTACCGGTAAGGAGCAGTCGATCAAGATTACCGCGTCGAGCGGTCTTAGCAAGGACGAGGTTGCAAAAATGGTGAAAGACGCTGAGCTGCATGCCGAAGAAGACAGAAAGCGCAAGGAATTCATTGAAGCGAAGAACACTGCGGACACACTCATTTATTCGGTAGAAAAGTCTCTGAAAGATTATGGCGACAAGGTGACCGAGGACGAGAAACAGCAGATTGAAGAAGCGCTTGAGAAATGCAAAAAGGCAAAGGACTCCGGCAGCGATGCCGCTGAAATCAAGACTGCCACGGAAGCGCTCTCGACCGCTTCGCATAAACTGGCCGAACATGTCTACAAGGCTCAGCAGCAGGGGCAGGCCGGCGGCGGGTGCGGAACGGGCACCTGCGGCGGAGACGGAGCGGCCAAACCCAAGAGCGGCGAGGAAGATGTTGTTGATGCTGAATTCGAGGATGTGGATAAAAAGAAAAAATAGAACCAGGATTCAGGAGTCAGTAAAAACAACGGCAACGGGACTGTCCACGGACAAGAGATGTATCGGCGCGGAGGCTGACCCTTCCGCGCCGTTTCATGTAAAATAAAAGCTTGTTATTGCTGAGCAACGTGCTTGCCATTGGGCCGGTCAGTTTATGATGAATGAAGGCGGAGAAGATATTTTGAGAAATTCCACACTTTTTGGCTTTGGATTCAGGCTTTTGGGATGTTCCCGATGAAAGACTATTACAAGATACTCGGCGTTGAACGGAGCGCGGCGCAGGACGACATCAAGAAGGCTTTCCGCCAGCTTGCGATGAAGTATCATCCGGACCGAAACCCCGACAACAAAGAAGCGGAAGACAAGTTCAAAGAAGCGAATGAAGCATACTCGGTTCTGAGCGATCCTGAGAAGCGCGCTCATTATGACCGGTTCGGCACGACCGACGGCTTTGGCCAGGGCGGATTCCAGGGCGGTTCACCGTTTGGGGATATTTTCGAAGACATCTTTGATGATTTCTTCGGCGCATTTGGCGGCGGCCAGAGGCGTCAGCGGCCGACGAAAGGCGCCGATCTCCGCTACAACATGACCATCACGCTGGAAGAAGCTGCGTTCGGCGCTGAGAAGGGGGTCAAGATTCCCCGCTGGCAGACCTGTGATACCTGCAGTGGCAGCGGGTCCGAACCGGGGCGGCATGCTGAAACCTGTCCGAACTGCAAAGGCAGCGGCAACGTACGCTTCCAGCAGGGTTTTTTCAGTGTTTCCAAGACCTGCGGCAAGTGTCACGGTGCAGGCAAGATAATTACCCAACCCTGCAGTATTTGCCGCGGCGAAGGAAAGGTCCGTGTGCAGCGGGACATCTCGGTCAAAATCCCGGCCGGCGTCGATGCCGGCTCGCGCCTCCGCATTTCCGGAGAAGGCGACTTTGGATCGAATGGCGGCCCGCCCGGCGACCTTTACATAGTTCTCGACATTGAAGAGCATAAAGTCTTTAAGCGGCATGGTCTCGATGTCTGGTGCGAAGTGCCGGTCTCGTTCCCGACCGCAGTGTTCGGCGCTGAAATAGAAGTCCCGACCTTAAATGGGTCCGCGAAGGTGAAAATTCCGCCAAGCACGGCGTCAGGCAAGGAATTTTATATCAAGGGGCGCGGCATCCCGAAACTTGGTAGCAACCACCGGGGCGATCAGATTGTATCGGTCTATATTGATGTCCCCAAGAAACTGACGGAGCGTCAGAAAGAGCTGCTCCAGGAGTTCGCCCGACTTGGCGGCGAGAGCGTTGAAGAGAACAAGGGGTTAAGGGGAAAGCTGAAAGACCTTTTTTCCGCTTAGCGACCGCAGAAGAACGCACTATTGAACAGTGCATAGGTTGAAGAAACCTTCAATTTTGCAGAAATGCGTGAACAGAGCAGGTATAACCTAAAATGGTCTTTAGCTTTTTTCCAAGTACTGTTATTCCCAAGCTTGTCCTGTCAAGGATATCGGGAGCCTTTTTTGCTGCTTCAAAACCTATCCGGGCAGGTCGCAATGGCATAAAAACGCGACGTTGCATAGAGCTGCAGACCTGATGCATTTTCTCATGATCAATCTGGGTTAAACAATGCGCATTTATGTCCCTGCCAATGACCTCGCGCAACGGACTGGCGTCCGGCTTGCCGAACACAAGGCGCACCACCTCAGATCCGTGCTGCGAGCCCGGAAGGGAGACGCTCTAACCGTTTTTGACGGCAGGGGCAATACCTATACGGCCATCGTTGCGGAGAGTTCCAAAAAAAAGGTGCTGCTTGACATCGGTGAAGAAGTGCCGTCTGACAGCGAACTCCGGAACCATATCGTCCTGTGCGCGGCCATTTTAAAGGGGGAAAAGATGGATTTTGTTGTTCAGAAGGCCACCGAGTTGGGTGTAATGGATATTCAGCCGCTCGTTTCAGACCGAACGATTGTGAAAGAGACGCGCAGGCTTGGCCGGTGGCGCGCGATTGCCGAGGAATCCTGCGAACAGTGCGGGCGCACCATTCTTCCGGTTGTTCATGAGCCCGGAACATTCCGGGATTTTTTCACATCCAAGCGCGATCTCAGCGGCTTTGTCTTCTGGGAAGAAGGCGGATTGCCGCTCTCCGATGCCTACGGGACGGCTGCCGGCAAGCGTGCTGCTCTGCCGCCGGAGTATCCGTGGCATGTCGTCATCGGACCTGAGGGCGGAATGACTGCCGAGGAAGTCGAACTGGCAACCGGCAAGGGACTCGAACTAACCACACTTGGCCGCCGCATTCTCCGGGCCGAAACCGCGGCTATTGTAGCACTCGGTCTCGTGCATTTTCTTGTGGAAGAATGAACGTGTCAACGCCTTTGCTTCCCGCCTCCAGTCATAAATCTTCTGCTATACTATGTCTACCATTTCTGAAAGGAGAATTCCCATCGTCGACAGTAAAGCAAAGGCCGTAGCCGCTGCGCGGGCGTCACTCGAAAAAAAGGCGGCGGATGTGCTTGTTCTCGAACTGACCAAACTCACCACAATTGCTGATTATTTTGTGATTTGCTCGGCTGAGAATATTCAGCAGGTCAAG
Organism: Nitrospirota bacterium; assembly: GCA_037442225.1. Taxonomy (GTDB): domain Bacteria; phylum Nitrospirota; class Thermodesulfovibrionia; order Thermodesulfovibrionales; family Dissulfurispiraceae; genus JAAYUK01. The sequence continues at coordinate 11,401 of JBBIQQ010000024.1, forward strand.
GCAATCGCCATCCAGATTGAAGAATCCCTGAAAAAGCTCGGCATCAAGCCGGTCCGCATTGAAGGACTCGCATACGCGCATTGGGTGCTTGTAGATTACGGCGATGTGATTGTGCACATTTTCGAGGCGGAAACGCGCGCCTATTATGAGCTTGAGAAGTTCTGGCTCGACGCGCCGAGGGTTCCCTGCAATGAAGAAGATTCGGTTGCTCTGGGTCGGCAGGACAAAAGATCGGGCGCTGTCAGAGCGCATTGAGTATTACACAAAACTCCTGAGCGGGTATGCCCGGGTGTCGATTGTTGAGATCCGGGAAGAGCGGGGAAAAGACGCGGCGGCAAGCCGTGAGGCCGAGGGAAGACGCATTCTCGCGGCATCTGACGCATACCTCCTGCTTGATGAGCAGGGCCGGGAGTATACGTCCCCTGGGTTTGCGCAGTACCTTGACGCCTCCGATGTGACTGACATTGTTGTTGGCGGGGCGTTTGGAGTCTCTGAACCCGTCAGGGCGAAGGCCCGTGATATCATCGCGCTCTCCCGCATGACATTTACGCATGAAATGGCGCGCATGATTGTGCTGGAGCAGCTCTTCCGCGCGATGACGATTCTGAAAAAAAAGGATTACCACC
>JBBIQQ010000024.1:12036-21754 GCA_037442225.1 Nitrospirota bacterium
ACTGATGGGTAAGATAACGACATTTCTGCTGCTGATTATTCCGGGCGTGTTGCTGGAGATATCATGACACTGTCAGTCCGGAAGATTGTGCTTGATACCAGCCTGTTTGTGAATCCCGATGTCCGTTTCAGCCTGGGCGCGACACCGACTGAAGCGCTCGTCAACTTTCTGGAACTTGCCCGCCAGGCAAAATCGCTTGAGTTCTATATGCCTCCCTCCGCGTTTCAGGAGCTGATGAACTTTGTGAATGAGAAGCAGATCAGCAGGGAATTTTTTCTGCAAATGCGCCAGCGGCCGCCCAAAAAGCACGAAATCCAGGTCCCCGGCTATCTTCTCTATGAGCTGATTGAGGAGATGCGCGACCGTGTGAACAAGGGGCTCAGAATTGCGGAGACCGGCGTGCGCGGAACGGAAAAACGCACGGTGGACGATATCGTCCAGGATGTGCGCAAGAAATACCGCGAGGCTCTTCGGGAAGGCATTATCGACAGCAAGGAAGATGTTGACATCCTGCTGCTGGCGCGGGAGCTTGACGCGCTTCTCATCACGGCCGACCAGGGGCTTGTCAAGTGGGCGGAAAAGCTCGGCATCGCCTGGCTGCCGCCCGAGCGGTTCCGGGACTTTGTCATCGCGGCGGTTGAACAGACCGGCACCAGCCTAGAGATTTCTTGACCCTGAGCAGCTGCTTTGACATTGATTCCGCATTCCGGGCTGATATAGCGCCTTTTTATAATCTCTTTTCTCCTCGCCGTTCTTCTGCTATGATTTGATCAACTACAGCACGAGGAGGCTACCCCCATGAAAGTCGAAGATATCATGACGACAAAAATCGAGTTTATCGAAGCGGACGCCCCGCTTTATGACGCGGTTGAAAAGATGATCGACAAACGCCTTCGCTGCCTGGTCGTCAAACCGAAAACAGAGAAGGATGTGTTCGGTGTGATCACTGTCCGCGACATTGTCTTTAAGGCCATTGCGAAGAATCTGGACCTTTCTCGCGTCAAGGTCGAGGAGATCGCTCAAAAACCGCTCATTTGCGTGAACAAACAGATGAGCCTGGAGCATGTCATCAGCATGATGCAGAACTTCAATATCGCGCGTGTCTTTGTATGCGAAGGAACTTCAGATATGGTAGGTATCGTTTCGCTCATGGATGTGATTGGAGGGTCGTTAATTGTCCGCGCAAAAGGCGGACAGGGTGTTTAAGCGGTTTTTTTCAGGAGGCAATCCTGAGCAGAAGGTTATCGGGCAGATTAGCGAACATATCCGCATTCTCTCGTCTGCGGCGGACGTCCTTCGTGAGGGCATCGAAAAGAATGATCTTGATCTTGTTGCAAGCGTGGCCGACCTTGAGCGGGAAGGAGACAGCATCAGGCGTTCGATTGTGTCGCTGATCTTTGAAGGGGCTTTTCTTCCTTTTCTGCGGCCCTCAATCTGCCGGTTCGTTGAAATATCGGATCAGGTTTTTGATGATATTGAAGATGCCTCCGTCCTGTACCGGCATGCCGCACCTTATGTTAAAGGGGATCTGCGGGAGAACGTCCTGAAAATCGCCGCGCTGAACACGCATATGTGCGAGATGCTGCTGATTGCCTTTGAGTCGCTTTTTTCAGGAGGGGATCTCCGGGAAAAGAGCCTCGCCATCCGGGTGTACGAAAAACGTATTGACGAGATCAAATTCGATCTGCTTGACCAGGTTCGAACCGTCGAACCAGCAACATTCTGGGACGGACGCTCACTGGCCAGATTTATTGATTATTTAACGCATGTGAGCGACGCGATTGAGGACGCAAGCGACTACCTTCAGATAATTAACGTGAGCCTCCGCTAAGCCGGGACCACCGGGCAATCACGGCTTATGCTTGAGTACTTACCCATACTTGCCTGTATGCTCATGGCCGTCGGCATGGGCTCAAATGATACCTCAAATGCCGTCGGCATCTGCATAGGCTGCGGCATCTTGAAGTTGAAGCGGGCTATTCTGTTCTTCGGCATACTCGTCCTGGTCGGCATCGTCATGCAGGGAGAACGCGTCATGCGAACCGTCGGCAAGGACATCGTCCAGGTAGACATGGCAGTGCTCAGCATTTCCTGCATAGTCGCGGCCGCATTGATCATCGGCTCAAACTGGAAGAAAATTCCGCTGTCGGTGCTGCAAGTCCTGATTGGCAGCCTGGCCGGTGCAGGCGCGGGCGCGGGCTTGGAGGTAAACTACGGGAAGCTGGGACAGATAGTGTTCTCCTGGGTGGTTTCTCCGTTTATTGCTCTTATCCTTGCCAACCTGACGTACCGGGGCATTGAGCGTGTTCTTTCCCGTTATCCGGTATTTTCTATCGAGCGAACACTGCGGGTGCTGCTTCTCGCCAGCAGTTCCCTGATTGCCTATAATCTCGGCGCAAACTCCCTGGCCACGATTTTGGGGCCTGTTGTGCATGGCGGGGTTCTCGGGACGCATCAGGCCTTTCTTGCCGGGTCGCTCTTTGTCTTTCTCGGCGCGTATTTTCTGAGCTACCGGGTTATCGATACCATCGGCAAGGGCATTACCGCGCTTGACCCGATTTCGGGATTCACAGCTCAGTTCAGCGCCGGGGTCTGCATACTGCTCTTCACGTTTCTCGGCATGCCGATTTCCACGACATATTGCATTATCGGAGCTATCAGCGGCGTTGGCTTTGTGAAAGGGATGGGAACGGTCAGAAAAGAACTGATCGTGAAGATTCTGAGAAACTGGATTCTTGGTCCATCACTCGGGTTCGGTCTTTGCTACTTTCTTATGCTTCTGCTCGCTGTCTATTTATAAGTGTATTTTTTTTTGCGCCCGTGCGGGATATCTGTTAAAGTACCTGTAAATTCACAGATGATAGGGAGGTCATATGAAAAAATATACACTTCTGTTGGCCGTGCTTGCGGCCATGCTTATACTTGCCGGGTGCTCCTCCCAATACCGTGTCGCCAGCCAGTCCGATCAAGCCGACTTTGCGAACCAGAGGTCGGCCGGTAGCCGGACCGGGACCGCGCCGGAAAAGCGGACAGAGGTTGTTACAGAGCATGACATGACCGCTGCGAAGCAGGCGGATCTGCAGAGCCGCCTGCGGGAGCTTCAGCAGAAGGTCAGGGATATCAACTTCGATTATGACCGGTACGACATCCGCGAAGACGCCAAGCCGATACTGAAAGAGGTTGCCGGCATGCTGTCACGGGCAAAGGGCGTCAGGCTGGTTGTCGAAGGTCATTGCGACCAGCGCGGTACGACTGAATATAACCTGGGATTAGGAGACCGGAGAGCCCATGCGGCAAGAGAGTATCTGGTCGCGCTCGGCATCCAGTCTGGCAGGATCGAGACGATCAGCTACGGACAGGAAAAGCCGCTCTGCACTGAAGACAGTGAAGACTGCTGGGCTAAAAATCGTCGGGGCCATTTTGTCTTTGTCGAGGAGGTTCGCTGATGTCCGTACAGGTTTATGGACGATATGTGGTTGCCGCTTTTTTGCTCTTCTCACTGTTTCTTCCCGGGTGCCTGACACCGGGGGAATCGGATTCGCTGAAGATGTCGGTCGTCAGCCTTCAGATGCGCTCCGATGACCAACGCAGAGAGATAGCTGACCTTAAAATGAGGATGGACGCTCTTGCACAGGATTTGAACGCCGTCGGCGCAATCAAGGAAAACCAGTCATCAGTTCTGACAAAGACGTATGATTTTTCGAAGGAACTGCAGGAACTGAAGGGGCGTTTTGAAGAGAGCCGTTACCAGAATGAAAAAATGTTCAGGGATGTGGCGGCTGAACGTGAGCTGATGAACGCCAAGATATCCGCGCTTGAGAATGAAGTCCTGAAGGCAGGCGGAGCAAGGACGGCTGTGATCGACAAGAAATCTGTTGTTGCCGCGCCGACCGTTGTATCTGAATCTGCCGCTGCTGTGCAGACAGAACAGGCAGAAGAGAAGACGACCGATCCGCAAAAGCTTTATGAAGAAGGGCAGGCGTTGCTGAAGGAGAAGAAATACCAGGAGGCGCGTGAAAAGTTTCAGCGGCTTGTCAAGGAGAACCCAAAGCATCAGCTGGTGCCCAGCGCCCGCTACTGGATTGGCGAGAGCTTTTTTGCGGAAAAAAAATATAACGATGCCATTATCGAGTTTGACGATGTGTGGCAGAAGTATCCGAAGCACGACAAGGCGCGCGCCGCAATGCTAAAAGAGGGATACGCCTTCTACGATTCTAAGGACTGCCGCGCCTCCAGAGTGATTCTCCGGAAGCTGATCGAGAAGTATCCGCAGAGCGACGAAGCGAAACTGGCGGAGAAGAAGATAGCCGAGATCAGCGCTGACAAGAACTGCGCTCCGAAAAAGACAAAGCCGGCTGCGACGACGAAGAAGAAAAAGAAGAAAACAACCGCCGGCAACTGAGATGTTCGGGCAACGGAAGGGCATGGATACAATTCGGGACACCTACGACCGAGTTATTGACTATCTGCGCATATCGATAACGGACCGGTGCAATCTTCGCTGCGTCTACTGCATGCCATCCAACGGAGTTCACTTGCTCCGCCACACCGAGATCCTCAGCTACGAGGAGATTGTCCGCATTGTCCGCGTTGCGGCTCTGCTGGGAGTCCGGAAGGTGCGGATAACCGGCGGGGAGCCGCTTGTCCGAAGGAATCTCAGGCATTTCATAACGGCTCTCCGCGCCATCCCCGGCATCGAAGATATCAGCCTCACAACAAACGGACTGCTTCTTGGCAAATATGCAGATGAACTCGCATCCGCCGGGTTGACCCGGGTGAATGTGAGCGTCGACTCGCTGAGGGATGATCGCTATGCCGCGATAACGGGCGGAGGAAGTCTGCCCATTGTGATTGCCGGAATTCAGCGTGCAGCATCGCTCGGTCTCAATCCCGTCAAGATAAATATGGTGCCGATGCGCGGCGTTAATGATGACGAGATTGAGGCGTTCGCGCGTCTCACGCAAGAAACTTCGCACGATGTGCGATTTATCGAATTCATGCCAGCCGGAACCAACGATTACTGGTCGGCTGAACGGGTCATTTCGACGCAGGAGATTATGGAACGGGTTGAGCTGATAGCACCCATTAGTCCCATTAAACGCCGGAAAGACGGCCCTGCCCGTTATTATTCTTTTGCCGATGCGCCCGGGGTTCTCGGCTTCATCAGCTCCGTCAGCCATCACTTCTGCAGCTCATGCAATCGATTGCGACTCACATCGGACGGGAAGCTCCGTCCCTGCCTCTTTTCCGAAACGGAAATCGATCTCAAGTCAGCCATGCGCCGGAAGGCTCCTGATGAGGAGCTTGCGCGGCTTCTCCGTCTTGCGGTTGAAGTGAAACCACAGGCTCACGCATTTGCGGATCGTCCTGCTGTCGGCATGCGCCGCCCGATGTCGGCCATCGGCGGGTAGGAGCGAGCGTGCTATAATAATTGGTTATGACAATTCAGTCCGACATGCCCTCTACGCACTCAAGCTTTGCGCATAAGGCGGACAGAGCGCTTTACTGGTCATTCGCCGCACTCTTCTTCTTCCTGCCCATCGGGACGTCTCCCGCAGTCATTGCGGGGATTCTGGTGCTTTCCATATGGATTCTATCGGGGAAGTTCATAACTGAACGGCAACGATACATGGGGGAGATCTGGTTCCGGCCGCTGGCATTCTTTATTCTTCTGCCGTGGGTCGGGTTGCTGTGGACCTCGGATTTTCAGGAAGGTATGCGTTTTGCGTCGAAAACGTACTATTTTCTCCTAGCATTCGCCCTCGCTTCGGTCAGAGCGTCTGAACGGGATAGCGTGATATTGCTGCAGGCATTTGTTGCCGGGCTCACTGTTGCCGCAGTCTGTTCACTTCTGCAGGTTGCAGAGGTGCTGCCAGGCAGGAACGGCATCCCGTCGCTTGTTGGAACAAAGCGAATTCTCGGAGGGCTGTTTCTGGTGTTCGGCGTGTGTCTTCTGCTGGCTTATCTGAGGGATTGCCGGCGAGCCGATCTTCGTTTCGTGTTCGTCAGCCTGATCGCACTTTTTTTTATGACGCTCGGCATGACCGGAGCTCGTTCAGGATATCTCGGACTTGCCGTTGTCATTCCGTTTCTCTATGTCTATTTCTTTCGGCGTATTTCCGTGATTCGCATTGCCGGATTTCTGGCACTATTGTTGATCCTGCTTGCAGCATTTGGGCCATTTCGCGACCGTGTGCATTCGATTCAGAGCGAGATTCAGCGGTTTGAGCATGGAGATGCAAACTCTGCGGTCGGCGAGCGTCTGCATATGTGGAAAGGGGCTCTTGTGGTTATTTCCGAGAATCCGCTTTTTGGCACAGGCACGGGCGGATACCGGCAGGGGATGAAGCGTTTTGAGAACGAGTCGATAGCGGCGCGCGACATCAACAATCCGCACAGCAGCTTTTTTTATATGGCATGCAGTTTCGGCATTTTCGGTCTGGTTGTTCTTGTCTGGTATTTTGGGGTTTTGCTCCGCAAAGGCTGGACGGCGAGGCATTCTCCTGTCGGGCTGGCGGTTCTCTGTTACGGGGTTCTTGCGGTTGTTCTCAGTTTCACATCAACTCCCATTATCGATTTTGCAACAGCGAATCTTCTTGCGCTGATGACAGGAATCCGGGTGCCGAACAATGACGTCTAAACAACCAGTGTCTGTTGCTATCATTACTCTCAATGAGGCGGATCGTCTGCCGGCATGTCTTGCGGGTCTCGGCTTTGCCGGGGAGGTCGTGGTTGTCGATTCTGGAAGCACTGACGGGACGGTCGAAATCGCCCGGGAAGCAGGCTGCCGGGTTTTTGCAGAGGAGTGGAAGGGCTTTGGCCGGCAGAAACAGAGCGCCGTTGATAAATGCCGTCATGACTGGGTTCTGGTCATTGATGCAGATGAGCGGGTGCTGCCTGAAACCGCCGCGACTATTTGCGCATCTCTCGGGGATGCCGATATTGACGGCTATAGTTTTCCCAGAAAGAATTTCTATAATGGCAAATGGATTCGCTCATGCGGCTGGTGGCCTGATCGGGTTGTGCGGCTTTTCAGAAAAGACAGGGGAAATATCAAAGATTTGCTGGTCCATGAAGCAGTGCGATTAGAAGGAAGAGTCGTGGAACTCGAGACACCGCTTCATCATTATCCGATCAGAGGCCTGGGCGACGTGCTTGTGAAGATTAATAAATATTCTTCTCTTGGGGCCGAGCAACTCTACCATTCAGGAGCGCGCGCCTCTTTTCCCAAGGCCGCGATTAAGGGATTTGCGGCTTTCATGAAGTCATATTTTTTGCAGCGCGGAGTTTTTGATGGTGCCGAGGGGTTTGTTATTTCTTTCTCTCATGGCGTCAATACTTGCTATAAATACCTCAAACTTCGTGAAAAGGAGTTTCCCGTCTTATGAATCCCGACTCTCCCGAGTCTAAGTCCTTACCCATTACGAACAGAAAGGTTCTTGACCTCCTCGCCTGCCATAATCTCTGGGAAGGGAAAATTCTTGATCTCGGAGCTGGAAACGGTTTTTTTTCGAGTCTTGTTGCTGCTGAAATCATCAGGCATAGCAATAATTGCGACATCAGCAAGCATTTGTTTGCATGTGACTTCCATCCGCGTAATTTCAAGGTTGCTTCCGTTTCTTGCATGTTTGCCGATCTGAACGCTCCGTTGACGTATCAGAGCGATTCGTTTGACGCGGTCTGCTCGATAGAAGTTATCGAGCATCTCGAAAATCATTTTTCGTTTGTGCGCGAAATTTATCGCATTCTGAAGCCGGGCGGCGTAGCGATTCTGACAACGCCGAATACTTTGAATGTGAACAGCAGGCTCAGCACGCTCTTTGCCGGATTTCAGCCGTTGTTTGCTCCGCTGCCACTTTCAACGCCGGATCGTATTGAGACCGGAGGGCATATTCATCCTATATCGCCGTACCATTTAATGTATGTTTTTCATCAGGCAGGCTTTGCGGATATCCGCGTACATACCGACCGGCTCAAGAATTCCGGTCGGGCGCTGACGGCGCTACTCTATCTTCCGCTGAAGCTTGCGTTCAGTCGTTATCTGAAGAAGCTTGCAAATATTGATGCGCGGCTGGTGGAGGAGAACAAGGCATACCTCGATGCCATCATGACTCTTCCTATGCTTGCCGGCAGAACAGTTATTGTTGAAGCAGTCAAGAGGCGCTAACCATTGACTCGGGAATCGAACAGTGTAACGTTTGGCCCATTCACCGGTGAGCTTGAGGACGCATTCTGTCCTGCCTGTGGTGCCGGCGCATTGTCGTCAAACGAATATCTCTGCGACAAGGGGATCGGCTATTTTCGCTGCGCGGGATGCGGCATTCTCTATGCTTCACCTCGCTTTACTGAAGAATCAATGCTGCGTATCTATGAAACGCAGGAATTTGCCGATCTTGAACCGTATCTCAACTGGTCATATGATGCATGGCGTATACGTGGTGACCGCACATATATCACCAGCGCTCAGAAGGTCGCCCTGGTAAAGCGGTATCTCCCGCGCGGGAGCCGCCTGCTGGATGTCGGCTGCGCAACCGGTCTTTTTGTGATGGAGGCCAACGAACAGGGCTTTGTCTGTGAAGGACTGGAGCCAAGCAGGATGCTCTCGACAATCGCTCGCAATGTTCTGAAGGTGCCGGTTTCGACCGCACAGATTGAAGACTTTCGGACAGAACTGACATTCAATGGAATTATTCTCTGGGATGTTCTTGAGCATCTGTACGATCCTGTGCGCGTACTTCATTCGTGCGCAAACCTGATTGCGCCGGATGGGTTGATCTTTCTTCAGGTTCCTCATTCAGATGGCATGTCATTCCGGTTAAAGAGCATGCTTTCCAGGAGAGGACTCAAAAAGCCCGGCTACAAGCACTTCGGGTTTCCTTGGCATGTGTATGCATTCAACAGAGAAAGTCTGAGCCGCATGCTTCTGCGTTGCGGGCTGGAGGCAATGCATTTTGAGTCGTGGTCGCATCTTCTGAAGGACGGAAAGCAGTCTTTCCCGAAAAATCTTATCATTCGGGCCGCGCGCATGTTTTGTCTGTCTGACTATATTATCTGTGTTGCCCGCAAACGGCAGGAATATGAAAATTTCTGAGCTTGCGGTCCAACCTGTTCTTGAAAATGCCGAGCGGGTGCTGGTCATCAATTTGAAGTATCTTGGAGATTCCATCTGGATGCTGCCGTTTTTAGATAACCTCAGAAAGTATAATTCAAAGCTCCGCATTTCAGTTCTTGTGAATGAGGGGACAGAGACATTTTTCCCGGGGCACCCTTCAGTAGATACTGTCATGACCTTTCCCCGAAAAGCCGCAAAGCGTTTTCCGGCAGGAATACTGACGACAGCATCGCTCATCCGTCAGCTCCGCAGGCTTAAGCCCGATGTTATTCTTGAATTGACCGATACGGATCGCCCGGCAGTTTTGTCATGGTTTGCTGGAGCTCCGGTGCGTGTCGGCTACAATAATCAGAACCGCTGGCGCAATCGTCTTTATACCCGGACTGTTAAAGCGAGAATATATGAGAAGCACATGGTCGAATATCATCTCGACATGTTGCGCGAGCTTGGCGTTCCGATTGCCGATGCCTCTCTTCGGATACCAGAAGACCCGAGAGCTTCAGCAATGCTTCATTCACGATTCCCTTCAGTATTCCAGCAAGATGGACGTCCTCGGATTCTTTTACATCCCGGCGCTCGAGGACAGCTGAGGCAGTGGGGAGTCTC
>JBBIQQ010000025.1:0-3407 GCA_037442225.1 Nitrospirota bacterium
GCGCATCACCTTTATTGCCAACTACCTTGAGCGGATCGCAGACCACGCCACCAATATTGCCGAGATGGTTATCTATCTCGCCGAGGGTAAAATCATTCGTCATGGAAAGTACGATCATCCGGATGAGGGTTATGAAAAGGTCAGAGGGTGTGGCAGCAAGCAGTAAGGAAGTGAATGGTGAACGGCTCCATCTTTATTACTGTTCAGTCATGTCTTTCCGTGGCTGTTTGAGGAGGACTGATGAAGCGAGTTCTTGTTGTCGATGATGAACCGGATATTCTTAATCTTATCTCCTATAACCTTAAAAAAGAAGGCTTTGAGATTGATACCGCCGAAGATGGCAGTGCAGCGCTTCAGAAAGTCCGCGCCGGCGGATATGCTCTTCTTGTCCTCGACCTCATGCTGCCAAGCATCCATGGCATCGAACTCTGTCGTATAATCCGGAATGATAGGTCTTTATCCGATCTTCCGATACTCATGCTCACTGCACGAGGCGAAGAGGTGGACAAAATTGTCGGGCTGGAAGTTGGTGCTGACGATTACATGACAAAACCGTTCAGTCCCCGGGAACTGAGCGCCCGGGTAAAGGCTATTCTTCGCCGGAGCACTGCAGCAGCAGCCCCGAAAAGCGACGCGGAACAAAAAGGCGTATTGACTGTCGGGCATCTGGTCATTGATCGCGGCGAGTATTCTCTCGTTGCGGCCGGCAAACCGGTGCGCCTGAGTGCCACCGAGTTCAAGCTTCTGATCTATCTTGCCGAACGGCCGAGGAAAATCTTCAGACGTGAACATCTGCTCGATGCCGTCTGGGGAACCGAGGTATATGTGGAGCCACGAACGGTAGATGTACATGTGCGCAGGCTTCGAGCGAAGATTGAGGAAGATCCCAACAACCCGGCATACATAAAAACGATGAGAGGGGTCGGTTATTTTTTTGAAGGATAATGCATGAAAACCGGGATTTTCCGTCGCATTGTCCTCCTGTATCTCGGCATTATCCTTGGGGTGTTTTTTTTCATGGAAGCTGTTATCGCTCCGTCTGTCCGCAACAAGTATGAATCAACCATCGCATCGAACATCCTCACCCAGATACGGCTTATTGTAGAGACCCTTCCGTTTGATAGTGGAGGGCAGGATGCTCTTTGCCGGACAATCAAGGAAAGAAGCGGTGCCAGAGTTACTCTGATTGCTCCTGACGGCCGGGTTATCGGCGATTCGGATCATGCATCGCTGACGATGGAAAATCATGGGGACTATCCAGAAATTAAACAGGCACTCTTTTTCGACTACGGCATGATTGTCCGTATCAGCGATCCCCTGAACTATGGTTTCGTGTATGTAGCCAAAAGGATTGAACGAAATGGCCGGGTTGCGGGTGTCATCAGGATGGCGCTCCCCTTGCGGGAATCCGACGAAATGATTTATTCATTGCGCGTAAAGATGTTCACTCTCTCGGGCGGAGTTTTGCTGATCACGATAATCTTTTCATTGATGCAGGCGTATCGTTGGCGGCAGCTTCTTGGGCAGTTGACCGAATTCTCTACCTCACTTGCGCAGGGTGCATTCGGCAGAAAGATGTTCATGGACAGGACGGCAACCGGGGAATTTGCCGACATCGCAGAGAACCTGAATACCATGTCGGAAGAGCTTCAGCGTGCCATTGCCAGAAGCAGCGAGGAAAACGAGCGACTAAGCGTAATATTCCGGAGCAATCCTGATCCGCTTGTGATAGTTGATGCAAAAGGCATTATTCAGATGGCGAGCGCCTCTGCAAAATCATTATTTGGAGAAATGATTATCGGGAAAGCGTACTTCGAAATCCTGCGGAGCGGCAAGCTCGCATCGCTGATGAAACAGGTCGGCGAGCAGCTCATCTCAGGAGAATCTGAATTTGCCATGGAGTCTCCCGTGAAACGCGTATTCTCGGTGCGGGTGTCTCCCTTAAGTTATAAAGACAAGAAACTGGCGGGCTTTGTCGTTGTGTTTCACGATATGACAAAGATTCGAAAGCTTGAGCAGATGAGAACAGACTTTGTGGCAAACGTTTCGCATGAGTTGCGCACCCCACTGACCGCGATCCGAGGGTTTTCCGAGACATTGCTTGATGGAGCTCTCGATGACAGCGCTCATGCCCGCAGTTTTCTATCAACGATCAAGAACCATGCGGAGCGGCTGGACGGCATTGTGGAAGACCTGATGACGCTGTCGCGCATTGAGTCCGGCGACATCAAGATCAAAATTACAGAGGTATCGCCGGCTGAAGTTATTGATGCGGCGATTATGGTTCTCAAAGACAAGGCACAGCAGAAAGGGCTTGTTTTGAAGAGCAAAGTCGCTGAAAACGATACTTTAATTTTCGCGGACAGGAACAGAATTATGCAGATCCTTCTGAACCTGATTGACAATGCCATAAAGTTTACGGACAAAGGCGGCGTCACCGTCAGTTTCACAATCGTGAATGATTCGCCCCGGTTTGCGGTACAGGACTCCGGAATCGGCATCCCGCGGGAACACCTTGATCGCGTAGGCGAGCGTTTTTACCGGGTTGATGCCGCGCGTTCCCGGGAGCTCGGCGGCACCGGACTTGGCCTCGCTATCGTCAAGCATCTCGTCAGGGCGCACGGATGGGACCTTGTCATTCAGAGCGAACCGGCAAAAGGCACAACCGTCACAGTTGTTGTGAAATAGCATAGTTTTCCGGATATTTTTGTTTTATCTATAATTGAGAATGCTTTGCTCCCTCCCGTCACGCAGCTTGGCAAAGACGCGGCTTCAGATGTATCATTAAAAATGCGCCAAGGTTCAGCCAGACCGAAGCTTGCGATGTATTGGGCCGCTTCCTGTGGCGGCTGTGAAATGGCTCTGTTGTCACTTGATGAACTTCTCTTCAGCCTGAACGACTTTTTTGAGCTTGCCTTCTGTCCCTGCCTTGTCGATACCAAAAAGGCATATTTGAAATCCCTGACAGATGGGGATATCGCTGTTACGTTCTTTAACGGGGGGATTCGAACGGACGACGATGAGTCGATGGCCCATCTTCTCAGGCGGAAATCGCGCACGCTTATCGCCTTTGGTTCCTGCGCTCACGAGGGGTGCATTCCGGGGCTGGCGAATCTCGGGACACCGCATGACCATCTCGCCAGCAGTTTTCTCGAAAATGCAACAACCGAAAATCCGCGCGGCTATATCCCGAAAGCAGAGACGCCCATGAAGGAAGGAGTGTTGTATCTTCCTGTCTGGAACTCTCGCCTTAAAACACTCGCGCAGACGATCGCTGTGGATTACCTGCTTCCGGGATGTCCGCCTGAGCCTCACCGGGTTGCGGAACTGTTCCGAATGCTTGCGGGGGATGCGGAACTCCCCCCGCCCAGAAGTGTCATCGGAGCCGGTTTCTCAACTGTCTGCGC
>JBBIQQ010000025.1:3431-21513 GCA_037442225.1 Nitrospirota bacterium
GCGGCAGCGCGGCATAAAGAATGTGGGCAGATTTTATCGTATCCATGAAGTGGTACCCGACACATCGCTCTGCCTGATCGAGCAGGGTATCGTCTGCCTGGGCATTGCAACGCGTAACGGATGCGGATGCCGTTGCCCCCGGGTCAACATGCCGTGTACCGGCTGTTACGGGGCTCCTGATGGAGTTGCCGATCAGGGGGCGGCCATGATATCAGCTCTCGCTTCTGTTATCGACATCGGTCATATCGACGGCTTAGCGTCACATGAAATATCTGATCGCATTGACGCGGTCATCGCTCCTCTGCCTGACTATGTTGGCACTTTCTGGAAATTCAGCCTTGCCGATTCGCTGCTTGCGGAGCTGATGGCCAGACCGCGATGAAGCGCATATCGATAGATCCCATCACACGGCTTGAAGGCCATGGCCGTATCGAGATCTTTCTGGATGACAACGGAGACGTAGCGAATACATATTTTCAGGTTCCCGAGTTCCGCGGGTTTGAGCGTTTCTGTGTCGGGCGTCTTGCTGAGGAGATGCCGGTGCTGACCAGCCGAATCTGCGGCATCTGTCCGGAGGCGCATCACATTGCGTCAGTCAAGGCGCTTGACGCCATATTCGGAGCAAAGCCGACAGAGACGGCCGGGAAGATCCGCGAGATCGTGTACATGACTTTTTTTGTGAATGATCACGCAACGCATTTCTTCGCTCTCGGCGGTCCTGATTTTATTGTAGGCTCCGATGCCAGTCCGCAGGAGCGAAATCTGTTCGGCGTCATGGAAAAACTTGGCCGCGAGGCTGCAATGCGTTTCATTTCGTGCAGAAAGCGAAATCATCATCTACTGGAAAGGCTGGGAGGGCGCGGAATCCATCTCGTTGCGGGAGTTCCGGGCGGATGGAGCCGCCGACTGAATATGGATGATGTTGCAGCGGCGCGGAATGCGGCAACGCAGAATATTGAATTTGCGTTGTTCGCGCTCGATCTTTTCGAACAGATTGTTTTGCGTGACAAGTGCTTTCTCGAGATGCTGCATGACGAATGTTTTCTCCATCGTACCTACTCAATGGGCACGGTTGACGCGCGGAACAGACTGAGCCTGTATGACGGTGCGATACGCATTGTGAATCCAGACGGTACGGAATATGTCCGCTATCAGCCGAAAGACTATGCCGGCCACATTGCAGAACATGTAGAACCATGGACATATCTCAAGTTTCCGTATCTTCGAGCGGTTGGGTGGAAAGGACTTGTTGACGGGGCTGAGAGCGGCGTCTACTGTGCTACACCGCTCGCCCGCCTGAATGCCGCGGACGGCATGGCTACGCCGCGTGCCGAGCAGCGATATCGGCAGTTCTATGACTATTTCGGCTCGCGCCGGCATGGCGGAAGATATCAGCCGGTTCATAACCGGCTGGCTACACATTGGGCGCGCCTGATCGAACTGCTTTACGCTGCCGAGCGCATGTATGAGCTTGCCTGTGATGAAGATATTTTGTCACCCGATATCAGAAACATCCCGAAAAAGAAGATGCGTGCATCCGGCATCGGTTCTGTGGAAGCGCCGCGCGGAACGCTGACTCATCACTATACGGTGGATGATCGCGCCGTAATCACGAAGGTGAATATCATATCCGGCACGACCAATAATCATGCGCCTATCGCCATGTCGATCAAGCGCGCTGCCGAGCGCTATATACGGCGGGGAGTGATTGTTGAGGAGGGGCTGCTGAACAGGATTGAAATGGCGTTCAGGCTTTACGACCCCTGTCTTGCATGCGCTACCCATGCATCCGGCAGTGTGATGAGCATTGTCATCAGAAACGGAAACGGGCAGAGAATCCGGGTGATTCAACGATGAAGACCGGAGTGTATCTCTGCACCTGCAACAATATTCTGTCGGAAAAACTTGATGCTGAAAGCATCAGCAGGGCGCTTCGCCAACTGCCGGATGTTGCTTATGTGAAAATCTTTCCTGTGATGTGCAGCGAAGAAGGTGTCTCTGTGCTTGTAAGGAACCTGCGCGTTGAGAATCCGGAGCGGATAGTTTTTGCAGCGTGCTCGCCGCGCACCCACGAACAGGTATTTCACAAGGCGCTTGATGATTCGGGCATCAATCCCCATCTCATGCAGATTGCGAACATCCGCGAGCAGGTTGCCTGGGTGACCGCGGATCGCATCAAGGCAACCCGAAAGGCGACGTTGGTCATTAAGGCGGCGATTGCCCGTGTGAGCTGCCATCAGCCGATCGAGAAGAAAGCAGTTCCAGTCTGTGCCGATGTTCTCGTTGTCGGAGCGGGGCCGGCCGGACTGAGTGCCGCGCATATGCTTGCAACGGCAGGCCGGCATGTGGTGCTGGTCGAGAAATCACCTTCCCCGGGGGGCATGCCGGTGATGTTTGATGAGATTTTTCCGGACCGGGCTTGCGGCCCCTGCCTGATGCAACCGTTGCTCGACACAATTCTGCATGGTGAGGAACCCGGCGCGGTGGAGCTGCTCACCCTCGCTCAGGTCCGTTCAGTGAGGGGTTTCTTCGGCAATTATGAATTCTCCATAGAGCAATCACCGCGCTTTGTTGACGCGTCTCTCTGTATCGGCTGCGGCGAATGCGTGAAGGCCTGTCCCGCTTCTGTCCCGTCAACATTTCAGGGCTGTTCCGGCAGGCGGAAGGTTATTGATTTTGTATCGCCGGGCGCGCTGCCGCATATCCCTTGCCTTGATGCGAAAGCATGCCTGCGGGGAAAAGGCGTATCATGCGGCGCATGCCTCGATGCCTGTCCGGTCGATGGCGCAATCCGATTTGACGATACACCACGAAGGCATCAGCGGAAAGTCGGGGCGGTGGTTCTTGCGATCGGGGCGTCGTTGCTGGACAGTTCGTGCGTTCACGGACTTGTACAAGGGAACGTGCCGGACGTGATGAGCAGCCTGGCTTTTGAGCGGATGCTCTCCACTGACAGCCCATTGCGCGGAAAAATACGCACTAGGTCGCGCAGGCGCCCCTCAAGCATTGCAATTGTCCATTGCGTCGGCAGCCTTGACGCTGCCCACAAACCGTATTGCTCTTCTGTTTGCTGCCAGTACGCATTGAAGTACCGCGCCATGATACGTGAGCGCCTCCCGGAAGCGAAAATAATCCATCTCGTGCGGGAGTGGTGTCTGCCCGGGCAGCCGGCGCATCGTCTTTACCGGCAGTCGTGTGACGACAGGAATACGAGGACTTTTCGATATAGTTCACTTTCGTCGATGAAAATAGCCATGTCGGGCGGCAAAAAAAAGATTTCCTTTAAAGATGAGACCGGCAAGGTCCGCCGGATATTGATTGACATGGCGGTGCTCTGCCCTGCTGTTGTTCCTCATAACGAAGCAAAGACCTTCTCCGTATTGTTCGATGTGAGGAGCGACGAATTCGGCTTTTTCAGCGGCGAAGGCGCGGGGGTGTACGGCAATGACTCTGCCGGATTGTCCATTCTTGCAGCCGGCGCCTGCCGTGGGCCTGTTGATATCTCAACGGCCATGGAGCAGGGCCGGGCTGCTGCTGGCAGGATTCTGGCGGAGCTTCGGGACGGTGATGTCCTGAATATCGTACCTTCCGGTGTGCAGGTTAACACTGAGCGCTGCTCCGGCTGTATGCTCTGTATCCAGCTCTGTCCGGCAAAAGCGATTGAGGCGGACAGTAATGGAAAGAAAACACTTGTTCGTGAACCGCTCTGCACAGGATGCGGCATCTGCGTTGCCGCCTGCCCGGCAGGTGCAATCTACGGAGGCGGATATTCTTCTGACGCATTATCCGCAGAACTGAAGGGCGCGCTTGAAAATGAGGAAGAATAAAGAGAAGGAATTTGAGCCCCGGGTCGTGGCATTTCTTTGTCAGCGGTGTTCCTACGCCGGGGCTGATCATGCGGGCAGCTTGCGGCGGGAATATCCGTCTGGTGTCATCATTGTAAAGGTCATGTGCAGCGGCCGCGTCGAACCCGCGCATGTTCTGGCCGCCTATGAAAAAGGCGCTGACGGAGTTATAATACTGGCATGCCATCATGGTGATTGCCACTACCGAAGCGGCAACCTGATTGCGCAAAAGCGATTCCTGCTTCTGGAAAGGACGCTCAGGCAGGCAGGAGTCTCGCCGGAGCGCTGTATGTTCAATTTTGTGTCAGCGACCGAAGGGAAACGCTTTGCCGAGCTTGCCGGGAAGTTCGTTTCGCTGTTGAAGCGGCTTGGGCCGCTCTCACTGAAGTGATATTCACAGCAGGAGGAATATAAAGTGGCGGTTGTCCTAATAGATGCAAAAGGTCTGAAATGCCCTCAGCCGACGATACAGATGACGATCAAGGCGCTCAAGATGAAGAAGGGCGACATCCTCGAAGTTGTTGCCGATTGCATGACATTTGAAAACGACGTGAAAAACTGGTGCCGCCGGAATAACAGGCCGATGTTATGGCTGAATGACGAGGGCAAAGGGGTCAAACGCTGTCAGGTGCAATTCTGACTCGCGCGGACGTTTAACACTATATATAGAAGGGGTGGTTCACGATATGACGCTGCTCCGGAATGTTTTTATCATTCTTGTCCTGCTGTTTGGCTGTTGTCTGATGCCTGCTGTTGCATCAGAGACGATAGACATCGGCATGTCTGCCGCGTTCAAAGGCGCAACCGGCGGTCTTGGAAGCGAACTCTACCGTGGGTCGATCGCGTATATTCAGCATGTGAACGAAGCGGGCGGCATCAACGGCAGGCAGATTCGCATCATCGCTCACGACGACGGATATAACCCGACGCCCGCTATTCATAACACTATCCGGCTTATCGAAAAAGATGCGGTTTTTCTGCTCTTCAATTATGTGGGGACACCGACGGTTACCCGCGTCCTGCCGATCCTGAAAAGCAACAGCGACAAGAACGTCTTTCTCTTTTTCCCGTTTACCGGCGCAGAGCCGCACCGTCAGCCTCCCTATGAAGAATATGTATTCAACCTCCGTGCATCCTACCATCAGGAAACGAGCGGACTTGTCGACAACTTCATAAAGGTCGGACACAGGAAAATTGCGGTTTTCTACCAGGCAGACGCCTATGGACGGAGCGGATGGAACGGCGTGCGGACCAAGCTTGCGACATATGGGCTGAAGATAGCCGGTGAGGCGACGTATCGGCGGGGGACGGAGTTCAGGGACAGCCTTGCCCAGCAGGTTGCCATTTTGCGAAATTCCGGCGCCGACGCGGTCATCTCAATCGGCGCGTATGCGGCGTGCGCCGCTTTTATACGCGATGCCCGCGATGCCGGGTGGAATGTGCCGATTGCCAACGTCTCCTTTGTCGGCAGTGAATTCATGATTAACCTGTTGCTCGAGGCGGGCCAGAAAAACGGACGCGATTACAGCGGGAACCTTATCAATTCCCAGGTTGTCCCAAGTTATGAGGACACTTCGCTTCCGGCTGTCCGGCAGTTCCGCGAACTGATGGACAAATACAGCAGCAGTCCGCCTGCTCATCTCGTGGATCCTGGCTACATACCGCTCCGCTATAGTTTTGTCAGCTTTGAAGGCTTCCTGAATGCCAAACTGCTCGTCGAAATCCTCAAGAAAATAGGCCCGCGTCTTGAAAAGGCGCGGATTAAGCCGGTTGTCGAAAGCATTCGCAATCTGGACGTTGGCATTGATGCGCTGGTATCATTCAGTCCTGTACGGCACCAGGGCCTCGACCGGGTCTATTACACGACATATCTTGACGGTCGTTTCGTTCCGATCAGGGACTGGAGCAGGTGGCGGAAATGATAATGTCGAAGCTCTTCAAAAAGACGCTGCTCATCATTATTGTTTTCTTTGCGATTATCGCGCTTACGATGCTTTTTTCGTCGGGGTGGAATCTGTATCACGACCTGACCGCCGAGTACAAAAGCAAGGGGACGGCAATTTCCCGAAGCATTGCCAGGACTAGCGTAGATATGATTCTGAACCGTGACGTGTCGACGGTTCAGGCCATGATAGATCAGTTTGCTGAAATCGTCGGAGTTTCCTATGTCTTTGTTGTTGATGCGCAGGGCGAGATAATCTCTCATACTTTCGTCCCGAATGTTCCGGATGAAATCATGAATATTAAAGCTGCGAAGCATGACGAGCCGATAGAAATCGTTATCCGGAGAAGCGAATTTATAGACATTGCGTCTCCTATGGTTGAAGGTGCCGTCGGCTATGTGCATGTCGGCATGGACAAGGGTATTATTATTTCTCAGCTCAAGTCCGCCATGATTCGTCAGTTGTATCTTCTATCCGTTATTTTCGTTGCGAGCGTATTTGCCGCCTATGTTTTCGTGAACCGCATTTCTCAGCCACTGTCAAAACTGACGGAGTATTCGCGCAAACTTGCTCAGCACGATTTTACGGCGCAGGTCGAAATTCGTTCGAAGGACGAAGTCGGACAGCTTGCTAACACGATGCAGTACATGGCGATCGAGCTTTCAGAAGTGTTCGAGCGCTATGAACTGGCGCTGAAGGACGCGATTGTCGAACTGGAGAACACCTTGGCCTATTTGACGGCAGTCATCGATCACATGGCAGATGGCCTGCTTGTCACCGATATTGACGGAGTTGTAACCCATGTGAACCCGGCTCTGTCATTGATGTTCGGCCTCCGGGAGAGTGATTTTATCGGCAAGAACTGCCGGGACCTCTTCGGCGACGACCTCGCGGAGATCGTACTGCGGAGCAGGCAGAATACTGAATCGGTCTACACGATTGAAATCGCGCTCACGGACGGGAGAACCGGCAAGGCAGCGGCAACCGGTATTCAGCAGGGCTATTTTCCGCTTGAAGGCACAGAGAAAGGGCTCGGCGCGGTAGTGCTCGTCCGGGACATTACTGCGGAGAAAGAGATCGACCGCATGAAAACTGAATTTATATCGACCGTTTCTCATGAACTCCGCACCCCGCTCACTTCGATTAGGGGGTTTACCGAAATAATGAAGAAGAAACTGGAAGAAGATATTCTGAATCATGTCACTGTCGATGACAAAAAATCGGAAAAGGCAATCAAACGCGTTCGCGACAATATCAATATAATCCTCTCTGAGAGCGAGCGCCTGACGACACTCATTGATGATCTTCTCGACATTGCAAAACTTGAATCCGGCGAAGTGGACTGGAAGATGGAACCCGTCTCCATTGCCGACGTTATCAGCCGCGCGCATGATGCCACTTCAGCGCTGTTTGAGAAAAAGGGGCTTGTGTTTGTGAAGTCTATCGATGGCACGCTGCCCGAGTTTATGGGAGATCGTGATAAGCTGATACAGGTTGTCATCAATCTGCTCTCCAACGCCGTGAAGTTTACTCCTTCCGGATCGGTGGCATGCGTGGCCATAAGAACTGACGGAGAACTGGTTGTCAGCGTCAATGATTCCGGCATCGGCCTTGCCCACAGCGATCTGGCGAGCATCTTTGAGAAGTTCAAGCAGGCGGGTGATACGCTAACTGACAAGCCGAGGGGAACCGGCCTCGGCTTGCCGATCTGCAGGCAGATCATAGAACATCACCGGGGAAGAATATGGGTCGAGAGCGAACCGGGCAAGGGAAGTGTATTTTCATTCGCACTTCCTCTTCCGGCATAATCGCCTGATAGGGCGTCTGCAAGAAATGCGTAAGGAGAAAATATCGGCATGCCGAAGGTTTTGATCGTCGAAGATGAACCGCTTATCCGTCTGCTTCTTGAACAGACTCTGGAAGGGCTTGAGGAGCATGGTGTCGAGGTGATTGCCGCTGACAACGGGATTGTCGCAATCGAGATGATTCAGGCTGAGCGGCCTGAGCTGGTTCTTCTCGACGTTATGATGCCGAAAATGAACGGCTTTGAAGTCTGCAGAATAGTGAAACAGCAGCTTGGCATGGACCATGTGCATATCATCATGCTGACGGCGAAGGGTCAGGAGCAGGACAGGCTGAAGGCGATCGAAGCGGGTACCGACGAGTTCATTACGAAGCCATTCAGTATTGTCGAAGTTGCTGAAAGAGTCGCCGCGGTTCTCAAAATAGGTTTGTAGCCAGCATGCGGGGCAGCGTTGCGAAGCAGGGGAGACGAGCACGGGTGACTCGGGGAACATTTTGAGCGGTAATGCGTACAATACGTGCATATGAAGCTGAGCGCTCTTGCTTATGAACTTTTTCATGCAGCCGATACTCCGGCTGCCATTATGCGTCAGGACGGCCTGCTTCTTCATGTAAACGATGCATTCACCGGCATCGCTGGATACAAGAAGACGCAGTTGGAAGGGAAACGTAATCTCGCCTCGTTTGTCTCGTCTGAGGAAATTCCGAAGATTCTTGCGATGCAACATCCAGCTTTCCATAAATCACGCGCAAAAAAGCCTGCTGCTGTCGAAATTGCTTTTTCCGGACGTTGGGGACAGAGAACTCCAGTTCGCGTTGCCGCATCTGCACTGCCTGGAACTCGTACGCTCCTGCTCATCATACGTCCGGCGCATTGTCTGACTGCTGAAGCGACCAAAGCAAACCGGCAGCGGTTCGGGCTTTTTTTCGAACAGAACGACGCCGCCATTTTGGTCTTTGATCCCAGGAACTGCGCGGTCGTTGATGCGAATCTGGCAGCATCTGCTCTCTTCGGGTATCGTCATGACGAACTCGTGTCGGAGGGACTGGGGCTTTTTGCCGAGCCGAACGAACTTGACAATCTGATACAAATCATCGGTACCATGCCGTCTTCCGAACGTTCCTATGTAATGACCTATTTCAGGCGTGACGGAATTAAGAGTATCCTCAGATTTCGTGCGACCGTTATCAGAATGAGTGACGGAGACCTTGTCTATTGCTCGTTCAGGGATATCGGTGAAGAAGTACGCCTCAGGGAGGAACTGCGATCCCGGCAAGCCCAGCTTATTCATGCCAATAAAATGGGCGCTCTCGGGATGCTCGTGTCGAGTGTTGCCCACGAGATCAGCAATCCCAATAATTTCATCATGCATAATATCCAGATTCTCACCGATGCATGGAAGGACGTACTGCCGATTCTGCGCGACTATTATCAGGAGCATGGCGACTATTATCTTGGCGGCATCCCGTTGTCGGAGTTCGAGGAGGTCATCCCGAGGCTGGTGTATGGCATACATGACGGATCGGAGCGCATCAGAAACATTGTGGCAAATCTCCGGGAGTATGTAAGAAGTGATCGCGCGAAACTCCAGAGCAGCGTGGACATTTCGGCGGTTGTCATGAATGCCGTCGCGCTGATGCGGTCAGAGATTTCACGCCATACGAATGCGTTTCAGTTGCTCTCCCCGGAAGGATTGCCATTTATCCGCGGCAGTGCGCAGAAGCTTGAGCAAGTGGTCATCAATCTTCTCATGAATGCCCTCCAATCCCTTTCGGACAGGAATCAGGCTGTAAGCCTGCAGGTTACTTATGATGCGGGAACGGATGACGTGCTTCTTACTATCAGGGATGAGGGCGTTGGCATGACCGAGCAGGTTCAGGCGAAGATACTGGAGCCGTTTTTTTCGACTAAACTGGAGCGGGGCGGCACCGGACTCGGATTGTATATTTCTCATTCCATTGTTTGCGAACATAAAGGAACCATGCGTTTTACTTCGGAATCCGGCGTCGGCACAACGGTGACGGTCAGAATCCCGGCGGTTCTCGGAAAGGCAGGTCATGATGAGGGCAGACAACCACTCGCTTCCGGTGTTGCTGGTTGATGATGAAGAGCAGATAGTGCTGAGCGCGCAGACGCTGCTGCGCACGTCAGGTGTCAATAACGTCATCACGCTGAATGACGGTCGTGCCGTGCTGCCGTTGCTCTCGGAACAGGAAGTAGGGGTCGTGGTGCTCGATATCGGGATGCCCGGAGTATCGGGCTGTGACCTTCTGGTTGAAATCGCAAAGGACTACCCGCATATTCCGGTTATTTTCATGACGGCGATGAACGATCTTGATACTGCGGTTTCGTGCATGCGCGGCGGAGCATTCGATTATCTGTTGAAGCCGGTCGAAAAAAGCAGGTTTGTGACCGCGGTCCGGCGGGCTCTCGAATTGCGCCTGCTTCAGTCAGAATTGCTTTCGCTCAAGGACCGGCTGCTGAGCGACGAGATCGAGAATTCCTCCGCGTTCGCGGGCATTATCACCAGAAACAAAAAAATGCGCGCCATTTTCCAGTATGTCGAGGTCATTGCCGCTGCGTATCGGCCCGTCCTGATCACCGGGGAGACCGGGGTCGGCAAAGAATTGATTGCTCGGTCCATTCATGCTGCCAGCGGGCTTCAGGGAGCGTTTGTAGCGGTCAACAGCGCCGGTCTTGATGATGCCTTGTTTTCCGACGCGCTGTTCGGACACAAAAAAGGGTCATTCACCGGCGCCGATTCGGCGCGGGAGGGGCTGATCGCGCAGGCTGCTGGAGGCACGCTTTTTCTTGATGAAATTGGCGATATGCCTGAGTCGTCCCAGGTAAAACTATTGCGCCTTATGCAGGAGCGCACCTATCATCCGCTCGGCTCTGACATTCCTCGCCAGAGCGATGCCAGGATTCTTGTTGCGACTAACCGTGACATTCAGAGCCTGATAGCGTCAGGAAAGTTCAGAAAGGATCTCTATTATCGCCTCCGGGCTCACCATATTCATATCCCGCCCATCCGCGAACGAACTGAAGATATTCCTTTGCTTCTTCAGCATTTTATAGGCATGTCGGCGAAGCTTCTGAAGAAGAAGCAGCCCCATTTTCCGCCCGAACTTGTCCTGTTGCTCCAGAATTACCGGTTCCCCGGCAATGTGCGCGAGCTGCAATTAATGGTGTTCGACGCGGTAGTGCAGAGCAAGGGCGCAATGCTCTCCCTGAAGAGTTTTCGGGATATTATCGGAGAAGAGCATACCGGGTCTCTGAAGGTAGCGGGAGGCACCGCGCACGCCACGGATTTTTTGAACAATCAGTCCGTTGTATTGCCCACACTGAAGGAAGCTGAAGAATTCCTTGTTCAAGAGAGCCTGAGGCGCGCGGGCGGGAATCAGGGAGTCGCGGCATCGATGCTCGGAATTTCGCGGCAGGCCCTGAACAAGC
The DNA here is from genome assembly GCA_037442225.1 of Nitrospirota bacterium. Classification (GTDB taxonomy): domain Bacteria; phylum Nitrospirota; class Thermodesulfovibrionia; order Thermodesulfovibrionales; family Dissulfurispiraceae; genus JAAYUK01. The sequence goes on from JBBIQQ010000025.1 coordinate 14,477, forward strand.
GGATTACCCGCCGAAATCAACAGTAGGAGTTTTATCTTACCCTGCAATATTTACTGCAGGCGACAATTGTTGCATATCGTTAAGTTTATATTGTAAAAACAGCATGATAGCGCAATAATGCGATTTTATTTGTCAAAAAATGGCTTGTGGCTATTCTGGCGGCATGAAACAAACTGAGTAGATATCTCGTTGAAATATCAACAAATTAACGGTCTGTTTCTTTCATGGAATCATTTATGCTATACATAACCTCCAATAGTATGAATATCTTCCACTCAAGGAGGCCAGCATGGATGTATCGAGACGAGACTTCCTGAAGTTTACGGGAGGCACCCTCGCACTGAGTTCTGTTGCAGGCGCAGTCGAAGCAAAAGATGCTGACATCAAGGTACCTGAGCTGAGAATCAAAAACGCCAAGGTAACGACAACCATCTGTCCGTATTGCTCAGTTGGTTGCGGCATTCTCATCTATACCAAGGACGGCAAGGTGATCAATGTCGAAGGAGATCCGGATCATCCTATCAATGAAGGAACTCTCTGTCCCAAAGGTGCGTCTCTTTTTCAGATGGCTAACAACCCGAACCGTCTCACCAAGCCGCGTTACCGTGCTCCCGGTGCTGCCGAATGGAAAGATGTCGAATGGGACTGGGCGCTCGATCAAATAGCGCGGAAAGTCAAGGACTCCCGCGACCGCACTTTCAAGACGGTATCGAAATCAAAAATCAAGGAAAAACAGCCCGACGGCACCGAGATAGATGTCGAGAAGGAATTCACCGTCAACCGGTGCGACGGCATCGCCCATGTTGGCAGCGCGGCCATGGATAGAGAAGAATGCTACCTCATGCAGAAATTGTTGCGCTCGTTGGGTCTAACATGGATTGAACATCAGGCCCGAATATGACACTCCGCAAGTGTGGCGGCTCTGGCAGAGTCGTACGGACGCGGTGTAATGACGAATCACTGGATCGATCTGAAGAATTCCGATGTTATCCTCTGCATGGGAGGGAATCCCGCATCTAATCATCCCGTCTCCATGAAGTGGATCATGCGTGCAAAAGAGCAGCGCGGAGCGAAGCTGGTTGTCGTAGACCCCCGCTTCACGCAGACAGCGGCAAAAGCGGATATTTATGCTCCGCTCCGCTCCGGCACCGACATCGCCTTCCTCGGCGGCATGATCAAGTACATTATCGACAACAACCTCTATTTCAGGGAGTATATGCTCAACTATACAAATGCTTCGTTTCTCGTGAGTCCTGATTTGAAAATGCCAGGGCAGCTTGAAGGCGTCTTTTCCGGGTATGACGCGAAGACGCGGAAGTATGACAAGAAGAGCTGGTCATTTCAGATGGATGAGAAGGGTGTTCCGAAGAAAGACCCGACGCTCAAAGACCCTAACTGCGTGTTTCAGCTTATGCGCAAGCATTATTCCCGGTATACGCTTGACAAGGTCTCCGCAATCACCGGAACGCCGAAGGAAAGTTTGCTGGAAGTTTACAAAGTTATTGCTTCAACCGGAAAACCGAACCGTGTCGCAACTGTATGCTACGCTATGGGCTGGACTCAGCATACGGTGGGTGTGCAGAACATCCGCGCATTCTCAATAATTCAGCTCATGCTCGGCAACGTCGGCATGGCGGGCGGCGGGGTCAATGCCCTGCGAGGCGAGTCCAATGTGCAGGGATCGACCGACTCGGGTCTCCTGTTCCACATTCTTCCGGGCTATATGCCGGTTCCGCGCGCTTCACAAACCGATCTTGCGACTTATATCGATAAGGTGACCCCGAAAACCAAGGAAACGAGAAGCGTGAACTGGTGGGGTAACCGCCCTAAATATATTGTCAGCTATCTTAAGGCTATATACGGGAATGCGGCGACCAAAGAGAACGATTTTGGCTACGGCTGGATGCCGAAACTGGATGAAGGCGTGGACTCATCATGGCTGAATCTGTTCGATTCCATGTATAAGGGCAAATTTGAAGGCTTCTTTGCGTGGGGGATGAACCCGGCCTGTTCGGGTGCAAACTCCAACAAGCTCAGGGCAGCGTTGGGCAAGCTGAAGTGGTTGGTGAACGTAAACCTGTACGACAACGAAACCGGATCGTTCTGGAAAGGACCTGGCATGAACCCGGCCGACATCCAGACCGAGGTCTTCATGCTGCCGTGCTGTTCGTCAATCGAAAAGGAAGGAAGCGTTGTGAATTCCGGGCGCATGGTTCAGTGGCGCTACAAGGCAATTGAACCGGTCGGACAATCAATGGGTGATCTGGAAATCATTAATGAGATATATTTCCGGGTAAAAAAGCTGTACCAGAAAGAAGGAGGCAAATTTTCTGCCCCGATTATGAACCTTACCTGGAATTACGGTGAAAAAGACAAGGACGGCAAAATCAAGCACCCCAGTCCGCACATGGTAGCCAAAGAAATGAATGGGTATTATCTTGAGGATGTCTATGACAAGACTCAGAACCCGCCGAAACTTATCGGCAAAAAGGGAGAGCTGTGTGTAAACTTCGTAAGCCTTCAGGCGGACGGAACCACGTCGTGCGGCATGTGGATAGCCTCGGGTAGCTATACCCAGAAGGACGGCAAGATCATTAATATGATGGCGCGCCGCGGCAAGGAAGACCCAACTGGACTCGGGCTCTACCTGAATTGGGCGTGGGCATGGCCGCTGAATCGCCGCATTGTTTATAACCGCGCGTCGGTCAATCCGCTTGGGTTGCCGTGGGATTCGAAGCGGTCCGTAATCAAGTGGAATCCGACGAAGCTGAATCCGCAGACTAACAAACCGGGTGTCTGGGAAGGCGACGTGCCGGACGGACCTGCCCCGCCTCTTGCTGACGAAAAGAGCGGAAAACTTCCATTCATTATGCGCCCCGACGGAGTCGGCGCATTGTTTGGCCCAGGGCTGGCCGACGGACCGTTCCCAGAACACTATGAGCCGCTGGAGTGTCCGTTGCAGGAGAATCCGATGCAGGCAAAGCACCGCATCAACCCTACTATCAAGCTCTTCCATGAGGGAGGTCTGAAGGAGGACATTTTTGCCTCCTGCGATACCCGTTTCCCATATGTTTGCTCGACATACCGCGTCACCGAACACTGGCAGACGGGAGTCATGACGCGCCACAAGTCGTGGCTTCTTGAAACGCAGCCCCAGATGTTTATCGAAATGAGCAAAGAGCTTGCAAAGGAAAAAGGCATCAGCAACGGCGAAAAGGTGATGGTTTCTTCGGCACGCGGCAGCCTGTGGGCTATCGCGATGGTGACTGACCTTTACAAACCGTTTAAAGTCATGAACACCACCATCCATCAGGTCGGTATCCCCTGGCACTTTGGCTGGCAATTCCCGGTTGACGGCAGCGGCGGCGAGAGCGCGAATCTGCTCACGCCGACGATAGGTGACCCAAACGTCATGATACCGGAGTCCAAGGCGTTCATGGTCAACATTGAAAAGGCGAGGGGGTAGGACCATGGCGAAAATGGGATTGTTGGTTTCTCCTGAGTTGTGTATCGGATGCCGGGGCTGTCAGGTTGCATGCAAATCATGGAACCAGCTTCCGGGAGACAAGACAAAGAACCGCGGAGGGTATGAGAATCCAGGCGATTTGACACCGCATCTCTATAATCGTATCCGGTTTGTGGAAGTGCCGTCGGACAAGGACCCGCAGCGCTGGCTCTTTATAAACCAACGTTGCATGCAGTGCGAAGAGGCCGGCTGCATGCAGATATGTCCATCACCCGGCGCGCTGTACCGCACACCTGAGGGAGCCGTGGCGGTGAATAAAGACAAATGCATCGGCTGCAAGCTCTGTCTGGCTGCATGTCCGTTTAATGTTCCGCGCTATGACAGCCAGGGAAAATGCTCCAAGTGCCATCTCTGTTATGACCGCATCGCCAACAATATGGCTCCCGCGTGTGCCAAGACCTGCCCGACCGGGGCTATTCAGTATGGAAACCGCAATGAACTCATAGCGAAAGCCCAGAAACTGGGATATCAGAAACTTTACGGTCAGGCTGAACTTGGCGGTCTTGGAGCACTGTATGCGTTTAAGGATGCGCCGAAAGTTTACGGCTACGATGAAAAGCCGCAGATTAACGAAATGGTGGTCTTCTGGCACAAAGTCCTGAAGCCGCTGTCGTACCTCGGCATTGGCGGCGTCGCGGCGGCGGCTGTCCTGCATTATGTTGCTGTGGGACCGCACAAAGTAAAGGAGGACGACCATGACTAGAACTGATATGGTTACCATGGCAACTGGCTTTGAGCGTCTCTGCCACTGGTTGCTTGCCATAAGCTGTATTCTCCTTACCATCTCCGGCTTCGGCTTTCTCTTTAAAATCGAGGGGGTCGGGGCACTATTCGGCGGCTTCAACAGCATGAAGACAATACATAGCTGGGTGGGTGTAGTCTTTCTTGTGTCTCTGTTGCTGACTGCGGCGCATTTTTTGAAACACGCGCTCCGGTTTGACGCTGATGACGTCCGGTGGCTGAGTTGCGGGGGAGGCTATCTGAGCCATAAAGTAAAAATTCCGCCGATGGGCAAGCTGAACACGGGACAGAAATTTGCCTATCTGACGGTACTCCTTGTCGGGATAGCTATTTCTGTTTCCGGCTTTGTTCTCTGGCTGTTCCCTGAGAATAAACAATGGATTTTGCTCTCGTTCTTCATCCACAATGTGAGCTTTGTCGTGATGGGGATATTCATTACGATGCATCTCTATCTCGGCACCATAGCGAATCCAGGAACGCTCCAGATCATGATTGGCGGCAAGGTTCCGTACTGGATGGCGAAGAAGAAACATCCGAAATGGATCGCGGAGATCGAAGGCGGCAAAAAGACCTGAAAAATGTCGGTGCAAGGCATCTCAGGCGTATACAGCAGAGATGCCTTGCCAGGTCACTTTGATATCGTGGTCATATGGAAGAAATCGCACGCGCTTGCTATTGAGGCTAAACTTGTCATTACGGTGCGGTAGAGCATGAGGTTCCTCTCTTATCCGAGCTGCATCAGGGGCAGTTCTTCGGAGCATTCGGCGGTCATGCACCTCCTCTATATGCTGAACCGCTGTATGGAGTAGCTTCACTCATGCTCTACCGTGCTTTTTTGATTCTGTTTCCAAATAAGGAGGATCGCCGTGAAGAAAATAATCGCTCTTTCTCTTATCGCCGTTCTTATCGCAACCGGTTTCGCCCTTTCCGAAGTGAAGCGTTTCCCGATTCCCCTTGAAAACTCTCCCGCCACAGGTGCCGATAATGCGCCGGTGACCATTGTAGAGTTCATCGACTATCAATGACCGCACTGTGTGGCGGCCAGTCCGGCCGTCGAGCGCCTCATGAAAGAGTTTCAGGGAAAGGTTCGCCTCGTGGTGAAATTCCTGCCATATCAGTATCGGGACTTCGCATTCATTTCGGCGGAAGCGGCACTCGCGGCGCACGACCAGGGCAAGTTTCCCGAGATGCATCGTCTGTTGCTCAAACGATCCCCTAAACTTGACCGCGCCAGCCTTATCAGCTATGCGCAGGAACTCGGGCTTGATGTTGTGCAGTTTCAACGGGCGCTGAATGAAAAAAAGAATGCCGCATATGTCGAGCGGGACTTGGCACTCAGTAAAGAGCTTGATCTCTATAATACGCCGAGCTTTTTCGTCAATGGCCGCAAGGTGGTCGGCAATGTGCCGTATGAGTATCTGAAGAAGATTGTGACGGAAGAACTGAAAAAACAGGATTCAGCTGATAGCGGCAGGAAACGGATACATCAGTGAGGGAGATTATGAAAACTGCACTGTTTCTTTTTGCCGGCATTTTGGTTATGTGGATTGGCATGACTGCATTTGCCGGTCATCTGGAGCCGTTCAAGGGTGTTTCCGTTCCCGAAGCAAATCCGCAGACGCCGGCCAAGATTGAGCTCGGCAAGAAGCTCTTTTTCGACCGCCGGCTTTCAGGCGACGGCACCATGAGCTGTGCGACCTGTCATATTCCCGATCTCGCTTTTACTGACGGACAGGAGATATCCCTGAGCTATCCGACAACAAGAAACTGGCGCAATTCGCCTACACTGGTGAACATCGGTCTTTTCAAAAACCTTTTTTACGACGGCCGTGCCACAAGCCTTGAAGATCAGGCGCTCTTTCCCATCATGTCTGCGTTCGAAATGAATCTGAACCTCGATTATCTGGAAGAGAAGATCCGCGTGGTTCCCGAGTATGCCCAGGCATTTCAAGAAGTGTTTGCGGGGGATGTCAGCAAGGAGCGTATTGCGATGGCCCTTGCTTCGTATCAGCGATCGCTCGTTTCGGTAAATGCGCCGATAGATCGCTATCTGCAGGGAGACAGCTCCGCGCTTTCGCCTTCGGCACAGAAGGGTTACCGAGTTTTCACCGGCAAGGGAAAATGCACGAATTGTCATGACGGAGCTCTTCTTTCAGATGATAAATTTCATGCGCTGAACATTCCGGAGAATCCCGAACATCAGAACGATCCTCGCATTACCGCGACACGCAGATTTGTCGCGAAGGTCTACCACTATCCGGACTACAAAAACCTGAATGAAGATCCCGGCCGTTATCTTATTACGAAGGATAAAAAGGACTGGAAGGCTTTCCGGACGCCGACTCTGCGTGAAGTCGGAAAGACCGCTCCCTACATGCACAACGGCATCTTCGCGACGCTTGAGGAAGTCATCGAGTTTTTCGACCATGGCGGTGGAACGGGTAATACAGCCTTGAAGCCGTTAGGATTGTCTGCGTCAGAAAGAGCCGATCTCAAGGCGTTTCTTGTTGAAGCTCTAAGCGGGGATGATGTGGCGGTCAGGACTCCAGAAGTTCCCTGAACTGAAGCTTTATTGATAAATCCGAGATTTTCTTAATGATCGCACACATAACATTGCGGACCTCTTCCTGTAACCTGCGCCGTCAGAACCCGCTGCAATAGTGCATGTTTGATCTGAAACAAGACGCTGACTGACACAAGAATAAGCGGATATGATCCTTCCAATCTCCGTTCGTTGAATACCCTGACCCGCGCATCAAGCTGTACCGTC
>JBBIQQ010000026.1:0-21179 GCA_037442225.1 Nitrospirota bacterium
CCCATGAACTCGGCATTATTACCGTCGGCGTCGTGACCCGTCCCTTTTTCTATGAAGGGAAAAAACGTGCCATGCGCGCAGAAGAAGGCATACGCGAGATGCGGCAGAATGTCGATACACTTATCGTCATACCGAACGATCGCATTAACGCAGTCGCCGGCAAGGGCACTCCGCTCCTGAAATCATTTGCGATTGCCAATGATGTGCTCCGGCAGGCGATACAGGGCATCTCCGATCTTATTCTCATTCCCGGGCTGATTAACCTAGACTTTGCCGATGTGAAGTCCATCATGCAAAACGGCGGCCGGGCGGTCATCGGCGTCGGCACCGGCACGGGCGAGGGAGGAGCGTTCGATGCCGCAAAGAAGGCCATCTCCAATCAATTGCTGGAAGAGTCGTCGATTGAAGGCGCGCGGGGTATTCTCATCAATATCACCGGCGGCATCAATATGCCGCTCGACGCCGTGCAGGAAGCGGCTTCGCTGATTCATGACTCGTCAGCCGATGACGCCAATATCATCCTTGGCGCGGTCATCAATCCCGATATGGAAGACGACGTTCGGGTGACGGTTATCGCAACCGGATTTGAGGAGAAACTCGAAAAGGCGGTTCTGCCAAACATCAAGCCGTGGACACCGACAAAGAATCCGGTCAAGCTCGGAGCCACGGAAATACTCCTCTCAAAGACGATATCCCCTGTTGCGGAGTCACCTGCCGCGTCTCAGGGTACTCAGGTTTGCCCATTGTCGCAGCCGGTTCAGTCTTTGCCTCAGCCTCAGCCGGCGATTCAACCCTCTTATGCGGCGGCCTCCGCGTATGCGTCAAAGAGTGCTGTTGAGCCGGAAATCGTGAAGACGGAAGATGCGCAGCCAACAGTTGCGCAACAGCCGATGCTCCGGCCCGCGTCTGAAGTAACGGCTCCGGAGACTCCGGTTATTGGTCCCACTGCACAGTCGGGCCCGGCGAAAGACTCTTTGCTGCCTGCGGAGGATGAATATGACATTCCCTCGTTTATGCGGAAGCGTCTCTAGTCATGGATGGAATGATGTGCTGTTAACCCGGGACGAAGCCAGCGAAAAAATGCACCGTCCTGAGTTCCGAGTGTTTTTGGCGTGGGATCATCTATTAACCGTAGTCTCATAACAGAGGCGGATCGTCTTCTTGCCGGAGAGCGGGGGACCATCCGCAAATCGCCTGGCGGCCGCATTTCCGTCTGCCTTGTCTATCCAAATTATTATGGAGTCGGCATGGCCAGTCTTGGCTATCAGGGCATTTACCGCCTGCTGAACCTGAGAAATGATATTGTCTGTGAACGCGCATTTCTTCCCGATGAAAAACAACTTGCGGAATACCGGAGAACAGACACACCCGTTTTTTCCCTCGAGTCAAAGCGCCCTCTCAGCCAGTTTGACATCATAGCATTCTCGGTAGCTTTTGAAAATGACTATCCGAATATTGTCCGCATTCTTGCGCAGAGCCGGATTCCGATTTTCTCCAGCACCCGCACCGCGCATCATCCTTTGGTGGTTGCAGGCGGCGTTTGTGCTACGATAAATCCTGAACCATTCGCTGATTTCTTCGATCTGCTGTTTATCGGCGATGCAGAACAGTCGCTTCCCCTGTTTCTTGACGAATTCTGCGCTGCGGGAGTTCGGAGAGCAGTTGCATCCCACTCCGCCGATATTCCCGGCATATATGTGCCGTCCCTTTATACGATTGCCCATGCTGATAATGGGTTGATTGCGGAGCGATCCTCACGCGCCGGCGCCCCGGAGCGTATCGCCCGGCAGCGGTGCGATGATATCGCATGCTCGCCAGTATCGACCGCCATTGTATCGCAAAATAGCGAGTTCTCCGACATGTTTCTGGTCGAGGCGATGCGCGGCTGTCCGTGGAACTGCCGCTTTTGCATGGTCGGCAACGTATACCGTCCGGTCCGGCAGAAGAGCCTTTCCGCCATGCGGGGAGAAATTGCGCGGGCAAAAGAACTGGGCTGCCGCGTGGGCATCGTAGGGCCGTCGCTGACCGATTATCAGCATATTGAAGAGGCGCTCTCGATTGACGGCGTCGAATTTTCGCTCACATCCCTGAGAGCGCATGAAAAAAGCGCCCGTCTTCTTGAGCAGCTTGCCGGTGCCAGGAGTGTTTCGATTGCGCCTGAGGCTGGCACTGAACGCATGCGCAAAGTTATCAATAAGAAGGTTACAGAGCAAAGCATCATCGAAACTGCCGCGCTCATATTCAAGCGTGGCATCAGCCACCTGCGCCTCTATTTCATGATTGGCCTGCCGACCGAGCGGGATGAAGACATAGCCGGCATAGTCGAACTGATCACCCGCATCCGCTGTCTCTCGCCGCGCGGAAAAATAACGGCAGGCGTCAGCACTTTCGTCCCGAAGCCTTTTACGCCGTTTCAGTGGTGTGCAATGGACAATCCAGCTGCTATCAAGGAAAAGCTCAGGATAATAAAAGGGGCATTCCGGAGGAATCCGGGCGTCAGGGTTCTCCATGATGTGCCTAAGTATGCGTATATGCAGGGACTTTTTTCGCGGGGCGACCGGCGTCTTGCTGTTGTTTTATCAGCAATGGAGCGGTCGGATGACTATGCGGCGGCCTGCCACAAGGCTGGTATAGACCTTTCGTGGCATGTCTTTCGCGAGCGGGGCAAAGACGAAGTCCTGCCCTGGGATTTTATAGATGTGGGAGTCACAAAAGATCGGCTCTGGGAAGAGTATCAGAGGGCTCTTTCGGTATCAGAATGAGGAGGATAAAAGAATGAACGTAATCGCTGACCTTGCCATTGTTCCTGTCGGAAGCGGCGTGTCGTTGTCAGCATATGTTGCAACCTGCGAAAAGATTCTTTCTGCGTCGGGACTGAAAATAGCCCTTCACGCAAACGGCACGAATATCGAAGGCGAATGGGAGACTGTTTTTGCCGCGGTTAAACACTGCCATGAAGCGGTTCATAGCATGGGCGCTCCTCGTATATTTACTGTTATCAAGCTTGGTACGAGGACTGATAAAGAACAGACGATGGAGGACAAGATTAAAAGTGTGCAGGATGAGTTGACCGCGACCAAAAAAGAGGGGTGACCTTGTTCGCAGAGGTTGAAATGTCGGAATGCTTTTGAACCCCGTTCCGAACCTCAAGATTGTCGTGTCTTGCAGTAACGAAGTGGCGAATTGTCGAAATCAATATCCCGTTGTAAAAGCACCGTTTCAGCGCTATACTGTGCTTAGTTCGGTTTATTGCCGAGAAGTTTTGGAAAGAGCGGATATGTTCAGGGAGGACAATGGAAAAGTTCTCTGAAAATGCATTGACGGTTCTGCGAGCCCGGTATCTGAGAAAAGATGAAGCCGGCCGTATCGTCGAAACGCCGGAGGAGATGTTCCGGCGTCTTGCCAAGGCGCTTGCCGCAGTTGAAGAGCTTTATCAGAGCGATGTTGGCCTCTACCAGGAGCGCTTCTATCAGATTTTTTCGTCTCTGCGCTTTCTGCCGAACTCCCCTGCGATAATGCACGCCGGCATGCCGAACGGCCAGCTCGCCGCGTGTTTTGTGCTTCCCATTGAAGACAATATGCAGAGCATTTTCGAGACGCTGAAAAATGCAGCGCTTATCCTTCAGAGCGGGGGAGGGACCGGCTTTTCCTTCTCCCGTCTCCGTCCTTCGGCCGACCCGGTTCATTCGACCGGAGGGATAGCAAGCGGTCCGGTATCCTTCATGAAGATTTACAACACCGCAACCGAGGTTGTGAAACATGGCGGCGCGCGGCGCGGCGCGAATATGGGCATTCTTCGGGTCGACCATCCCGATATCATCGAATTTATTCGGCTGAAGCGCGGTCCTGAGCAGCTCGCCAATTTTATGGTATCGGTCGCTCTGACCGATGCTTTCATGGAAGCGGTGAAGCAGGACTCTGGTTTTCTCCTCATCAACCCCAGAACCGGGATGCCGGGGAAATCGCTCCGGGCCCGCGAGATTTTTGATGAACTGGTTGAGAGCTCGTGGTCGTCCGGAGACCCCGGCATTGTTTTCATAGATCGGATTAATGAAAAGAACCCGACTCCGCATCTCGGCGCATTTGAAGCAATCAATCCCTGCGGTGAGCAGCCGCTGCTGCCGTATGAGGCCTGCATACTCGGTTCGCTGAATCTCCCGGCGTATGTGTGTGACGGAGCTATTGACTACCTGAAGCTCGGCGACGACATAACTCTCGCGGTGCGTATGCTTGACAATGCCATCGATGCAAATCACTATCCGCTCCGCGAAACAGCGCGGATGCACAAAGGCACCCGAAAAATCGGTCTCGGCGTTATGGGATGGGCTGATGCGCTCATCCTGCTCGGCATACCGTACGACAGCCGCGAAGCATTTGCCAAGGCTCGCCGAGTCATGCGTTTTATCCTGGAATCCGCCCATCACGTCTCTGAAGAGCTCGCGGAAGAGCGGGGGCCCTTTCCGTATTTTACGGGGTCGATCTATGAGCGCACCGGCATGCCGCCGCGCCGCAACGCAACCCTGACGAGCATAGCGCCGACCGGAACGCTTTCTCTGATTGCCGGCTGCTCCAGCGGCATTGAGCCGCTGTTTGATCTCGCTTTCAAGCGACGGGTTCTGGATACAGAGCTGATAGAGGTGAACCCGCATTTTGTTGAGATTGCCCGCAGCGAAGGTTTCTATTCTGACAAGCTCATGGAGTGCGTCGTGGGACACGGCACGGTTTGCGGGCAGCAATCGGTGCCGTCCCGATTTAGGCGGCTGTTCAGAACGGCGCATGAAATCAATTATAAGGCTCATATCGAGATGCAGGCTTCATTTCAGGAATTTACCGACAATGCTGTTGCCAAGACCGTCAATCTGCCGCACAGGGCAACCAGGGAAACGGTTGCGAACGCGTTTCATCTCGCATTTGAGAAGGGGCTCAAGGGGATTACCGTCTTTCGCGCTGGAACAAAGCCGGGAACTCTTGGTAAAGTGAACGATTCAGATTGAGAAGCAGAAAGCAGGAAATGTTACGAAGGTTATAATTTTCCTGTCGCCTGCTTCCTTGCTTCGGCAAGCGATGTTCTGATTACTGAGGCGGAGGTTTTTATGATTCTTGGCGTGAATATTGACCACGTTGCGACAGTGCGGCAGGCACGCCGCACGTTTGAGCCCGATCCTGCGGCAGCAGCTACGCTGGCTCTTCTTGGGGGTGCCGATGGCATAACTGCTCACCTTCGTGAAGACCGCCGGCATGTAAATGACCGCGATATCCGCATGTTGCGGGAAATTGTGCCGTGTGAGTTCAACCTTGAAATGGCCGCGACTTCCGAAATGATCAGGATTGCCCGACAGGTTAAGCCTGAGATGTCTACGCTCGTGCCCGAGAAACGGCAGGAATTGACGACCGAGGGAGGCATTGCTGTTGCTGGCAACAGAAGGCAGTTAAAAGACACGATTGCAAAGCTACGGGATGCCGGCATCCTAGTGAGTCTTTTCATTAATCCGGAGGCGGAAGTCATCGACATAGTCAGGGAGCTTGGCGCCGATATGGTTGAGATCCACACCGGCCGCTATGCCGACGCCAGAGGGAAGGCGCAGCAACATGAACTGCGGCGGATCATTGATTCCGTTCTGTATGCCGAGCGCATCGGCCTGACGGTCAATGTCGGGCATGGGCTGAATTATTTCAATGTAAAACCGGTTGCGGCTATCCCGGGGCTGCGGGGACTCTACATCGGTCACAGCATCATTTCCCGTGCAGTTATGGTCGGGATTGAGCGTGCAGTGCGCGAGATGAAGATGCTGATTGAGCACCACGCGTGATTGTCAGCCTCGGCACGGACATCGTCGAAATCCGGCGTATACAAGATGCGGTTGAGCGGTGGGGCGACCACTTTCTGAACCGCGTCTTTACAGCCGATGAACGCAAGTATTGCATTAATCACAGGAAAAATCCGCATCCTCACCTGGCTGCCCGCTTTGCCGCGAAAGAGGCCGCCATCAAGGCGCTGACCCCGCTGCGCATGCCCGGCGAGCCGGCTCTGAACCTGACCGATATCGAAATTGTACATGACTCAACCGGTCGTCCGTCGATACGCCTGCACGGGCACATGCAGAATGTGCTTTTTACCCATTCACTCATTGTATCTCTTTCACACGAAAAACATTACGCGGTAGCCACCGTCGTGCTTGCCAGAACCGTTACTCAAGCGGTATAATTTTTCTTCAGATTTCAGTCATTTATTTCATTATTGAGGGGGACTCTCAATGCAGATTGTTGTCTGTATCAAACAGGTGCCCGACACTGCTGAGGTGCGGATCAATCCCGAAACCAACACTCTCATCAGAGAAGGCGTCCCGAGCATTATTAATCCGTACGATGTCCATGCCATAGAAGCGGCACTTCAGATTCGCGAAAAGGCGGGCGGCAAGGTGACCGTTATTACCATGGGACCGCCGCAGGCCGAAGATGCTCTCCGTGAATCGATCGCCATGGGGGCGGACGATGTTCGTCTTATTTCCGACCGCTTATTCGCCGGCTCCGACACATGGGCAACGTCCTATACGCTCTATAAGGCGGTTCTGAAACTGGGCGCGGACATCATCCTCTGCGGCAAGCAGGCTATCGACGGCGACACCGCACAGGTCGGCCCGGCGCTTGCCGAGTATATGAACATCCCGCATATCTCCTATGTCAGGAAACTCGAAGATGTCACCGCAACCTCCATTCGTGTGCAGCGCCTTATGGATGATGGTTACGACGTTGTCGAGTCGCCGCTGCCGGTTCTGCTCACAGTTGTGAAAGAGATGAACGAGCCGAGGCTGCCTTCGCTAAAAGGCAAGATGGCAGCCAAAAAAGCGGTGATCACAAAAATGACGGCGCAGGACATAGAAGCTGAAGAGTATAACCTCGGGCTCAAGGGCTCTCCCACCCAGGTGAAAAACATCTTCGCTCCCCAGGCAAAGGGCGATCGCAGGATGCTGGAAGGCAGTCCCGAGGAGCAGGTCGATGCCCTCATGTCGGAACTGAGGAGGCTGAAATGCGTATAGTTATCGATGCCGAACTCTGCACCGGGTGTGAAACCTGTATTAGCTCCTGCCCATTTGACGCCATAGAGATGAAGGATGGCAAGGCGGTCATCAAAGACTTCTGCAACGTCTGCAAGAGCTGCATTGATGTTTGTCCGGTGGGCGCATTTTCCGAAGTTTCCGATGCAGAGGAGTTCAAGCCCGACACAGACTTGTCTCGCTTCAAGGGCGTATGGATTTTTGCAGAGCAGCGCCGTGGCAAGATTGCCGGCATCGCTTTCGAACTGCTCGGCATCGGCCGGAAACTTGCGGCAGATCGGAACACGACCCTTTCGGCAGTTCTGTTTGGTGCCGACGACAGCGAAGCGCAGGAACTCATCAGGTGGGGCGCTGACACGGTCTACCATGCAAAAGACCCCATGTTCGAAACCTTCAATGATGAACCGTATTCGCAGCTGATGATTCGCCTTATCGGGCAGTACAGGCCGGAGATTGTTCTTGCGGGCGCAACCGCTATCGGACGTTCATTCGTGCCGCGCGTTGCGGGACGAATCAAAACCGGACTTACCGCAGACTGCACCCAGCTCGAGATTGACGGGGAGACCGGCAACCTCTTGCAGATTCGACCCGCATTCGGCGGCAACATCATGGCGACAATTCTCTGCCCGAACTACCGCCCGCAGATGGCTACCGTTCGTCCGCGCGTCATGAAGCGCGGAGAATACGACGCGAGCCGCTCGGGAGAGGTCATTTCGGTTGCAACCGATGGCCTGACCACCCGCACGAGAGTGCTGACATCTGTCTGCGAAGACGGAGTCTGCAAAATCAATCTGCAGGATGCCGAAATAATCGTCTCCGGAGGTCGCGGTCTTGGCGGACCGAAAGGATTCGAACTGTTGACCGAACTCGCTCAGCTTGTAGGCGGCGTGGTCGGTTCTTCCCGCGCGGCGGTTGACGAGGGATGGATTCCCTACCGTCATCAGGTCGGACAGACCGGCAAGACTGTCTGTCCGAAAATCTATATCGCCTGCGGCATCTCCGGCGCGGTGCAGCACCTTGTCGGCATGTCGTCATCCGACATCATCATAGCAATCAACAAGAACCCCGACGCCCCTATCTTCAATGTTGCCACCTACGGTATTGTTGGAGACCTTTACGAAGTGCTCCCGATCCTGATCAAGAAGATCAAGGAAGCGAAGGGATAGCATGGGCATTTGCTTTGTTTTTCCAGGGCAGGGGTCCCAATCAGTCGGCATGGGCAAGTCTCTGTACGATAAGTTCGATTCCGTAAAAAAACTCTATGCGGTGGCTTCCGAATCGCTCGGGTACGATGTGGCAAAAATGAGCTTCGAAGGACCTGCCGAGGAGCTGAACAAGACGCATATCACCCAGCCGTGCCTGCTGACCGCCAGCATTTCGGCATGGATGGTACTTGCTGAAAAAGGAATCACGCCTGCTGTTGTTGCCGGTCACAGTCTCGGCGAATATTCCGCGCTTGTCGCAGCGGGCAGCATTGCATTTAGCGACGCTGTGAAAATCGTCGAACTGCGCGGCAGAATCATGCAGGAAGCAGTGCCTGCTGGAACCGGCCTCATGGCCGCGGTTCTCGGCGTCGACCGCGCAATGCTTGATGAAATATGCACCGGTGTGACTGGAGGCTATGTCGGCGCTGCGAATTACAACTGTCCCGGCCAGATTGTTATCTCCGGTGATAAGGCAGCGGTTGAATCTGCGATGGTAAAGGCGAAGGAAGCGGGTGCGAAGCGTGCGCTTCCTCTTGCTGTCAGCGTTCCGTCGCACTGTAAGCTTATGGAGGACGCAGGCTCAAAGTTAGTTGAAGTGTTGAACGCATATGCCTTTTCTGACGCGCAGGTGCGCTTCGTCAATAATGTCGATGCGAGGGAGGTTTCGGCTGCTGGAGATATTCGCGCGTCGTTGGTACGTCAGTTGAGTCAGCCGGTACTCTGGGAAGACTGCGTGAAGACGATTGCGGCCTCCAGTGTAACAGTTTTTGTCGAAGCAGGCCCAGGTAAGGTGCTTGGCGGACTCATCAAGCGTATCGTACCGGATGCGAAGTGTTTCAATGTTGAAGACTGTGACTCGCTGACAACGACCGTCGAAGGACTCAACCGGAAGTGATACGAATTGATGCGCGAGGCCTGCGCCATCCCGATCATATTAACGCGTTCCGGACCGAGCTTGCAGGGTTCTGCGGAGTCTTTGAGGATGTTGAGATCCTGTTCGACAACCTTCCGGAAGAGCGCAGGAAACTGGAGATGTTTATACGTTCCTGCCGCGCTGAATATGCCGTTGAAATGACCCCTGAAGGCCATCTGAGGATGTTCATTCATCAGCCTTTCTCACTGTGCGGATAGCACAGAGAAACAATAATCCGTAACGGAGGACGTAATGGAACAGACGTTGTCGATTATCAAACCTGACGCAGTCAGAAAGAATGTCATCGGTCAGATCATCTCCCGCTTTGAACAGAATGATCTTCGGGTTGTGGCGATGAAACGTATTCAGTTAAGCAAGGCTGAGGCTGAAGGTTTTTATTATGTGCATAAGGAGCGGCCGTTTTTTGACAGTCTGACCACCTTCATGTCCGAAGGTCCTGTCGTGGTCATGGTGCTCGAAGGAGAGGATGCCATCGCAAAAAATCGTTCGATTATGGGCGCCACTAATCCGGCAAATGCAGATGCCGGAACGATTCGCAAGGATTTCGCTGATGATATAGAGCGCAATGCCGTCCACGGCTCTGATTCCGCAGAATCCGCGGCATTTGAAATTCTTTATTTCTTCTCCGGCATGGAAATCCGGTAGTCTCTGCATTTCATAAGGTGGGCGGCAAGCTCTGGGCCCCCACCTTCAGTTTCTTAGCCGTACCAGTCCGAATATGAGTATGCACATTGTCAGACCTCTATGATCTGCCTGTTTTTGACCATCGGTTGCCTCGTAGCGGCTTTGCCGCAGCGGGCTTTGAAGTGGCAGCCGAACTTTTACGCAGGCATCCGCGCATCTGTTTTTCCGGTTGTTTCTCGAACAGGGCTGCAGGGGTCGGTCTTCTTGATTGTCCAATCCTTGTCGCGTGCGTTGGCGGAGCAACAACCGTGTAATCAAAGCTGCTGATCGTGCGTCGTTCGATTCTGCTACCGAGAACACGCTCAATATCTCGCACCATGACAGCGTCATCCGGAGTAACAAGGGTATATGCATCGCCGGTTTGCGCCGCGCGGCCGGTTCGTCCGATGCGGTGAATATATGCATTGGTTGTATTGGGGATATCATAGTTGATTACATGAGAGATTTGCGACACATCGATACCCCGCGCGGCAATATCGGTTGCCACCAGAATCTGGTACGTGCCGTCCCTGAACCCGTTCATTGATGCCTGGCGGCGGCCTTGTGAAAGATCTCCCTGCAGGGATGCCGTCTTGAGTCCTGCTCTGGCCAGTTGGTCCGCAAGGCGTCTGGTCCGGTGTTTTGTGCGGGTGAATATCAGGACCGAACCGGCATCTAAATGCTTCAGCAATTCAACAAGCAGGGAGGCTTTCAGATGCTGCGGAACCGGGTAGAGCGCATGGCTGACCGTAACCGCCGCTTCCGAGCGGCCCACCTCTGCGGCAACCGGGTTGCGCAGGGCATCTTTAGCGAGACTCCGTATCTCATCCGGCATCGTGGCTGAGAAGAGGAGCGTCTGTTGCCGGTCGGGGAGATGCGCCAGAATCCGCCGGATGTCGGGCAGAAAACCAAGGTCGAACATATGGTCAGCTTCATCAAGAACCAGCACCTCTACGCGGGACAGGTCGATCGTTCCCTGTCCGACATGGTCGAGCAGCCTTCCGGGGCAGGCAACAACGATCTCAACGCCGCGCTTCAGCTTGACAACCTGCGGACTATAGCCAACGCCGCCGTATATTGAGGCACTCCGAAGGCCAGTCTTCTGACCGAGCGCGGTTGTAGATTCATGTATCTGCTCGGCAAGTTCGCGCGTTGGAGCAATGACAAGCGCTCTAATATGCCTGCGGCCTCCCTGCATTAAGCGGTGAAGGATCGGAAGCATGAAGGCAGCCGTTTTTCCGGTGCCTGTCTGCGCCAGCCCCATGACATCACGGCCCTGCATGATGGGAGGTATCGCAGATGTCTGTATTGGTGTCGGTGTCGCGTAGCCTGCAGTCATGACTCCGGATGCAACAAGAGGATGAAGATTGAATTCGCTGAAGTCCATTGATTCCTTCTTTCTGGTTCTGCGCAGGCAGAAAGCGCTGAGCATATGTTGTATCATACCATTGCTGAAGGAAAAGACGCCTGATCGTGCGGAAAAGTGAAAAGACCAGAGAGGCGATAGGCAATCTTGTCTCCAATGCCGCAGACGCAGTATCTGCAGGCGGTTGAGGAGCATTCACTTTTCTGATAGCGTCTAAGCACACAAGATTCTGTCATGATGGATAAAGACAATGAAATAGGCGACATCCTGTTGGTGCGGGGGATTATCACCCTGGCACAGCTTGACGATGCCGTTCAGATTCAGCGGGCGGGCGGCAAGCCGATAGCCGATGTCCTGCTCGAACGCGGCTATGTATCCCGTAATGAGCTGAACCAGCATATCAGTGATCTGATGAAGGAAAACCTGTTGAGTTTGCTTCAGCCGCTATTTGCTCTCAAACTCGTTGTTTCCGATTTCTACTACATGTGCGCAGAAAAATTTCCGGGCGCGGCTGAGTTCTGGATCCAGATGGGAAACGATGAAGTTCGCCACTACCTTTATATTGGCCAAATCATCGAAGCGCTCTACGAGCGTCCACAATTATTTGCTCAAGCTCAACCGTGCGCGCCGCAAGTTGTCTCCCGCCTGATCTCATCTGTTCAGAACGCGCATTTCCGCGTGAAAAACGAGCACCTGTCTGCTGCAGATGCCTTGGGGTTTGCCCATGATTTTGAGACAGGAATGCTTGAAAGCGGGCTTTTCGATCTGCCGGCAACTAGGGATGAAGAGGCCCGGAAACTGATAGATATTCTCAGAGATGAAACTCAATTTCACCGGCAAAGAATAATTGATGCAGCAACGAAAAACCCGGAGCGCTGAGTGTGTCGGGACTCGGGGTTGTTTGATAAGCTCGATTCCTCCTCTGTTTCGAGCAGGTATCCAGAATCCTGTCCTGCACCCGCGATTTTTTCTGGTTGATGATCATTGTTGGTTAATCAAATCACAGGGGAGGGGCTGCGTGAAGTCCGGATAGCAGGCTGGGTTGACGTGTTGCATGTGCTGAGATACCTGATACAATCAGATTAGAACGGCATGAAAAATACGCTGCTCTGCCGGAAGAAGGATTGCCCACTTGCTGGAACTGAAGAACCTCTGTTTTCAGGCGGGGAGCCGAAAGATTCTCGACGACTGTTCTCTTGCTGTCGGGCGCGGGGAGATACACGCCCTTTTAGGGACGAACGGCGTCGGAAAGAGCACGCTTGCTTATATCATCATGGGCTGCGAGGGGTATCGGCCGGACTCCGGCGAGATCTGTTATAAGGGTGAGATTATCAACCGCCTTGGCATCTCGGAGCGGGCCCGCCTCGGCATAACCATGACATGGCAGGAGCCGGTTCGCTTTGAAGGCATATCGGTGCAGGACTATCTATCGCCGAGGGATGGTTCCCGCGATTCAGCATCCTATCTTTGCCTGGTTGGCCTTGATCCTGAATTATATCTTCACCGCATGGTTGACCGCTGCCTGAGCGGCGGCGAGCGAAAACGCATCGAGCTCGCCTCTGCGCTTGCACTGAATCCTCAGTTTGCTGTTCTGGATGAGCCAGATTCCGGCATCGACATGCTCTCGTTTGATGATATTGTCCATGTCATCCGTCTCTTTCGCGAACATGGGGCATCAGTGCTGCTCATTACGCACCGGCCGGAACTTGCCATGATTGCGGACCGGGCCTCGCAGCTCTGCGGAGGCCGTATTGTCTGCAACGGAAGCCCTCAAGAAGTGACTGACTTTTTCATGGCAAAGAAGTGTGCGGTGTGCGCCGAGGTGGACTGTGACACATGAATACGATGCCCTAATCGATGCCTACAGACGGTGCGGTGGCGACGAACGCGTGCTTGCCGACGCGAAGATCCCGCATCTTCTTGCCAGCGGACATTCGGTTCTGAGCATGCGCGGGGCGGATGGTCTCGAAGTGCAGACTTCCGTAACAAAGGACGGCATTTCCGCCTGCTTAGTGCTTGGCGAAAATGTCAGCTTACAGCGCCCAGTGCATCTCTGCTTCGGCGTGTTGCATGAGGAAGGGGAGCAGTGTATTGTTATGCAGGTTCGCCTGCGGCGGAATTCTGCAGCGCACTTTATAGCTCACTGCTTTTTCCCGAATGCCCGGAAGGTGAGGCATGTTATGGACGCAACGATTGAAATCGAAGAGGGAGCGGAGATGCGGTACGGGGAAACGCACTATCATGGACCGCACGGCGGAACGGAGGTTTTTCCGAAGGCGGTGGTGGTGCTGGGAGAGCGTGGGCGCTATTATACTGATTTCACCTTGCTGGAAGGCAGGGTCGGAATTCTTGTTCTCGATTACGCGGTGCAGAGTGGCAGGGAATCCGTGGCAGAGCTTTCAGCAAGAATCTTTGGCCACGCGCAGGATGTGATACAGATCAAAGAGAAGATTGTCCTTGAGGGAGAAAGATCCCGCGGCCTGATCAAGACGCGCATTGCCCTCGAGGGCGATGCATCTGCCGAAGTGACCGGGATTACCGAAGGGCGGGCCGCCGGGGCCCGCGGACATGTCGATTGCGTGGAGATTGTGAAAGACAACGCGGTAGCGAAGGCGGTGCCGATTGTGTTTGTAACGCATCCCCTTGCCAAGGTAACGCATGAGGCCGCCATCGGCAGCGTTGACAAAAAGCAGCTTGAGACGCTGATGGCGCACGGACTATCGCCGGAGGAAGCGGTAGGCATGATTGTGAAAGGAATTCTCCGGTAAAGGCGGAGTCCATTTTATGGTCCCCGATTTCATGGTATAACAAACGATGACCGACACGCCTCTGAACCTTCCGGAGAAAACGGCACGTCTTGTCCTGCGGTGTGAAACTGATTGCGTATCGGCTTTTTCCCCACTGCTTCAGTCGGGGGTTTATCTGCATTCTCGAAATATCGGACAGAGCGTGCGCGTTTTTTTGACGGGACAGCTTCAGCTAAACGATAAATATATTGGCGACCGGATCAGCACCATTTTTCTGGACGGCATGCCGGTTGATGATCTGGACGCGGCTCTGCTGAAAAACGGCTCGCGCCTCGCACTCTCTTCAGCAATGCCAGGACTGGTCGGCGCAACGATGCGGCAGAGAGGATCGCTCGCCTCATTACGCAGCGCAATCACCTATCGGGCGGATGAGAGTTGTGAGCAAGGCGAAGGGCTGATTTGCATGAAGCTTTTCAACCTTGTGATGCGGGAGATTGGAAAGAAGATTCTGCGCGCTGGTGTTTATGTCCGGCCGAAGGCTTTTCAGGAATTGCTGACCGGTCAGCACATGCTGTTTCAGGACTGTGTGGCTATTTTCCTGAACGGCTCTGCGGCCGCTCCTGAGGAACTGCTCTCCGGAAAGCTTTTTGAAGAGTCTACCCTGCTTGAGCTCACCGTAATCATGCCTTAAGACATAGAGAGGCAAGCGTTTTTGAATCGCCGCCCCTCTGTGATGCTCCATTAATTATTAGAATCCGAGATCCTGATTAATTAACACCACCTTGATACGGTGCTTCGGAAAAGACTTCTCGGTGATCGTCCAGATATTGCAAATGCGATCAGAGCTTTGGCAGTCCTGGCAGATTGAAGTGGTGAGGCACGGTGTTTTTTTGTCGAGCCGCATCGCATTGACCGGAGCAGCGAAGTTCTTGATGCGGACCATCGCGCTCTCGAGATCCGGAACCAGCTTGTTTCTGCCGACGAGAACTACGACATTCTTCGGACCGAAGTTGAGCGCGCCGACGCGGTTGCCGATCATGTCAAGGTTGAGCAGATGCCCGTCTTCTGTGACCGCATTTGTGCCGGTCAGGTAGAAATCAACAAGGAGACCCTGCCTGCGGCGCTCATATGCTTCGGCAGGCGATATTCCCGGCTCGTAAGGGTTTATTACAGTTAGCGATTGATCAATGAGAATTTCCGCGCCGATTCCGGTCGCCCCGAATGTCATTGAACCGCCCCATGAAACGGTCTTCGGCGCCAGCGAGGGCATAATTGTCTTCAGCACCAACTCCTTTGCTTCGGCCGCGGTCTGTGCGAGAAAGACTTCAAAATTGTTTGCTTCCAGTTCTTCCTTTAAAGCCGTGAGCCTGATCATCCAGTAATTTTCAGCAGGGTTCTGCATGAAATCCTCCTTGTTTAAGAAAGTGTTATGAGATGCGCCAAGAAATTCTCCCTTATGTCGGCATTCATAAGGATTATCGCCAGATAGTGCCGATGCCGATGCCCCATGATGGTCCCCACCAGAAGGACGGATAGTAGTAGGGATAGGCATGGTCATGCGGGCGGTCAATGCTGCGCGGCCAAAGGTACAACTCGTGAATGCGGAAAAAAGGGTATGCGTAGTCCATCTCCTCAATCCTGCCCGCCTGCACGCCATCAAAAACTCCCGCCACAGTCACTTTTCTCCCTTTTGAGAAGATGACAGGATCCAGCAGCCCCTGCTCCTTCGGCATGAACACCAGCACTCTCATTCCGGAAACATGATCCTGAAGAGAACCGCGCGAATTGACCGTACTGAAGGCGAGTTCAAGCAGAGAGCCGGCAACCGTTGCTCTCGAAGAAGCTATGGTTCCGCCGAAGACGAAAAGCCCGTTGCGGTACATGTCGGGCCGTTCTTTCATGTCGGCAAGGGGGACGATGGTCGATCCATGTTCCATTGTGCGCTGCGTGAGGACAGGAGCGCATGCAGCGGTGAGCACAGTGAACAGAACAAGAAGCGCGACAATTCGTTTCGCAGTCATAGTATAGCCTATCCTCAGGAAACTCTCAGGCTTCATTTATGAATGAATTACTTCATGCGGGCACGATGCCTGCAGTTTATTCACTATTCTTCGACAGCTTTAAAAAATTGTTTTCCTGCACCGCAGACAGGGCATTTCCAATCATCCGGCAGATCTTTAAATTCCGTTCCCGGAGGGATCTTGCCTTTCCGGTCACCTTTTTTTTCATTATAGAGATACCCGCAATTGTTTCCCTGACACTGCATCATGGCAACTCCTCCTTCTGTCCCTATTGATATCGGTACTTTTTTAAATTATAACGCATAGAACCTGAGAAAAGTATCCCATCAATTCACAGGCTATCGAGCCGTTCAGTCTTTGGCGGTCACGTCCTGCCTGATGCTCATCGGCGTTGCATAAAGCCGCTTCATTTCAGGTTGCGCTTCGAATTGTGTGATCTTATTTCCATCTGACGACCATTTTTAAAGAATGCGGCGCTCGCTGAGAAAATTAAGATCCATGCCGGAAAATAAGCAGAATTGACGCATCTGAGATGATCGCGTGAAAATCCCCGGGAGATCCGGCATGCCAATCAGATGTCTTTTCCTGCCTCACCTTATATTTTGCAAGACGGTCTATTTCATTGCCGCGGAACGGCTCGGCTCGTATCGAACCAGTTCGTTTGTCTTTATCGTGCCGTTGAGCGCCATGCTGCTTAGCTGGCTTTTTCTTAGTGAGGTTCCGGCCATAACGACGCTTATCGGCGGCTCTGTCGCGGTTGCGGCTGTCTACATGATAAACCGCTCGCATTCATGAATACCGCGTGGTCGCAATTGATAAATAAAATACGATAGAATGATAATCTGATATTGCCGCACAAGGAGGACCGGAGACGATGAAACGGGATTTTTTGAATGCAACTGAATGCTGGAAAGCCATACTTGCTGATGCCGGAAAAAGCGTCTCTCTGCTGAGTGTCATTGAGCAGTTTGCGCATAACAATACCGCACCGGCGCAGATTGTATTCGGCACGTCCGGATGGCGAGGCGAAGTAGGAACTGACTATACGTTTCGCAATCTGCATATCGTGACGGCAGCAATTATCGAGGCTTTGCAGACCGGAGACGATGACTTTTATCGTGCCATGGGAGTCGCCGGGTTCAAGGAGGTGCAGCAGCGCGGCGTCATCGTCGGCCATGACAATCGTTTTCTCGGGAAAGAGTTCGCCATGGATGTTATTGGTCTGCTGCAGGCTGCTGGGATTCGCACATGGTATGCCGGAGAGGCGACGACACCGGAGTTTTCGTCCGGAGTTGAGATGCTGAAGGCGGCATGTGCCATCAACCTGACGCCGTCACACAATCCCGCGAATTATGCCGGATTCAAGTTCAATCCTGCTGATGGAGGGCCTGCGGGCACTGAGATTACATCACAGTTTGAGAGAATTGCCAATCGCATGATGGCGGAGAAAGCAGCAGTCGCTGTTGTTCGACCGGAGCGGGTTGAGAAGGTCGATCTGACGGATCTGTATATTACGTATCTGGCTGAGCGCAAGACGCTCGATCTCGATAAAATTCAAGCGTTTGTGAAAGAAGCAGATTGCGTTATCTGTGTTGACCATGTGCATGGATCAACAAAACACCGCTTCAAGCGCATTCTCGGTGAAAGTGCAAAAATCATCTATCTCCGTGAGAATGAGGATGTTCTCTTCGGGGGCATTGCTCCGGAACCAAGTGAAAAAAACATGGAAGGAGTCATGCAGGTTCTGACAAACAGTTCGGCGAAGTTCAGAATCGGCGCAATAATGGACCCCGATGGCGACCGGATACGCTATGCCGATGCGGGCGAACAGATACCGATGAATTATTTTGGCGCAATGGCGCTGCATTTTCTGTATGTTCACAAGGGATATAACGGCGTTGTTGCAAAGTCGGTCGGCACCAGTAATTTTGTGAATGCGATTGCAAAAAAGCTCGGCATATCGATCAGGGAAACAAAAGTCGGGTTCAAGAACTTCCGGCCATATATGCTGCCGAATGCCTCAGAGCGGGCTATCGTTGCTTTTGAGGAGTCCGATGGAATTTCAGGGCATAACCACACACTCGAGAAGGATGCGATGTTCGGACTGCTGCTCGCGATAGAGATGGTTGCAACAACGGGGAAGAATCTCGGAGAATATCTGCACGACATCATGAACGAGTTCGGCGCGTTTTATCCGGACCGTTCTGGAATAGGAGTTGACAGAGCGATTGCCGGAGCAGCTTTGGTGCATAAGCTATCAGGCATTCAGAAGCAGTATCCGAAAGGATCCCGGATGGTGATCGGCGGCTTTGAACGCACCGTCGCGGATCTTGTCGCGGTTGACGGCACGAAGCTGGTATTTGACGATGGTTCCTGGCTCATGATTCGGCCGTCCGGCACAGAGCCGAAGGTGCGTTTTTATATCGAAGCCCGGACGGAAGCCGGGAAACAGGCTGTCTTTGATGCCGCCGAGCGTCTTACAAAGGAAGCGTTGGGGATTGCATAATCCAAGCGGAAAAAAAAGATTCGGTCATATAGATATTCCGCTTCAGCGGGTGCATCTGGAGCTGACGAACGTCTGCGATTTCAATTGCGTTTTTTGTCCAAAATCGCTGATGAAACGGCCGTATGGATATATGGAGACAGCGCTCGCTAAGCGGCTTATTGATGAAATCTCCGATGCGGGGATCTGCGAAAAGATTACCTTTCATGTTATGGGCGAACCACTGCTACATAAGGAGTTCTTTGCGATTCTAGAGCATGCTCAGAGCCGCGGAGTGCAGGTAGGCCTTACCACAAACGGCGGTCGTCTCGGCATGGAGGCAGGGACTCGACTTCTGGAATATCCGCTGCATCAGATAGACATCTCGCTGCAGACGCCCGACGCGAAATCGTTTGTGCTGAGAAAGGCGGGGAATCTTACGTTTGATGTGTATGTGGACAGCATATTCCGTTTCTTTGGCGAATATCGCAAACGCCATCCTGTAACCGTCTTCAAGTTCCGATTTCTGAATACGCGGTTTCCAAAAAAATCAATTGAACGCAGACTCGGCCCTGTCAGGGTCATCTCTTCAACGCAGCAACTGCGCACCACCTTCAAATCATGGGCCAGCCGCGTTTACGACGGGCTGCAGATATCTGAAACCAAGCGCGTTCAGGCGTTTCGCGAGGTTGATAAGCTGTCCGCCTATAAATGGCATGTCGTCGAAGTGGCTCACAACGTTTTTTTCGAAACATATATTCTGGAAGACTGGGGACATGCATTTGGCGATGAAAAGGTCTATGATGCATGGGGCGGCTATTGCTTTGGCCTCCGAGATCATTTTGCGGTGCTCTGGAGCGGAGATGTTGTGCTCTGCTGTGTTGACTATGACGGGAACACCGTTGTCGGCAACGTGAAAGATGCCACGCTGAAAGAAGTTATGGCATCGGACACCGTCGGAACAATCATGGATGGTTTCCGGAAATATCGCCTCGAACACCCCTATTGCAAACGCTGTCTTGGCAGCAGTTCCCGGATAGGTTGGGCTTTCAAGCCGATTTTGGCCGTGAGCGGGCTGAAACTGCTGAAACCGTTTTTCTATAAGAAGACGAAACTGAGCGGAACGGAAGCCTGATTCATCGGGGGAACGTTTGAAGCGGCGTTGTCCTTGCCGCGTAGAAATTTTTAACATAGTATATTATTTTAGTATTTAATTAAATTAAACTGATGCATCTGCACATGACGGATGGCAATTGATGCAAGGTTTTTTTATTGATAAAAATTAAGAAATAAGGAGAGACAGCGAAAATGGCACGTGATGGAGTCTCCGGCATGACCCTTTCAAAAAAGTTATACAGCCTTGTTGGTGCGCTCGTATTTATTATTGTATTTGGAACTTTTGGAGCGCTTCTTATCCAGCGGCATCTTGTTTCGGAGTATGAATCGTTGTCAAAGGTTGAATACGCGCTTGTTGATTCCGCGGCGCAGGCCCGCTATGAGACGGAGCTCTCTGTACGGGAGATGAAGAATTTCATCATCCGCCGTGAGGACAAATGGGCCGACGCCTTTCGGAAGGCAATTGTGAATGCGAGAAAACATCTCGATAACTATGCCAAGTCCGCCCAGACAGCGGAAGAAAAGCAGATGGCGGAAGAAGCAAAAAAACACCTTGAACGGCATGTGTCAGGGTTTGAAGAGTCGTTCAATGCTCTTAAGAAGAATCCCAAAATAACCCTTGAGGAACTTGACAAGCTCCAGGCGGGAATAAACCGACCCGTTGCGGCCATAACCCTTAAGATGCAGGAGAGCGCTCTCAAGGATTATGAAACCAAATCAAAAAAGATTAAGAATCTTTCAGCAACGGCAGGATACATCCTTGTCGGCGGGTCTCTTGGCGTTGCGGCCTTGTCGGCGCTTGTTATTGCCGCGTTTGTGCGGCGGCTTGTACATTCCATTACGGATGCGGTTGATACGGCAGTGAAGGTTGCAAGCGGTGACCTGACGGTAACTATATCGGCGCAATCGGGCGATGAGATCGGTCTGATGATGAACAAGCTGAAAGAGATGGTGGAGCGCCTCAGGAGCGATGTCGGCAGCCTGAAACAGGCATCTGCGAACATCGATTCGGGCAGTCAGCAGTTGCGTACTCAGTCCGTAACGATAACCCATACCCTGACGGAACAAAGCTCCCGCGCAACACAAATTGCGACGGCATCTGAAGAGATGTCCCAGACAGTTGTTGATATAGCCCGGAATGCGGCTGCTATCGCAAACTCTTCTGCAGAAACAGCGTCGGTTGCCGAGCAGGGCGCTCGTGTCGTTCAGCAGTCGGTCAATGAATCCCAGGCAATCGCTGAGACGGTCACAAGTTCGACAGAGGTGGTGAAGACGCTCGGTGAGCGCTCGCAGCAGATTGGGGAAATCGTATCGGTCATCAACGATATTGCAGATCAGACCAATCTTCTGGCATTGAATGCTGCCATTGAAGCGGCCCGCGCAGGAGAGCAGGGCAGGGGGTTTGCTGTGGTTGCGGATGAGGTCAGAAAGCTTGCAGAACGCACTGCCAAGGCAACTGCTGAGATCAGCGGCATGATTCGCGGAATTCAGGATGAAGTGGGGAATGCCGTTTCATCCATGGAGACGGCGAACGAGAAGGTGGGGCGTGGTCTCAAATTCTCGATAGAAGCCGGAACGCAGCTGCAGAAG
>JBBIQQ010000027.1:0-20440 GCA_037442225.1 Nitrospirota bacterium
GCCTCGATAGCCTGATGGAGTCCGTCCGACCAGCGTCTGCCCGGCATGAGACGTCCGGTAAACTCGTCAACAATGACTATCTCGCCATCCTTCACAACATAGTCGACATCAAGCTTGAAAAGATGGTGGGCGCGAAGAGCCTGCAGTACATGATGCACCAGTTCGATATTCGCCGGGTCATACAGATTCGCCACGCCGATAAGACGCTCAGCCTTGGCGCTTCCTGATTCGGTCATGACGACTGACCTCAGCTTTTCATCGATCTTGAAATCTCCGTCAGGCTTCAGGTTTGGGACGATACGGTTGATTTTATAATATTTGTCTGTTGAATCTTCAGACGGACCTGAAATGATGAGCGGTGTTCTCGCCTCGTCGATAAGAATGCTGTCCACTTCATCGACGATCGCGAAGTTCAGTTCGCGCTGAGCGAACTCGGCGAGATCGTACTTCATGTTGTCGCGAAGATAATCGAAGCCGAACTCATTGTTTGTGCCATACGTGATATCAGCGCGATACGCTTCCTGGCGGGTACAGGGACGCAGATAATCCAGCCGCTTGTCGGGCGCAAGATAGTCAGGATCGTAAAGGAACGACGCGTCATGTTGAATAACGCCAACGGAAAGACCAAGAAACTGATACACGGGAGCCATCCATCGCGCGTCACGCTTGGCAAGATAATCATTGACGGTTACAACATGCACACCCTTGCCGGTCAGCGCATTGAGACAGACCGGCAGGGTAGCGACCAGTGTCTTGCCCTCTCCAGTTTTCATTTCAGCGATTTTGCCCTCATGAAGGACAGTTCCGCCGATAATCTGCACATCAAAATGGCGCATGTTCAGCTGCCGCTTTGCAACTTCACGAACAACCGCGAACACCTCATCCCGGATCTCGTCAAGTTCCGCTGCGCTCTGGAGTCTGGACCGAAAATCAGCCGCTTTTGCCCGGAGCGCGTCATCGGAAAGGATTGAAATCCCTGATTCAAGTGCGTTTACGCGGTCGATTGCGCCAAAATACCTTTTAATCTCGCGCTCATTCTTCGTGCCGAATATTTTGTTCAGTAGTCCAAACATCTTTATATTTTAAGAGCTGCGGCATTCCGAATGCAAGAAATTTCACCTTTCTGTATAGATTTATATAGGCGTTAAACTATCAAACCTTACGCCGGTTGATGTTTTAGAGTAAATCTGTTATAAATGTACATCGTTATGCAAGCATATCTGAAACAGGCCTGCAGACAGGGGGAGAGGAACCCATGGCAAAAATTGACGCATTTTTTAAACTGATGCTTGAGCAGACCGCCTCTGACCTTCACATGGTGGCGGGGCAGCAGCCGGTTCTCAGAGTTCGCGGCGAGATGGAACGCATTCAATACAAGACTCTCGACAGCGATGAGCTGCGGGCAATGCTTTATGAAATTGCTCCGGAAGATAAAATCAAGCTATTTGAAGAGACCGGCGACATGGACTTCGGCTATGAAGTGCCGGGCATTGCCCGGTTCCGCTGCAATTTTTTCATGCAGAAATACGGCATCGGTTCGGTCTTCCGCCTGATTCCGAGTGAAATCGTGACAATCGATCAGCTCGGCCTTCCCCAAATTTGCAAGAAGTTCGCCATGCTTCACAAGGGTCTGATTCTCGTCACCGGTCCGACCGGAAGCGGAAAATCCACGACTCTCGCCGCTATAATCGACCACTCGAACAAGAACAGAAAAGACCACATTATCACCATCGAGGATCCTATTGAATTCGTGCATTCCAGCAGAGGATGCATCATCAATCACCGTGAAGTCGGCACGCATACCCGCTCGTTTGCGGCGGCGCTGCGCGGCGCCCTCAGAGAAGACCCTGACATCATACTTGTTGGTGAAATGCGCGATGTTGAGACGATTCAGCTTGCTCTGGAAGCAGCGTCCACCGGCCATCTTGTCTTTGCCACCCTGCATACCACGAGCGCGACCAAGACCGTTGACCGTGTCATAGACGTTTTCCCGTCGCACCAGCAGGCTCAGATCCGGACCACCCTTTCGGAAAGCCTTAAAGGCGTCATCGCACAGAACCTCTTCAAACGGGCTGACAAAAAAGGCAGATGCGCATGCGTCGAGGTGCTCGTCTGCACTTACGCGGTAGCGAACCTGATCCGTGAAAACAAGACGCATCAGTTGGCTTCTTCAATGCAGACCGGCCGCAAGATCGGCATGCAGACCCTTGACGACGCAATTTTGGACCTGCTGAACAAGAAATGGATTTCGCCTGAAGATGCCTATGACAAGGCAATTGACAAGGACAAGTTTAAACCGTATCTGCGTGAAATTCCGCCAGACTTTTAAGCCAAGAGGGAGATTATGCTATGAGAAAACGTGAGCTGGACCTGATTCTGGCGGAGATGCTTGAGAGTCATGACAATGTCTCCGACCTCAATTTCACGGTAGGAAAACCCCCGCAGGTCGAATCGGCCGGCGAATTAAAAGAAGTCGTATTCGACAACCCGATTCTGAACAAGTCGTTGACGTCTTTTCAGACCGAAGTTATTGCGCTCAATCTCATCAACGCGGACCGGCGCCTGACCGAAAATCTTGTTACCCATGGTTACTGCGATCTCTCCTACACGCTGCCCGGCCGCGCCCGTTTCCGTGTCAATATTTTCCAGCAGCGCGGCTCGCTTTCCATCGTGCTGAGAAAACTTTCTACAAGAGTGCCATCTCTTGATGAACTTAAGATTCCCCCGGTGGTTGCTGAGATTTCCCGTGAAAAAAACGGACTGGTCCTGGTCACCGGCGCTACCGGCAGCGGTAAATCGTCGACACTTGCAGCTATCCTGGATATCGTAAACGAGACCCTCCCGGTGCATGTCATCACACTGGAAGATCCGGTTGAATTCGTGCATTCTCATAAGGTCGCGACTTTCAATCAGCGTGAATTGGGCTCCGATTTTGATACGTATTCCGGCGGTCTCCGGGCGGCGCTTCGTCAGGCGCCAAAAATCATCCTTGTCGGCGAAATGCGCGACCGGGAAACCGTTGAAATAGCCATGACGGCGGCAGAGACAGGCCACCTCGTTCTTTCGACAATCCACACGATTGACGCCGGTCAGACCATCAACAGAATCGTCGGCTTTTTCGAAAAAGAGGAAGAACGGCAGGTTCGTATCCGCCTTGCGGATACCCTTCGCTGGACAGTCAGCCAGCGCCTTCTGCCAAAAGTCGGGGGCGGGCGCATTGCCGCCGTGGAAATCATGAAGACCAATCTGCGCGTGAAGGAATGTATCGCGATGGGAGAGTCGGAAGGAAAAACCTTCCATGAAATTATCGAGACCGGCGAGGCCTTCGGCATGCAAACCTTCGACAAGGCTATCATCCAGTGCTATGAAGCAGGGTTTATCACAGAGGAAACCGCGATTGCCTTTGCTACCCGCAAGGCGGTTGTGGGACGAGGGCTTGATATGATCAAAGCTTCAAAAGGGCAGAAGACGTCGGATATCGAAGGATTGAAAATCGATGCCGAATACGCCCGGCGCGTTAAAGCGATGCAGCAAAAAAAGATGTAAAGAGGAATACCATGACCATGTCACCAAACGAGAATGCCGCTGGTTTCGTTCCCTATGATGAGACGGCAAGGAGATCGCTCATATGCGATACTGACGCCGCTGCGCAGAAGTTTCTGGCAGCTGCCCTCACCACGCTGGGCTTTCGGTCTGATCTGGCAACCTCAATCAACGAGCTTGCCGAAAATGTGAAATACAATCAGTACGATGTGATTGTCGTCAGTGACAGCTTTTCGGTAAATCCGAAGGGCGGAAACGAAGCGAACAGCTTTTTCCAGGATTTGCCTATGGGGATACGGAGAAAATTTCTGGTGGTCTTTTATGGACCTTCCTTTACTACGCTTGACAACATGACAGCCTTTGGGCTGGGCGTGAATGTTGTGATCAACACAAAAGACATGCAGAGCTTTCCCTCAATTGTGGCAAAGGCGTACGCGGAAAACGAGCTGTTTTTTCGCATTATGAACCAGACATACAGCCTTGCCGGGAAAAACTGACCTACAGTTTTACGGTGTTGCCGGATATGCCGAGCTTTTCTTTCAGGCGCTCATGTTCTGCTTTCAGCAAAGCATATTCTTCGGTTGTCTTTCGCAGCCGTTCTGCAAGCGCATTCAGGACAAGACTGAATTCGTAGGACATTTTATTGAGTTCATAGTCGAGAAACTCTTTGTCAATGACGCCGATTTCAACTTCACCGACAGCTCTGGCCGTAGCAGGACGCGGCTTCTTGTCAACAAAGCTCAATTCGCCGATAATCGCGCCTTTTTCCAGTATCGTAATCACCGACTTCTTGCCTTCAACGGCTTTGGAGATTTCCACCCTGCCGGCAAGAACAAGATACAGAGAATCACCATAACTGCCTTCCTTGACCAGAATATCTCCGTCAGAAAATCTGAGTTTATCAACTATTTTTCTCATACCATTGGGTCTCCGTTCATATTGCCAAAATTATAAATTCGGAGAGGACAAAAATCAAGATGTATTTCGCATCCGGAGGCTTTGGAGTTGCCAGCAAAGAGAAATTTCTGCTCGGCAGGCTCTGCAATTGTGTTTGCTCCTATCAATGGCTTCCTGGGCTGTCCTGTGCGCATCGGCATTCTCCTATGCTGCGGGATGCCTCAAGATCATGCAATTCTTACACGGGGAAACTTGTGAAACGCTCAATGAGCGCTGTCTGCCCCCGCTTCCCCAGTGTTGCATGCCGTGATTATCCCGCCTTCAGATTTTCCGTATATGCAATATGCTGTATAATAGATGGAATTGTCAGGGAGGGATAAAATGCGGTTCCTGAAAGTTTCGATTGTATTTGCAGCTATTTTGCTTTTTGCCGTCGCAGCATGTTCAGAACAGAAGCCACAACAAATCGTTCAAAAGGAGAGCAGGAAGATGTCTGAAAAACGCGCAGTCATTACAACAAAACTCGGAGAAATCGAGCTGAAGCTTTTGCCGGATGTCGCACCGGGTCATGTGCAAAATTTTATCGATCTCGCAGAGAAGGGATTTTACGATGGAACAACCTTTCACCGCGTCATTCCCGGATTCATGATTCAGGGCGGTGACCCGAACTCAAAAGATCCGGATAAGTCAAAGCACGGCATGGGCGGCCCCGGATACACTATCAAAGCTGAATTCAACGCGACTCCGCACAAGCGCGGCGTGGTTTCAATGGCGCGCGCCGGGCATCCCGACTCCGCCGGTTCACAGTTCTTCATCTGCGTGGCAGATGCCCCGTTCCTCGACCGCCAATACACCGCATTCGGTGAGGTTGTGAAGGGAATGGAAGTAGCCGATAAAATCGTGAGCGAACCCCGCGATCGGAATGACAATCCGAATATGCGGATTGAGATGACAGTTCGCATCGTGGAAGCAGCAGCACAGTAATAATTCAGCCACTCAAGGACAGATGCGCACTCCGTGCGCGTCTGCATATCAACTATGCAAAAGCCCGATTCCGAAGGCACATGGGAACGCGAGTACCAGAAACTTCAGGCTCAATACGCCGCGCTTGAGAAGCTGTTTCATGAACGTTCCGCTGAACTTGAAGCAATCAATGTGGCGCTCACCGCTGAAATCGCTGAAAAGACGCGCATTGAAAAAGAACTCAAAAACAATCAGGATCGCTATCGCCGCATGGTCAACGCTATCACTACTTATACCTATACCGTATTGCTTGAAGACGGACATGCGGTGTCTACAACCCACAGCATAGGCTGTCTTGCAATAACCGGATATCATCCTAGTGATTATGATCGCGACCCCTTTTTGTGGCATTCGATGATTCATCCTGACGATCGCTGGCTGGTCGAACAACAGCTTCAGAACATGATTGCCGGAAATGATGTCGCGCCGCTTGAACATCGCATCTTCCGGAGAGATGGCGCTCTTGAATGGGTGAGAAACACCATAATAGCCCATCGGGATGAACTCGGCCGCATCATCCGCTATGACGGCCTTGTTGAAGACATAACAGCGCGCAAGAATATGGAAGCTTCACTGCGTGAGGCATCCTTGACGGATGAACTGACCGGATTGTATAACCGTCGGGGCTTCTTCCTGCTCGCCGAACATCTGTCCGGCACAGCAGCCCGCCTGAATAGATCGCTGCTGCTCTTCTTTATCGACCTTGACCGCATGAAGTGGATTAACGACACGCTCGGGCATGCTGAAGGCGACAGCGCGCTGATCCGCACCGGGCAGGCTCTGAAGGACACCTTCCGGGATTCTGACATTGTGGCACGCATCGGCGGAGATGAATTTGCAGTTCTGGCAATAGAAAATCTGGAGTTCAATGATGCGCAGATTCTGGAACGAATCGACTGCGCAATCACGGCAGCAAACATGCAACAGGCATCCGCCGCGCCTCTTTCTCTGAGCATCGGCATTGCTCGGTCTGACGCCGGAAGCTTCATTCCGCTTGAAGATCTCCTCGCCTTGGCAGACAGCGCCATGTATGAGCAGAAGCGCAAAAAATACAGCGGCTAATGAAATAAAAACAGAAAGCCTCTGCCGTGCTGCGGCAGAGGCTTTCATTCAGATTTGAGCGCCGGGAATCAGCAGCCCGGCATAAAATTGCTTTTCTCGATTAGTTCCGGCTATACCACTCTTTGCAGAAGCACCGGCATAGGTGTGTGCGAAATTACTTTCGCAGCAACGCTACCGAGTACCCAGGCCACTTCTCCGCGTCCATGAGTCGCCATGGCTATCAAATCGCAGCCATTTTCAACGGCACACGCAAGAATCTCCTGAGCCGGCATGCCTTCGCGGTATACAGTGGAAACCGTAATCCCCTTCCCGCGAAGCGCTGCGGATGTCGCCCCCAGATTCTTCTCGGCTGAAGCCTTCAAAC
Organism: Nitrospirota bacterium; assembly: GCA_037442225.1. Classification (GTDB taxonomy): domain Bacteria; phylum Nitrospirota; class Thermodesulfovibrionia; order Thermodesulfovibrionales; family Dissulfurispiraceae; genus JAAYUK01. Next base: position 6,890 of record JBBIQQ010000027.1, read on the forward strand.
TTGCAGACAATCCATCGACTACGCTAGGCGTTGCCTCTACATCCATCATCATGCTTCCGATGTCTCCGACTGTCAGAAGCACCACTTCGGCCTTCTGGGATGTTGCCAAATCCTCAACCTGCGGAAGAATTTTCGCTGCAAGACCAGAACCATCCAACGGCACCAGAATTTTGCGGAACATTAAGCCTCCTTTCCTGACAGCAGGAGCCTCGACCCCTCCTGTCTCAACACGTTGATGTATTAATTATACATAGATAATTAGGACTTGCAAGTCCTTCGCATATTAGAATGACCTGACACTGCTTTGTCTGCTATGCTTTGCAATGCTTCCCCTATTTTTCTGGTATCCGTTGCCGGACAGGGAGATGACCTGCGTGAATCAGTTTTTGCAGGCACAGCTACCGGCCCGGCCGGCTCGGTTATGCTTTTTATTGCCTTGGGGAAAAACGGCGTCCCTGTTGCCGGCGAAATTACCATGTTCCTGCCGATATATGTCATGCCAATTGACAGCCTGACGCCCGTCCCCCTCCCACGGAACTGATAGATGCTGCATTTGGCGATGCTCCTCCATCCGGCGCAGACCGATAGAATCTCCACCATTTGACTCAAGAATCCCTCTGCCGTAAACTTGGAGCAGGAGGCTGGTAAATTTCTTGCTTGACGAACACGAAAAACTCCGCCGGATAATCGCTGTGGGACTGGACCTCGCCTCGGTGCAGGATGTCGATATTCTGCTTGAGCGCATACTCACCGCGGCACGGGCATTTGTGAGTGCCGATGCCGGTTCGATCTACATCAGGGATGGAGACCGGCTGAAGTTCAGTTATACCCAAAACGACACCCTGAGGAATCGGCTTCCTCGCGGGCAGAAACTCGTCTATTCAACATTTTCAATTCCCGCAGACAATCATTCCATCGCCGGTTATGTTGCACTAACCGGCGCAACGTTGAATATTCCGGATGTCTATCGCCTTGACGACCGGGTGCCGTATGTTTTCAACCGCATCTATGATGAGCTCTCGCAGTACCGGACGCAATCAATGCTGACTTTTCCCTTAAAGACCAACAGAGGCGACATTATCGGCGTTCTTCAACTCATCAATGCCTCTGGGGCGGGCGGTTCGGCAACAACATTCTGCGCTTCGGATGAACCGTTTGTCCTGCATTTTGCGAATAATGCCGCACTGGCCATAGAGCGCGCCATGATGACCCGCTCCATGCTTCTGCGGATGATCAGCATGGCGGAATTGCGCGACCCGAAGGAGACCGGCGCGCATGTCAACCGGGTTGCAGCATATGCCGTCGAAATTTATGAGAACTGGGCCAGAAACCGCGATATTCGCAGCGCCGAGATAGATCGCAACCGGGACCTGCTTCGCATGGCGGCAATGCTGCATGATGTCGGCAAGGTTGCCATATCCGACATGATTCTCAGAAAGCCGGCGAGGCTCGACCCGGATGAATTCGAGATCATGAAGCAGCATACCCTGCTTGGGGCGCGCCTCTTTGGGGAGAAGCACTCCGACTTTGACGCCACCGCAGTTGATGTGGCGCTGAATCATCATGAACGGTGGGATGGCAACGGCTATCCCGGACATGTCAATCCGATCACGGGAGTTGTATCATCCGGACGCCTGTCTGGTGATGGGCGGATTGCCGGAAAAAAAGGCGCGGAAATTCCAGTGTTCGGCAGGATTGTCGCGATTGCCGATGTATATGATGCCCTTTCCTCAAGGCGCGTTTACAAAGAATCGTGGGATGAGGGACGCGTCCTGCAGGAACTGAAAGATGAATCAGGAAAACAGTTTGATCCGGAAATGATTGAAGCTTTTTTTGCTTCACTTGAGACGATTCGCTCGATTGCCGGTCGCTACCCTGATCACGAATAGGTGCGCAAGAGTTCAGGGCTGATTGCCTGCATCGCTGCAAAAAACTGATGCCCCCAAAAAATTGGCACGCGGTGGTATGTCAGAACTGACAGCATCTGACGTATTTCTGAATGATGTTCGTCATTCAGGAACAATATGTGTTACGGCCTATGACGGCTGCGAAAAGCGGTAGTATGCCGCGCAGCTGCCCTCGGTACTTACCATGCAGGCGCCAACAGGCCGCTCTGGCGTGCAGGCCGTGCCGAAAAGCTTGCATTGATTCGGTGTCATGACCCCTCGCAGGACAAGCCCGCACATGCAGCCCTTCGGCTCCGGGTAGTCGGGCACATCTATCTGAAACATCGCTTCAGCGTCACGATGACGGAAGGTTTCCCGGAGACACAGACCGCTTCCCGGGATTACGCCGATGCCCCGCCAGTAAGCATCACACGGCTCAAAACAGGTCTCAATAAACCGGAGCGCCTTCGGATTCCCTTCCGGGGTCACAACGCTTGTATACTGAATTTCGACCGCAGCGCGTCCCTCAGCCATCTGTCGAAGGAGCATCACCATGGCGGACAGAATATCGTCGGCGCCAAACCCCGTCACCACGCAGGGTTTGGCGAAATCTTTCGCAAGAAAATCATACACATGCGTGCCGATAATCGTGCTGACATGGCCAGGCAGCATAAAGCCGTCAATGCGCACATCTTCCGATTGCAGCAGCGCGGCCAGTGCCGGAGGAACCACCTTGTGGACAGAATAGAGATAGAAATTCCCGACGCCCTGCCGGTCTGCTTCGGCAACCGTCACGGCGGCATTCGGCGCGGTCGTTTCAAAGCCTGCCGAGAAAAAGACTATTTTTTTCGACGGATTCTCTTTTGCCATCGTCAGGCAGTCCAGCGGTGAATAAATGATGCGGATATCAGCTCCTTCGGCTTTTGCCTCGGAAAGCGAGAGCTTGCCGCCCGGAACGCGCATCATGTCGCCGAAGGTAGTGAGAATGACATCCGGCATTTGTGCAAAGGCAATGGCTTTGTCAATATCCTTGATGGCCGTGACACAGACTGGACAGCCGGGACCGCTCAGCAGATTGAGTCCTTCCGGCAGCAGACTTCTGATTCCATGCTTGAATAACGCGACGGTATGTGTTCCGCAGACTTCCATCAGGCTTACCGGGCGATTTATCCGTGCGAATATTTTTGCAATCAGTTCTTTCATGATGACTCCTTCATGACTCAAAGAGAATTACTGAAACAGACTCTTCCGCATCAAGACCGAGCTTCTGCGAGGGAATAACTACCGTACCATCCGCACGCACCAGCGTAGTGATGAGTCCTGACTTGCCGAACACCGGAACCGCATAGAGCATCCCGTCACGCCGCTGCAGCCTCACACGGATGTGGTCTTCGCGCCCGGCAACAGAAGAAACCGCTTTCGATATGATTGCCGGAACTGTGCGCGCAAAATCGTGTTTTCCGCTGATTCCGTGGAGCCTGTCGATCACCGGACGGATGAAGAGCGAATAGGATATTGCAGAAGCGGCAGGATGTCCGGGAAGCCCTAGAATCGGCTTGCCGTCAATAATGCCGCCAATCATCGGCTTGCCAGGCTTCACGGCAACCCCGTGAAATAACACGCCTGGGCCTCCAAAGGAATCGATAATCGCTGCAGTCATGTCCCGCACGCCTGCCGAGGTTCCGCCGATGATGAGGACCATCTCGCTCTTCGCAAGCGCCTGCGCTACGACGAAGCGCATCGCGTCGTAGTCGTCCCGGACGATTCCTGTGCAGACAGGCACGGCACCCTGCTGCTGAATCAGCCCGCGCAGCGTAAATGAGTTAATGTCACGCACTTGCCCCGGGCAAACCGGAGCCCCGAGCGGAACGACTTCATCTCCGGTAGAAACGATGGCAATGCCAGGTCGTTTATATACCGGAACGTTCTGGATTCCAAGCCCCGCAAGCGCCCCGACGTCCTGCGGCCGGAGACGGTGCCCGCGCTCCAGCACACATTCTCCTGCGCGAATATCCTCGTCCCGCTGAATGACGTTGTCGCCCGGAGCGACCGCACGCATTACCTCGACTATCACGTCGGATACCCTCTGGCAGTCCTCAAGCATGACGACAGCATCGGCACCATCAGGCAGCATGCCGCCGGTCGGAATCGGAGCGGCCTGCCCGGGGCCGAGCAGAAACGACGGAGCACTTCCCATCATAATTTCAGACCCAAGCGCAAGATAGGCCGGCATCTGCTCGCGGGCACCAAAGGTTGATGATGAACGTACCGCAAATCCATCAACCGTTGAGCGGGCAAACCCCGGGAGGTCTTCAGCGGCGACAACAGCCTGCGCAAGCACACGACCAAATCCCGCTTCCAGCGGGATATTTTCAGTGAGCAAGGGAAAGTCTTTCAATTTGTCAAGCAACAGCCTGAGCGCAACATCAGGTGCCAGGTAGTTCTTCTCAAGCATCCGTCTCGCCCTCTCGTCCTTGTTCTGTTTCAGCCGGAGCATTTTTTACGATATTCTGTTTCAGCAGCTCCAGCAACAACCGCACCCCGATACCGGTTGCGCCTTTCGCAAAATACGGTTTGTCTTTGTCTATCCACGCAGAACCAGCTATGTCGAGGTGCGCCCAGGGCGTGTCACCCACAAACTCTCTCAGAAAAGAGCCGGCCGAGATCAGCGAACCCTTGCGACCGCCCGCATTCCTGATATCCGATATCGTTCCCTTGACATATTCACGGAACTCTTCGTACAGCGGCATCTCCCAGACACGCTCGTAGGTTGCCGTTCCAGCCCGTTTCAGCCGTTCGACCAGGTCCGGGCTGGTACTCATCAGCGCGATGGCTTCATGACCGAATGCGATGGAGCACGCGCCGGTCAGCGTTGCAATATCAATCACCTCACGCGGTTTGAAATGCGTGATTGCATAATCAATCGCATCGGCAAGGATAAGCCTTCCTTCAGCATCGGTGCTGATGATCTCAATGGTCTTGCCGGAACGGCTTTTGATGATATCGCCCGGACGAAATGCACCGCCACCCGGAAGATTTTCGCACGCCGGAATAACCGCAACCACATGCTGCTTCACCCGGAGACGGCTCAATGCCTGCATGGTCCCGATAACTGCTGCCGCGCCCGCCATGTCGTATTTCATCTTTTCCATGCCGTCGCCCGGTTTCAAAGACAAGCCACCGCTGTCAAAAGTAATCGCCTTGCCGATTAGCGCGATGGGGGCGCCTTTGCCCCCCCGATACTGCATGACTATCAACTTCGGCTCATGACGTGACCCTTGGGCAACGGCGAGAAACGCAGTCATCCTCTCACGGGCAATGGCCTTTTTATCCAGAATGCGCACGGTCACATTTTTCCCGCCCGCGGCGCTCGCTGCCAATGCGAGCGCCGCGGGCGTCAATTCATTCGCCGGGGTCAGCACAAGGTCTCGGGCAAGGGCATTTGCCTGAACCTGAACAAGCAGCCGCTCGGCATCAGTCGGCCTCTTCTCCCGGAGGATGGTTATCGCCTGCATAGCGCTTTCGGCTTCTTCCTCGTCCTCCCTGCAATACTTTCGAAACCGGTAGCGCGCAAGCAGACCGCCCTCGAGAAAGTAGAATGAGGCCGTCTCTCCGGCCGTCTGTTCTTTCGGCAGGTCATCAAATATCCGGGCGGCAAGGGCGATGCTCTCAATCCTGTAAGGCTTGACCGCGAGAAAAGCCTTTGCCCCCGCCTGCCGAATCCGTTCAGCAGTCATTTCCGCCTGTTTGCCGAGGCCGACGAGCAGAATCCGCGCCGCACGTCCGGCATGCACCGGAAGCAGAATCGTTTGTCCGTGGCGGCCGGTAAAATCGCCCGCTTTCACGATTGTGGCAATGAGTCTTCCGATATCAGCATCGCGGTCCGGGTGCTGATTGACGGCCATATTTTCATACATCGGGAGGATAAGCAGATCGGTCTTCATCTGCATGACACGGACGGCGCTGCCGGTAATTTTCAGCGGTGTCATTGGTTCTCTTCTCCTGCCTTTCGGCTGTTCACGAAATTCATAGCCCGGGCAGCCCCGTGAGCCACGACAACGCCGACGGCCTCAGCCGCTTGCTGTACTGATGTTTCAACGCCGTCCCGTTCTTCAGGACGAAACGACTGGAGCACGAACTGCTCGACCGGAACAAAAGGATCTCGCCCGACGCCAACCTTTATCCGGACAAACTCGCGCGATCCGATTTCGGCAATAACAGACTCGATGCCGCGATGACCGCCTGATGAACCATTGCGGCGAACACGAACGCGCCCGACCGGAAGGTCGATATCGTCATGAATGACGATTAGGCTGCTGCCCGGCGCTTCGGCACTGCCCAGAAACGTGCGCAAAATTCGCAGAACAGCGCGGCCGCTCAAATTCATAAAAGTGAGGGGCTTCAGAAGGGTCACTCGCTGACCTTCCAAAACCCCTTGTCCGATAATACAGTCCTGCTTTTTCTGCAATTCGATGCCGTGAACTTCCGCTATGCGGTCAACCACCAGAAACCCGATATTATGGCGTGTCCGGCGGTATTTTTCGCCCGGGTTTCCGAGTCCGGCAATAAGAATCATCGTTTGAACAGTCCGGTATTACTTGCCGGCCTCTTCAGGTTTCTTCCCCTTTTTAACAACTTCCGGCTCCGTGACCGCTGGCGTTGCAGGTTCAGCTGCTGCAACTTCCTCCATCACCGCGATGACCGATGCGATGAGCTCGTGGCCGTCCGTCACAACCCGAATTCCTTCGCCCATATTTAGGTCGCTGACATGAATTGACTGGCCGATCAGCAGCTTCGAAACATCAATGGTAACATGGCCGATAATCTTCTCCGGCAGACAAGAGATTTCTATTTCCCGCAGACCATGTTGCAGCATGCCGCCATCTCGCTTTACGCCGATCGGCACACCAGCGGTGTTGATTTTGACGTTGATGCGGAGTTCCTCGTCCGCTGCGATTTCCTGAAAATCAACGTGCAGCACCTGACTGGTAATAGGATCCATCTGATAATCCTTTACGAGAGCCTGCCTTGTTTCATTGGCAAAGTTAAGATGAACAAGCACCTGTTCACCGGAAGTCTTGTTGATAAACTGCGCAAACTCTTTTGCGGTCAGCTGAACCGATGTTGCCTGTCCGGCACGATACACAACGCCCGGCGTCATCCCCGCACGACGCATGCTCCGCGCTGCGCCCTTCCCTAAAGTATCGCGACTCTCAACCTGCAGTGTGAACTTCTCCATTGCTTTCTCCTCCGATCGCTCAGAAGCCCTGCTGTCAGGACCGCCGCGGCGATGCCCATATGCTGGTGTTAATCAAATAACGAACTGACGGACGACTCGTCGTGAATACGCGTGATCGCCTCTGCCAGCAACTTCGCTACACTAACCACTTTCAACTTGCTGCATTGCGCCATTTTCTCTTCCAGCGCAACCGTATCCGTCGCAACGACACACTCCAGCACCGAGTCATTGATCCGTTCAATTGCGGGACCAGAAAGCACTGCGTGCGTGCATGCCGCAAACACCCGGTTTGCGCCGTTATCCCTAAGTGCCTGAGCCGCCTGGGTGGTCGTCCCGGCCGTATCAATCATATCGTCAAGAATTATGGCATCCTTGCCTTTCACGTCACCGATGACATGCATAATTCTAGACACATTCGCCATCTCCCGACGCTTGTCGATGAGAGCAAGAGAGGCATCAAGCCGCTTGGCAAAATCACGCGCGCGTTCAGCGCCGCCCGCATCGGGTGATACAATAACAAGATTTCTGAAGTCGCACGTCCGTATATACTCGTGCAGCACCGGCGCCGCGTAAAGATGATCCACCGGTATGTTGAAAAAACCCTGAATCTGACCGGCATGCAGATCAACAGTCAGTACACGATCAGTGCCAGCCGCGGTCAGCAAATCAGCAACCAACTTCGCGGAGATGGGGACTCGCGGCTGCACTTTCCTGTCCTGACGCGCATAGCCGTAATACGGAATGACCGCCGTCACACGGCGCGCCGACGCGCGCCGGAGGGCGTCAAGCATGAGAAGCAGCTCCATCAGGCTCCGGTTGACTGGGGTGCAGGTCGACTGGATGACAAAGACATCGTACCCGCGGACGTTTTCGTTGATGCTCACATTTATTTCGCCATCGCTGAATGTGGCAACCTTGGCGTTGCAGAGAGGAATGCCGATATGTTCGCATACCTTCACTGCAAGCTGCCTGTTCGCATTCCCGGTCAGAACCTTGATTCCGTTTGGCATACTCTACTCCTCAGTACTGTAAAAAATAACCTGGCCGGCACAATCCATCCCGCCGCCCGGAGGCGATGCGTAAAAACTGGGGTGCCAGGATTCGAACCTGGGAATGGCAGATCCAAAATCTGCTGACTTACCGCTTGTCGACACCCCAAAAAACTGCCCGTCATCATCTGGAGCCGTCGGCAACAGTCAAGGTCCTGACAACTCGCGTCCAGCTGCCAGGAAAGCTGTGCGATGCCCTGACAGCCTGTTCCCTATCGGCAAAGAGCCCGAAAACGGTCGAACCGCTCCCGCTCATACTGGCAGCAACCGCTCCGACTTCAATCATCTGCTGCCTGATTGCGCTGATAACCGGATATCGTTCTGCCGCCACCGCTTCGAGGTCATTGCGGAGGCAGAGTTGAATGCCGGAAAAGTCCTTTTTTTCAAGGATATCAAGCAACAGCTTTATATTATCAAGATTATCAGGGCTTTTTGTCAAATTCAGGGAACGTCGGTCTGCCAGTTCCGAGTAGGCCCAGGCAGTGGATACACCAAACGAGGGATATACGAGAAGCAGGGTAAAGCCCTGCGTCATCCGGAGTGGAGCAACAACATCGCCTCGCCCTTCGACCCGCGCCACCGGAGCAGCGAAATAAAACGGCACATCCGCCCCGACTTTCGCGCCGATGTCGGCCAGTTCGGCATTGGAGAGCCCCAGCGACCAAAGGCTGTTCAACCCCAAAAGCGTACCCGCTGCGTTACTGCTGCCGCCGCCAAGTCCAGCGCCTTCCGGAATCTCTTTTGAAAGCGTAATCGCCGCGCCGAGAGAGCAGGATGTCGCGGAGCGGAGCGCCTGGGCTGCCTTGAACACAAGATTTTGTTCGACCGGAATATGCAGCGTTGAGACAATCTTCAGGCGATCGCATTCAGTGAAAGAGAGTTCGTCGCAGAGGCTGACAGTCTGCATGAGCGACTGAATGTTATGGTAGCCATCGGGCCGCTTATCCAGAACAGCGAGGGTCCAGTTGATTTTTGCAGGCGTTTTCAGTGTAATCATGTTTTTTTGGGGAAACATGCCGGAAAAAGTCCTTTCAGGATACCGGAAGCGACTGAAAAAGGGCAATTGCCGCTCTCCTTGACAACGCACCTGTAATCTCTTAATGTTTAAAACAGCACATGCGAAGTCAATAGTTCTGAACTTCTTGCTTCTTTCGGAGGGGAATATGGAGCCGCATCGTCAAGTCTGCATCATACTGCTGTGTTTCGTGCTGCTATTTGCTTCTGCTGTATCGGCCGGAGACAGCGCCATGGTCGAAACATTTCACCCTCAGGGAACGGTCAAGGATGTCCGGCAGGCGACGGCCCGCTTTTCCGAGCCGATGGTGCCATTTGGAGATCCCCGGCTGACCGAGCCGTTTCACGTCTCGTGCGAAGTTCCTGGAAGCGGCCGATGGGCAGACAGCCGCACATGGGTCTACGATTTTTCTGAAGATCTGCCGGCAGGGCAGACGTGTACCTTTACCATCAATAGCAATCTCAAAACACTTTCCGGGATAAATATCGAGGGGCAGAGCGCGTTTATCTTTTCAACCGGCGGCCCCGCCGTTCGCACGATCCATCCATCTGAAGGCTCTCTCATAGAAGAAGAGCAGGCGTTTGTTCTGATCGCTGACGCGCCTATTTCAGCGGAGTCGGTTCTTGCTCACGCATTCTTTACCGTGAAAGGGATCGAAGAAAAAATCGGCATCCGGATCATCAATGGAGCGGATCGGAAAAAAATTCTTGAATCGCTCGGATATATCACAAAAAGCAAACCTGAGCCGGCGCAGGCGGCGCTCGTAATTCAGGCGAAACAACGGTTCCCTAACACTGCGGATATTAGTCTTACGTGGGGCAAAGGAATTGCATCCTTGTCCGGAGCGATGACTGAGCAGGATCAGATCCTGCCGTTCAAGGTTCGTAACGCCTTCACAGCCAGATTCAGCTGCAGCCGGGAGAAAAAGAATTCCAACTGCATTCCGGTTCTGCCGATGGAGCTTCGTTTCTCAGCTTCCGTACCCTTAGCATTCGCCGAAAAAATAAAACTCCGGGGGCCGCAGAACAAAAACTTCCCGTCAGTACTGGTCGATGATGAGGGCGATGAACCCGTCGAGACAGAAAAAGTACAGGACAGTCGGAAGCCGAAAACTGTTTCATCAGTCAGGTTTAACGGTCCCTTTCCCGAGAAAGCAAACCTTACCCTTGATATCCCAAAAGATATTGCGGATGAAGCCGGACGGGCGCTTGCAAGCAGGGACCGCTTCCCTCTGGCCGTCAGGACTGACGAATACCCGCCGCTCGCCAAATTCAGTGCCCGATTCGGCATTCTTGAGCTGAAAGGAGGCGCGGTGCTCCCGGTCACGCTCCGCAATCTTGAACCCTCCGCCAAGACGCGCGTCATCTCGGTCAATGACAAGAGCGGTCTCGAAAAGATCAAGGAAGGCGCGCTCGAGAAAACCGCCAACGTCGCGGATACGGCTGCATCGGTTCTTCCTGACTCGCTGAAGCCGAAAGCAGGCGCAATGGCCGAAGCACTCAAAGGGAAAATCCGTCAGGTGAATCCCGAAAAGGAGACGCAGATCATCGAATGGCTCCGTACCGTAAAAAATACAGGCCGCCAGCGCTCACTGTTCAAAGACCGTCAGGCAGCGCGCGAATTCGAATTAGCAAAACCGGGCGGGGAAAAGGCTTTCGAAGTAGTCGGCATCCCCTTGAAGGAGCCGGGCTTCTATGTTGTTGAAATAGAAAGCCGGACGCTCGGTTCAACATTGCTCCAACAACAGAAGCCGATGTATGTCCCGACCACAGCGCTGGTCACCAACATGAGCGCGCACTTCAAGTGGGGGAGAGAGTCCTCTCTGGTATGGGTCACAACGCTGGATACCTCGGAACCGGTTTCGCAGGCAGATGTCACGGTGAGGGACTGCCATGGAACGGTAGTCTGGCGCGGAACAACGGATGCCAATGGCATTGCAGCGATACGCAGAAAACTGCCCACATCTTCAACCGTTCCGCGCTGCAAGTCACCCAAGGCTGATGACGACAGCTATTATGACTCTACGCAGATGGAAGCCCTGCAGGATCTGTACAGCGGCCTGTTTGTCTTTGCAAAAAAAGAAAAGGATCTCACCTTTGTCCATTCGGGCTGGGAAAGAGGCATCGAATCATGGCGCTTCAACCTTCCGGATTCGACCCGGCCGAAACAGATACTGGCTCATTCGGTGCTTGACCGGACACTGCTTCGGGCAGGAGAGACGGTTTCGATGAAGCACATAGCCCGTCGGCACACCATGGGCGGATTTTCACATGCTGACGCGAAGCACCTGCCGAAAACCGTCTCGATTCAGCATACCGCCAGCGAACAGAAATATGAATTCCCGCTATCCTGGGACCCTAATGGTATTGCCGAAACAACATGGTCAATCCCGAAGGAAGCAAAGCTCGGAACATATGCCGTAGTGCTGCTGACGCGAGAGACAAAAAAACCGAAAGAACAACAGCGAGCCGGAAACCAAGAAGAGGCAGATGAAGGGGAACGGAGCTTTCCGCAATGGAATTCCGGCAGTTTCCGCGTTGAAGAGTTCCGCGTTCCGCTCATGCGGGGCATGATACAGCCGCCAAAAACGCCGGCCGTCAATGCAGAAGATCTCGATCTGGATCTGCATGTCACCTACCTTGCCGGGGGTGGCGCAGGCGATGAGCCGGTGCTTTTGCGGACGGCAGTGTATCCGCGTTCCGTGATATTTGATGACTATGATGATTTTATTTTCGCAAACGGCACGGTCAAGACCGGCATTGCGGTTCGTTCTGAATCTTCGGACTCCGCGGATGAAACCGGCGGAGAATCTGAAGACCGATCAGAGGTGAAGACTCATCCGAAGACTGTTCAGCTTGCGCTTGATCAGGCCGGAGCAATACGCGCAACGGTCCGGGATCTCCCAAGGTCTTCCATTCCGCAGGATCTGATGGCTGAGCTTGAGTTCCGCGACCCGAACGGAGAGGTGCAGACGGCAGCCTCGCGCATCCCGCTTTGGCCTGCACACATACTCGTTGGCATCAAGCCCGAGGGCTGGGCTGCATCGAAGGATTCCTTTTCTTTTCAGGCAGTAGCGCTTGACCTGAACGGGAAGCCCGTGACTGGTGCCGATATCACCGTCAATCTGTTTCAGCGGAAACATTATTCCCATAGAAAACGGCTGATGGGCGGCTTCTATGCCTACGAGCATATCTCCGAGACAAAACACATCGGGGCGCTCTGTTCCGGAAAAACAAACGCGCAGGGCTTGATGTTCTGCGAAGTCATTGCGCCGGTCTCGGGCAATGTCATCATCCAGGCGACCGCCAAAGACAGCGATGGCAACATTGCGTCCGCGAATCGCGATGTCTGGATAGCGGCAAAGGGAGAATGGTGGTTTGATGTGTCCAACAACGATCGCATCGACCTGCTGCCCGAAAAAAAGCGGTACGAGGCAGGCGAAACTGCAAAATTCCAGGTCCGGATGCCCTTCCGGGAGGCAACGGTTCTTGTCACGGTCGAACGCGAAGGGATCATTGATACCTATGTGAAGAAGATTTCCGGCAAAAACCCGACGGTCGAAGTTCCGATAAAACCGGCGTATGCCCCGAATGTCTTCGTCTCCGCACTTGCGGTACGCGGCCGCGTCGACAGGATACCGCCGACGGCGCTGGTTGATCTCGGCAAGCCGGCGTACAAACTCGGGATTGCTGAAGTCAAAGTCGGATGGAAGCCTTATGAACTCAAGGTGAGCGTTTCAGCGGATAAAAAGGTTTACAAAGTACGTGACAAGGCTATCGTCACCATTGCCGTAAAGACGGCGATGGGGAAGCTTCCGCCGAACGGAACTGAAGTTGCTCTTGCTGTCGTTGACGAGGGACTGCTCGAACTGATGCCGAACCAGAGCTGGAATCTTCTTGAAGCCATGATGGGCCGCCGGGCCTATGAAGTCAGGACATCCACGGCACAGGCGCAGGTCGTCGGCAAGCGCCACTTCGGACTGAAAGCGATGGCGCATGGCGGAGGAGGAGGCAACAAGACAACCCGGGAACTCTTCGAAACCCTGATCTTCTGGAAAAGCCGCGTTGCGCTCAACAACAAAGGTGAAGCGCGCGTGACAATTCCGCTGAATGATTCTCTCACCAGTTTCCGCATTGTCGCGGTCGCTGTCGGCGGCGCAAGCCTGTTCGGAACCGGACAGGCGAGCATCCGAAGCTCGCAGGATTTAATGCTCTTTTCAGGCCTCCCGCGGATAATACGTGAAGCCGACCGTTTTCGTGCAGAGTTCACTGTGCGCAATACAACGAATCGCCACATGACCGTGGACCTCACAGCCATTTCATCGCCCGGACAGAGCCTTGCTGCGCTGAACGAATCTCTCGC
>JBBIQQ010000027.1:20454-21109 GCA_037442225.1 Nitrospirota bacterium
GCAGGCAAAGACCGTCGGTTGGGATGCTGCCGTTCCGCTGAACACTGACAAGATGACATGGGAGGTCACTGCCAGGGACAGGGAAGCGGATGTCAGCGACCGCATTAAAGACACGCAAAGAGTCCTTCCGGCAGTTCCGGTGATGACCGTCCAAGCAACGATTGCCCAAGCGAAAGATCAGATAGCCGTTCCGGTCGAGAAACCAAGAGACGCGCTTTCCGGCAAGGGAGGCCTCAGCGTATCCCTGCAGCCGCGCCTGTCAGACAGCCTCAACGGGGTTGAGCGGTACATGCGCGATTACCCATACACATGCCTCGAACAGAAGATATCGCGCGCCGTTGCGCTCAAGGATACGGCGATGTGGTCTCATCTGGTCGGAACGATGCCAGCGCATTTGGACAGAGACGGCCTGATGAAGTACTTTCCGGGCATGAAGCTGGGAGATCCTACTCTTTCCGCGTATGTATATTCCATCGCCGGCGAAGCGGGATGGGAATTCCCGGCAAGCCTGGCAGAGAAGCTTGAGAGCGGACTCGAAGCTTTCATCAGCGGAAAAATTGTCCGTCATGGTCCGCTGCCGGCCGCCGACCTCACGATACGAAAACTGGCCGCAATTGAAGCGCTGTCGCGCACCGGCAAGGCAAAGCCGGAAATG
>JBBIQQ010000028.1:0-18236 GCA_037442225.1 Nitrospirota bacterium
CCCAACCTGTAGCTGCTGAGGAAGAACTGCGGCAGCCAGGAGGGTAATGACAAATCCGGCTGCGGTTATGACGTTTGGACTGATGGAAACTCTGCGTGCATACGGCTCAAGAGGCTTGTCGAGAAAGTGTCCGAGCTTCGCACTGATCAAGACAGCACCGCTACCTTTCCCGCCGGTTAAGGACAAAGGCTTCAACCATTTCACGGGCTTCCTCGTCCGCATACTGTATTCTCGGGTGCTTCATGAAATACGCAGACGGCGAAATGAGGAGACCGCCGATGCCCCTGTCCTTTGCAAGCTTGCAGCACCGGATGGCATCAATAACCACGCCACCGCTGTTCGGAGAATCTTCAACAGAAAGCCGCAATTCGACATGCATCGGCATCTTGCCGAACTCATAGCCCTCGATTCGGAGGAAACAGACCTTGTTGTCGTTCATCCAAGGAACATAGTCGGATGGCCCTATGTGGATATCGTCCCTGTCCAGCGAGTGGTTCACCTGCGAAGAGACCGCTTCAGTCTTCGAAATCTTCTTGCTCTTCAGCCGTTCCTGGTTCAGCATGTTGAGAAAGTCGGTGTTGCCGCCGACATTAAGCTGGTAGGTATGGCTGATTTTTACGCCGCGATCCATGAAAAGTTTGGTCAGCATGCGGTGAATAATCGTCGCACCGATCTGGGACTTGACGTCATCGCCGACAAGCGGAACATTCCGTTCCTCAAACTTCCGTATCCACTCGTCATCCGATGCGATAAAGACCGGAACGCAATTTACAAAACCGATGCCGGCATCAAGGCATGCCTGGGCATAAAACCGCGTTGCCTTCTCAGAGCCGACCGGCATATAGCTCACGGCCAGATCAGCTCCGCTCTCTTTCAAGACCTTGGCAACGTCACACGGCTGCATGTCAGAAGCAATGAACCTGCGGTCATCAGGATAATCCGACATGTGCTGAGAGATGCCGTCGAGAACCGGCCCCATCTGGACCGTTACCGGATAATCCGGCAGATTCGGAAAGAAGACCCTTGTGCAGTTCGGTTTTGCAAAGAGTGCTTCCCTGAGCGGCCGCCCGGCCTTGCGGATGTCAATGTCGAATGCCGCTACGACCTCAATATCGGCCGGAGTATAGCCGCCAAGATCATGATGCATCAGGCCGAGAGATCGGTCAGGACTGTCATCCGGCAGTGTCCTGTAATATTCGATACCCTGAATCAGCGAACTCGCACAGTTACCTATACCAAAGATGGCAATACGAACCTTTCCCATGCTCTCTATGTCTCCTGTCCCTGTTTTCTGTCTGAGTTTTCAGGCTGATGAAAACACTTCACCCCGCGAACGCTGACAAGAACTATAAATAGATTTTTATAAATGACAGTCATCACTTCTGTCAAGCAAACGGGCTTGCGTATCGGCCATTTTCAGGCCCGAAATGCGCTCGTACGAAGCGGCCTCGCCAGCACATAGGCGATGTGCGCTTCAAGCAGCGTATCAAGCTCTGAAATCAGATGGTCCCCGACACTGAAGCGGTCAATAGTCACAAACCGCCAGCGCAGCATGCCGCGGAAAACCCGAAGAGCTCCGGCGGACAGCTCCCGTGACTCTTCACGGCCTGTAGAGCAATGCTCACACAGGATCGAACCATGCGCAAGGTAAAAATGATGCAGGCTCAGTTCCGCTCCGGACCCGCCGCACCTGCCGCAGATCTCCAGCCCCGGCAGGTAGCCGCATATCTGGAGGAACCGCATTTTATAGTACAGAAAATACAGATTCTTCGGGCCTTTATCCAGCTTCGCGAGCGCCTGCGTCATCAGCCGAAACGCATCCGGATTCGGCTCGCGCTCGGGCAGAAAGCGGAGATTCAGCTCTATCATCTGCGATGCGCGCACAAATGTCGCATAGCTTTCGCGAAGCGACTGAAACGGCTGCAGAATATCCGACTGCGTCAGCCGCGGCAGCTGAGCATCCTCTCGGCCCATAACCGCGATACGGGAGTGCGTAAGCGGCTCGAGGGAGCTGCCGAAGCGGCTCTTGATCTTGCGGGGACTTTTTGCAAAAGCCTTGAGAATACCGTAGTCGCGTGTCAGATAAGTAACGATGAGGTCCGCTTCACCAAATACAGCCGTTTTGAGGACGATGCCCTCGGTACGGTTCAGCATGAAACGCGCTGCCCCCGACCAGGAGCAGCATGAACATGATCAGAGAGGAACAAAGCCGCTCCGCTACATCATGGTGCCGAAATCTTCAGGCTTGAGATTCTTCAGCCACTCTTCAAGTTCGTCCGCTTTGCGCACTTCAAGGACATTCTCCTCAACAAATATGGGGGCCTGCACCCGGAGCGCGACGGCGACGGCGTCGGACGGCCGCGAGTCAATTGCTACTTCACGCTTGCCGTCAGTGCCCTGAATAAGCGCATAGTAGGTGTTATCGATGATTTCGGTTATGACAATCCTTGTGACGGCCATACTCAACCCCTCAAAGACATTTTTGATGAGGTCATGCGTCAGGGGGCGGGGGGTCATGACCTTTCCGAGAGCAAGCGCAATGGCGTCAGCCTCAGGCTTGCCAATCCAGATAGGCAGCGTCTGCGGACCGTCAACCTGCTGCAGCAGCAGAATATACATGCCGCTTCGCGGGTCAAACAGCAATCCCTCAACCTTCATTTGTATCTGCATCACTCAAACCCCAGATCTTTCAGCGCCCGCTCGTCGTTCCGCCAGTCCTTGCGGACCTTTACCCATAGTTCCAGAAAGACTCTGTCTCCAAGAAGACGCTCGATATCAGCGCGCGCTGCTGTGCCGATCTCCTTCAGGCGGGCGCCATGTTTTCCTATTATAATACCCTTCTGGCTGTCTCTTTCAACATATATATTCGCTTGGATAGCTACCAGTCCGTCTTTCTTTTCCTTCCAGGTCAGGACTTCTACCGCGATCGAATACGGCAGTTCGTCATTCGTCTGCTGCATGATCTTTTCGCGAATCGCCTCAGCAGCCATAAACCGTTCAGCCTGATCGGTCAGAATGTCGTCCGGATAAAGTCGCGGTCCCGCCGGCAAGAGTGCGAGCAACGCCGCCTGAAGGTGATCGAGGCCATCCCCATCAAGCGCTGAAAGTGGAATAATCTCCCTGAACGAGTACAGCTTTGCATAAACGTCGATTACCGGCAACAGCTCCTGTTTCTTGATCGTGTCCACCTTGTTGATTATCAGAAAAACCGGTTTTTTCAGGCCGGCGAGCGATTCGATAATCGCACCGTCCCCGGCAGCTGGCTCCCCTGGCTCGACAAGAAACAGTACAACATCAACGTCATGGAATGTGCCGGTCGCTTCCCGCACCATGCATTCGCCGAGCTTATGCCGGGGCTTATGAATGCCGGGCGTGTCCAGAAATACAATCTGCGCTTCAGGCAGATTTCTGATGCCCATGATACGGTTGCGCGTCGTCTGAGGCTTCGGGCTGACAATAGCCACCTTCTCACCGATCAGGGCATTGAGCAGCGTCGATTTGCCGACATTCGGCCGCCCTATGAGCGAGACATATCCGCAGCGGAATTCTGACATGCAGTCCCCGGCTACGAGAGTTTTGCGACCGCAGCCGCAATCCGTTCAACACCCTTCTGCAGGGTTTCCATGGAGGTTGCATAGGATAGGCGAATGTACTGGTCATTGCCGAACGCCTCACCATGAACAAGTGCCACATTTGCATCTTCAAGAAGATAGAGGGCAAAGTCAAGCGAACCATTGATAGCGCGTTGCCCGGCCTTTTTGCCGTACAGTGCCACAATATTCGGAAATGCATAAAACGCACCGGTAGGCTTCAGGCATCTGAAACCGGGCAAAGCGTTGAGCGCATCGACAAGGAAGACTCTCCGCCTGTCGAACTCAGTACGCATCATGGCAACAAAGTCCTGAGGCCCCCTGAGCGCCGCTACAGCCGCCTTCTGGGAAATCGAGGTCGGATTGGAGGTCGACTGGCTCTGGATATTCGTCATCGCCTTGATTATGTCTTTCGGGCCGGCAGCATACCCGATACGCCAGCCTGTCATGGCATGCGACTTTGAAAGACCGTTCACCACAATAGTCCGATTCTTGACTTCCTCGCCAAGCGCCGCAATACTGACGTGCTGAATCCCCTCATACACAAGCTTTTCATAGATTTCATCCGAAATGATATACAGGTTGTGCTTCACCGCAAGTTCAGCGACCGAGGCAAGGGCTATCTTGTCGTAGGCAACTCCGGTCGGATTGGACGGTGAGTTCAGAATAATTGCCTTGGTTTTAGGCGTTATTTTTGCGGCGAGCGCCTCCGGACGCAGCATGAACTGATCCGCTTCGCGGGTCTCGACAAGCACCGGCGTGGCGTCATTCAGAAGCACCTGATCCGGATACGAGACCCAATAGGGCGCGGGAATGATAACCTCATCGCCGGGTCCGTACAGTGCTTGAGCTATGTTGTAGAGACTGTGTTTTGCCCCGCAGGAGACGATAATCTGCTCTTTTTCGTATGCAAGCCCGTTGTCGGCTGAAAGCTTGTCGACAATCGCCTCTTTCAGTTCATCAGTGCCGCCAACCGGCGTATATTTCGTAAAACCGTCCCTGATAGACTTGATCGCGGCTTCCTTTACATGCTCCGGGGTATCGAAGTCAGGCTCGCCAACGCCAAAGTTGACAACGTCCACTCCCTGCGCCTTCATGCCTTTTGCCTTTGCATCCATTGCAAGGGTCGGAGATGGCTTGATTTGGCGTACTCTTTCTGACAACATTTCTCGTCCTCCTTCTATGCAAAAAATCACTTCTATTCGGCGGTCTGCCGGAGCCTTCCGGTCATGGCCGGCATTGCTCCGGAATGACGGATATGAGATTTTTACCAACTTGTGTCTTAGTATATCAGCAATTACGGGTTAATCTCCGAACGGAGTCTTTCATTCCAGAGCTTCGTGTTTCCGCGATTTCCTCTGTCAGTCTCTTATAATATGCCGCTTTGCGCGCCGTCCGAATGCGAGCACTATTTCATAGGAAATTGTCCCGGCGCATTCCGCCCACTCGGCTGCCGTAATGGTCTGCCCGCCCTGCGTACCGATAATAACCACGTCGTCTGACTCATTGACATCGCGGATGTCGGTCAGGTCAACCATAGTCAGATTCATACAGACCCGTCCGACAATCGGCGCGCGCATCCCCCGGACCAGCACCTCTCCGTTGTTGGAGAAGATGCGGGAAAAACCGTCGGCATATCCCATGGCCAGCACGCCGATAATGCTCTGCCGTTTCGTATAGAACGTCCTTCCGTAACTTATCGGTTTGCCCGAGGCGACGGTGCGAATCGATACGAATCGCGTGGCAACGCTCATGACCGGCTTCAGATCGATTGCCTGCGTAGAAGTTGCGCCAGGCTCAAGGGGCGAGTAGCCATAGAGCATGATGCCGGGACGCACCGCGTCAAAATGCGCATCAGGTTTGCTCATGACCGCGGCACTGTTCGCAATATGAAAACACGGCGGCCGGAGCCCGGCATTCGCCAGCGATGCGCGCAGGGCCCGGAATTGGGCAATCTGCGTCTCCGCAAAGGAATCATCACGGAGATCCGCCCCCGAGAAGTGGCTCATGACGCCTTCTATTTCAAGGGCTGGCAACTGTGCTATCTGGAGTATAGCGGCAGCGGCGGCGCCCTGCAGACCGAGCCGACCCATTCCGGTATCGACTTTCACATGGATGCTGAGCGGACGGCCGCGCCGCGCCGCCTCGCGGGAAAGCGCTTCCGCCTTCGCCAAGTCGAAAACCACCGGGGTCAGATTGTGCTGAAAAACAGTTTCGACATCGGGGTCAAAAAAGACAAGAATCGGGGCGGTGATGCCTGCTTCACGAAGCTCAGTTGCTTCTTCGGCATATGCTACGCCGAGCTGGGCCGCCCCCTGCTCGACAAGCGTTCGAGCGGTTTCAGGAGCACCATGTCCGTAGGCATCGGCCTTGACAACAGCAATAACGGGACGGTTGTTTGAGAAACGCCGGACAGCTGCAAAATTATGGGAAAGAGCCGGGAGATCGATCCCGGCCCGGAGGCCGCTGCTCACTGCACTATGCTTTCTTTTCTGCTTCGGGGGAATCCTTTTTGTCGGCAACGTCCTTCTTGGGGGTCACGTCTATGCTGTCCGGCTCGCTCGTAGACTTTTTAAAATTCCGTATCGCCTCGCCCATACCCTTGCCAATCTGCGGAAGGCGCGTCGCTCCAAAAAGAACCACGACGATAATGAGAATAATGACTAATTCCTGCATACCAAGACCGAGCATACTGTTCCTCCTCGCTGAGACATACGGAAGCCAATCATGCAGACGTATCAGTCCGCCCGCGAAAGCCGAGCGCTCCGACATAATCGTCAACCGTATTTATATTAACAAAACTGCTTCCGTCTGCGCCCATTTTTTTCACGACGGATTCGGCAATATATGCGGTGCGAACCTCTCCGAAAAACCGCAGCAGCGCAACCTTGTTTTCACGCACGGCAGTTTCCAGCGCGGGCAAGACGCTTTTCGCGTACACCGCAAGCAGCGGCTGCGGTCTCCCGCGGAAAATCGGCACCACCGCGTCTACCGGGCTGTGAGAAGGAATTCCGGCATAATGCTCGCAGACGCATGCGACAACGGCATCCGCTACAAACGGCATGTCACACGCCAGGAAGAAGGCTGCATACCCGTCCGCGTGCGGCAGCGCGGCATGTATGCCGCTCATCGGCCCGCGGGAAACAAGAACGTCGCCAATCATCGGCAGCCCAAGATGAAAGTACCTCTCAGGCTGGTTCGTACTGAGAATCACCTTGGAGAAACGGCTCCGCAGCAATGCGATAGTCTTTTCAATAAGAGGAATGCCGTCCACCGGAATAAATGCCTTAAGAGACGGATACCGGGTATTCTGCCCCCCCGCAAGGATGACCGCGGTGCTGACAGCATTCATGTAATGAGAAGACCGGCATAGCCAACGACCTGTTCATAATCTCCGCTCACATCTGCCGACGTCGCGTACCGTATCTGCCGAACCTGCCCAGCGCCGAGTTCCTTCGCGGCAAAGAGCATTATCGTAGTTGGATAGACGCCGCACATGGAAATCCGGTGTTCATGCACTGTTTTGTAGAGACCCTCGGGGTCAAGCGCCCGAATTCGCTCCAGCGCAAGATTATCCAGGCGCCGCGCGGTCGCATCGCTGACATAGTGGCTCATGTCGGTGCTCGCGATCATTGTCACATCGTAGGAAGTCTGTCTGATGGCGGACGCAATGGCCTCACCTGTCATCCTGCATTCCTCTAGAGACGCCTGCATGACGGCAATGGGAACTATGGAGGCGTTTTCTGCCGTTTCCGCAATAAACGGAAGCTGAACCTCAAGCGAATGCTCCCTCAAATGCGCCGCTGTGTCGGGCTTCATCAGGACGCCTGCTCCAAAAAGTCTTTCAACCAGATCGCTCTCCGCCAAAAACTGTTTTGCAAGGGCTTCGTCAACCGGAAATGTTGCGGTCGGAATCTCCCACGCACCCTCAGCGTAGAGGGATATACGAGCTCCCATGCCGGTATGATTCGGCCCGAGCAACACAAACGTCTTCGGCGCAGTTATTGCCGAATAGACGGCACCTGCCACCGCGCCGGAATAGACGAATCCGGCGTGAGGCGCGACAATACCGAGCGCCCGCTCCCGGGTGCCTTCCGGCACAAGATACTGCTTCACCTGGCGCTTCAGACCTGGCGGTGAGCCGGAGTAAAATTTCCCCGCGACAACCGGAAGGCGGTTCATTCTGCGTAGCTCTCCTCCGGCTCATATGAGACATCGGTGTATGCAGCAAACTTGGTGCAATTCGCCATGAAGGTAAGATTCACCGTTCCGGTCGGACCGTTTCTCTGTTTCGAGATAATGATTTCCGCCCTCCCCTTGAACTGAGTCGCCTTGTTATAGAGTTCGTCGCGATAGAGAAAAATGATAACGTCGGCATCCTGCTCTATGGCCCCCGACTCTCGGAGATCCGCCAGACTCGGGCGTTTATCCGTCCTGCTTTCGACGCCGCGGTTCAACTGGCTGAGTGCGATGACCGGCACCCGCAATTCCTTTGCGAGCGCCTTGAGGCCGCGTGAAATTTCAGAAATTTCCTGCTCGCGGCGCTCGGCGCTGCCGCGGCCGCGCATGAGCTGGAGATAGTCGACCACAATCAGCCCGAGTCCGCCGTGTTCCATCTTGAGCCGCCTCGCCTTGGCACGAACCTCCAGCACCGTTACCGCCGCAGAATCATCAATAAAAATCGGCGCTTCCGCGAGGCGGCCGGCGGCATTGGTCAGCCGGGGCCAGTCCTGACGGCCGATAAACCCCTTGCGGACACGGGATGAATCCACCTCACTCTCTGAGCAGAGCATGCGCATGGCAAGCTGCTCCTTCGACATTTCAAGGCTGAAGATCGCCACCGGTTCCTTGCTCTCAATCGCGACATGCTGGGCGATATTCAACGCAAACGCCGTCTTGCCCATGCCCGGACGTCCGCCAACAATAATCAGGTCGCTCGCCTGGAATCCTGACGTCATTTCGTCGAGATCCTTATACCCGGAAGGAACGCCGGTAATCGCTTCCTTTTTGTCATATAAATGCTCGATAGTCCTGAACGTGTCCTTGATAACTTCCTTCAGACTGGCAAATGATGCCTTCGTCCGCTTTTCCGCGATATCGAAGATCATTTTTTCAGCCTGATCAACCATTTCCTCCGCATCGTGCGTCTCTTCGTACACCTTTGCGACAATCTCGGTCGACGTCCGTATGAGTCCGCGCAGCAGTGCTTTTTCGCGGACCAGTTTGGCATGATATCTGACATTTGCCGATGTGGGAACGCTGTTTGCAAGATAGGAGAGATAGGGAACGCCGCCTATTGTTTCAAAGTCGCCGTTTTTGCGGAGGGCGTCGGTGAGCGTAATGATGTCAATCGGTTCATTCCGCTCAAAAAGATCTATCATAGCCTGGAAAATCTTCTGGTGCGCTGTCTTGTAAAAGTCTTCAATGCTGACATGCTCGAGAGCTTTCGGAAACGCCTCATTGTCGAAAACTACGGCACCGAGCACCGACTCCTCAGCCTCGAGATTCTGGGGGGGGAGCTTGTCGATTGCCACGTTTTTCTGCATTGCGGTCGCCTCCGTTCGGAAATGAAAAAAGCAGGACGGCGCGCTCGCCGGCCTGCCCCTCAACGATGAAAATTACTCTGCGACGACCTGAATATTCAGCTCGGCAGAAACTTCGGGGTGCACCTTGATCGAAACCGTGTAGGTGCCAAGCCGGCGGATGGCGTCATCAAGGTGAATCTTCTTCCTGTCAACCTCGATGCCGTCCTTCTTGAGCGCCTCTGCGATATCCATTGCGGTGACGGAACCGAACAGTTTGTCCTCCTCACCAGCCTTTGCAGCAATGGTAACGGTCTTTCCGGAAACCCTTGCCGCAATCGTCTCGGCATCTGTTTTAATCTTGCCGGCGCGTTCAATAATCTGACGCTTCGTGTGCTCAAATTCCTTCACATTCTTATCATTCGCCTCGACAGCGAGACCTCTCGGCAAAAGAAAGTTGCGGGCATACCCTTCCTTAACCGATACAAACTCGCCCATCTTGCCGAGATTTTTTACATCCTCTTTCAAAATAACATTCATCTGTAGCGTGCTCCTTTCGCTTCCGGGGAAATATCGAGTCCGTAGTTTACCTGAATCCTCCGCAAAGAATCCACATGAAGGTCTCTGTATATTAATGAAACTACTCCGTCTCAAATCCTGATCGGTAAACTTCAGCGTGCGGCTGTTTTCAGTTCCGGTCCGAACAGCATTGTCCGGGACCCTATTCGGAATATCGGCCTCGATTTCGAGGGTCACTTTTACTGAAGCGCCCGGATGAATCAAGCCCTTGGGCGGCCGTTTTGCAGCGACCGCCCGGAACAGCGATTCACTGACCAGATCTTCTTTTATCCTTGCCGACATGACGACAGTGATAAGACTGTTCGGCAAAATGCCTCAAACAGATGCTTTGGATTTCAGATCTTCAGGTTTGCTCATTAAATACGCTCATGGCTTCTGTCCGGCATGCTGCTGAATGGCCGGAGCCAAAATCACCGAGGACCGGGCTGCGCGGCTCTCTGCCGCATCGCCTCATAGAGCAGCACCGCCGCCGAAGCCGCCACATTGAGACTTTCAGCCTGCCCGATGATCGGGACTCGGACCGATTCTGTGATATGCGCTCCGAGTTCCGGGCTGATGCCGTGCGCCTCGTTGCCGAGCACCAGTATTAACGGACGGCGCAAGCCGGCTGAAAAGCAGTCCTTTTCTGCCCGCGCATCCGCGCCGATAAGTGTCACAGCCCGCTGCTCCGCGTATGCAGCCAAATCTTCCGGTCCGGTGAAAACCACCGACAGATGAAAAATGCTCCCGGCGCTGCTCCGCACCGCCTTCGGCATGAACGGATTGCAGCTTCCGGAAAGCACGATAACCCCTTCGGCTCCAAACGCGTCCGCCAGACGGATTATGGTTCCCATGTTGCCGGGGTTCTGCACGCGGTCGCATGCCACCAGCAGCGGCACCGGTGACAGACGAAGATCTGCAAGTCCAAGCCGCGGCGAGGAAACAATAGCGGCGATGCCCTGCGGAGTTTTCGCATCGCTCAGCTTTGCCATGACCGCATCGGACACTCCGATGGTACTGCCTTGGGGAAGGAAGACTTCCGTCCGCCGCAAAAGCGCCCTGCCGTCAGAACCACCGGCGAACTCTTCAGTGAAGAAGACCCGGAGCAGGGAAAACTGTTTGGCCCGAAGCGCCGACTCAAGCAGATGGGGTCCTTCAATGAAAAATTCGAAACCATTGCCCTTTGAATGCCCCTCACGGACTCTGACCGCCGCCTTGATGATCGCGTGTGATGTGCTGTTTATGTGTTTGGCGCTCATTCCTACTCCCAAAGAAACTTAATCGGCAAGGGGACAAACGTAATAATGAATATGATGAGCGCAAAGACGCCGAGCAGTCGGCGTCCGGGGTCAAGACGATCCTCCCAATAGATAACCGGCGCATGATGAATGCCGAGAATCAGCATCAGAATGGCCCAGACGCCCCATCCCGGCCAGCCGAAATCCCAGAAAAGTGCCGCAGTGCCGAGCGCTCCCAGCACACCGACAAGGATAGCAGAAATGGTTTCGTGCCATTTTCCGAAAAGGGCGTAGAGGATATGCCCCCCGTCAAGCTGCCCGATGGGCATGAGATTCATGGCGGTGATAAAGAGACCGATCCAGCCGGCAAACGCTACCGGATGCAGAAGAATATCGGTATTGGCCGGAAGCGCCCCGACCACCGCCTGCGATAGCGCCACAAACAAAAGAGAATCGCCGAGCGATAACATTCCTTCTGTCTGCTCAAGGGAGATGATGGGCGACAGGCTGAGCCCGATGACACATGCGGCCAATGAAACAAGAAATCCCGCCACCGGACCGGACGCCCCGATATCAATAAGCGCAGCCCTAGTCATTATCGGCGATTTCATCTTGATAAAAGCGCCGAAGGTCCCGATAACCAGCGGCGGGATGGGCGGTGCCGGAATGAAATACGGAAGCGTCGCGAGAGTATTGTGCTTGCGGGCGGCAAAATAGTGCCCGAACTCATGAAATACGAGAATTGTCATGAGCGTTCCGGCAAACGGCAACCCCGCAAGAATCCCGGCAGGATCTTCCAACAGATTCACGCCGCTCTGCAGAGCGCCGGCGGTAAGCGTCGTCAGGCATGTTATGCCGAAGAGAAAAAGGTGCAGGCTCGGGATTCGTGACATAGCGCCGCTCAGACCGCCTCAACACGGATAAGCGTGCCCTTGAGGTCGTAATCATAGGCCTCGGTTATCTCGACTTCGATCACGCTTCCCTGTTTCAGCGCCGAAGGAGCACCGGCTCGTTCAGCTGCTTTTGTTTTCGCTCTTCCCGCCTTCCGCTCTTCCGTTCTTTCGATAATAACCATTCCGTCAATTTCCGGCGCCTGAGAATCAAGACGCGCCAGTATCATATCGTCGTCGGTTTCATCAACGACGGCTCGCAACGTTTTGCCGACAAGATCGCGATTCTTCTCAAGGGAGATAAGCGCCTGCAGCTTCATTATTTCATCGAACCGGCGGTCCTTAACTTTTGCCGTCACCTGACCAGGCAGTCTTGCAGCCGGTGTGCCTTCCTCGCGCGAATACTTGAAGACACCGAGCCGGTCGAAGCGGACCTCTTCGATAAAATCGACCATGCCCTGGAAATCGGTTTCGGTTTCCCCCGGGAATCCAGCAATGAAAGCCGTGCGGAGCGTCACGCCGGGGATTGCGCGTCGAATAGTTCGGATCAGCTTCAGATATTCCTTGCGCGTTCCGCGACGGCCCATCATGCGAAGAATGCGATCTTCGGAATGCTGAAACGGGATGTCGAGATACTTGAGTATCTTCTCTTCATAGGCGACAAGCTCCAGCAGTTCTTCCGATATCTCGGTCGGATACAGGTAGAGCAGGCGAATGCGGAATTCTCCCGGAATGGCGACCAGCTCTTTCAGCAGCGAAAGAAGAGAACATCCCTCCTCCCACTCGCGGCCGTAGCTGGAGATATCCTGAGCGACAAGGACAAGTTCCCGCACGCCGCGTTCTACGAAAGTCTTCGCCTCCTGGATAATCCGTTCGCTCGGCAGACTGCGAAAACGTCCCCGAATCGACGGTATCACGCAGAATGTGCAGCGTTTATTGCATCCGTCAGAGATTTTCAGGTATGTGTACGAAGGCTGCCAGAGCGCCGTCTCCTGCAGTCGGCTGTAAAGCTGCGCGGCATCCTGCGCGGCCGCGGCCTCCCCGTCCTTCTTCAGCGATGCGCAGAACCCGGCAATCTTCTCAAATTCGCCGACGCCGAAAATAGCGTCTATCTCCGGCATCTCCGATTCAACCTCTTTCCGGTAGCGCTGCGTCAGGCAGCCAAACGCAACCAGCTTCTGCTCCGGGGTTTTCGCCTGAACGAGCTGCAGAATCTCTTCTATCGACTCTTCCTTCGCGTCCTTAATGAAGCCGCAGGTGTTCACCAGAATGGCATCCGCCGCCCCAGCATCATCAATAACGACAAGGCCCCGTGCGGCAAGCACTTCGGCAAGACGGCGGGAATCTGTCACATTCTTCGGACATCCGAGCGTTACAAGGGAAACAGTCGTCATCTGTCTATCTCTTTTCTTTCATGCGATTGACAATTCACTGATCACTGTCAGATCCAAAATGCTCATAGCCTTTCGGCTGCAACGCGCTCTTCGTGCCGTCACAGGCGACGAGCGTGCGTTCATGCGGCGTAATCTCTCCGATGCAGGTTATCGGAACTCCCCCGGTCCCGGCAAGCACTGCATCCGGTAAATCCGGCGCAGTAAACAAAAGTTCATAATCCTCGCCGCCGGAGCTTGCCAGGATATCGGCATCAAGGCCAAGAAGCGCAGTTGCCTGCCCCAGCGCTGCTGACCGCGGCAGGCGCTCCAGATAGACCGTTGCGCCCACCCCGCTCTCATCGCACAGACGGCAGAGGTCAAGAGCGAGGCCGTCGCTCACATCAATCAGTGCGGTGGCATAGGGAGCAATATTTTCCGGTGATCGCGCCTCAGGCAAAAGATGACGCCTGAGCAGAGGTTCAGCCATTTTCCACGCGACGCTCCGGCCGTTCACCAGCAAGGGCGCATGCTCCGCAGCCACAGGCGACAATGCCGAAACGCACCTGCGCACCTGCTCGCGCCCTTCAGATGGAAGACGCTTCAGCAGTGCGAGTCCGCAGGCTGAATCACCAAGCGTGCCGCTTACATAAATGCGGTCGCCGGGCTTCGCGCCGCGGCGGGTAACAAATCTTTCTCCTTCACCGATAACCGTTGCCGAGAGGAACAGATCCGTGCGGACACCAGACATGTCGCCGCCGAGAAGTGCAATCCGATAGAAATCACACGCAGCGGAAATGCCTTCATAGAATCCTTCAAAAAAAGTCTCGTCTGAATCATGCTTCATGCCGATGTTCAGAAAGAGATAGCGCGCGCGGACACCCATTGCCATGATATCGCTCACATTGACCGAAACAAGTTTGAACCCGAGGGCATACGGCGAAGTATAGGTGAGATCAAAATGAACGCCTTCGGCCATGAGATCGGTCGTAACAACAAGGCGGCCTGCTTCAGGGGCAAATACGGCGGCATCGTCGCCGATCGGCACCAGGACCGAAGGGTGACGACGCGTCGCCGAACTAAACCTTTCTCTTACGGCCCTGAGGAGCGTCTGTTCGCCGACTCGGCGCAGCTGCACGTCCAGACCCTTTCTGCGCCGGCTGTGGCGCCCCAAGCGCACGGGATGATTTCTTTTCCCGGGCAGGCTTTGCGGGAGACGCCGCTCCAAAGGCGGTTTTTAGCACATCATCCATCGTCTCCGCCAATACAAAGCGCATACCCCGTTTTACATACTTCGGCAGATCATCCACATCTTTCTTGTTCCGGTGCGGAACAATCACCGTACTGACGCCCACACGCTTTGCGGCGAGGGTCTTCTCCTTCAGACCGCCTATCGGGAGCACCCTTCCTCGGAGCGTCACCTCGCCGGTCATCGCAACATCACGCCGCACCGCCCTGCCAGTCAGTACTGATGCGATGGCCGTCGCCATTGTGATGCCAGCGGACGGACCGTCCTTCGGAATTGCCCCTGCGGGAACATGAATGTGCAGATCAACCGTTGAAAAGGTATCTTCGCTGATGCCGAGCTCCCTGCCGCGCGACCGCACATAGCTGAGCGCGGCCTGCGCGGACTCCTTCATGACATCGCCAAGCTGGCCGGTCAACGTAAGGATTCCCTTGCCCTTCATGACTGTCGCTTCGATGAAAATAATGTCGCCGCCCGCCTCGGTCCACGCAAGTCCGGTGGCGACGCCCACTTCATTCTTCTTCATCTCCTCTTCCGGCAGAAACTTCGGCACGCCGAGATATTTATGCACGGATTCAGCTTCCATGGTCACGGCATCAACCCTGCCTTCGGCAGCCTGCTTCGCAACCTTCCTACAGATGTTCGCAATCTCGCGTTCGAGGCTGCGGACGCCGGCCTCTCTCGTATAATGCGAAATCACCTGACGGATAGCCGAATCCTCCAGCTTCAGAATCTTTGATGTGACGCCGTTCTCGTCCATCTGCTTGGGAACAAGATACTTCTTTGCAATTTCCAGCTTCTCCTCATCAGTGTACCCGGAAAGATAGATAATCTCCATCCGGTCGCGCAGCGGGCCCGGAATGGTATCCGCCCTGTTGCCGGTCGTGACGAACATGACACCGGAAAGATCGAACGGCACGGCAAGATAGTGGTCAGAAAATGTGCTGTTCTGTTCCGGGTCCAGCACTTCAAGCAGAGCCGACGACGGGTCGCCCCGGAAGTCGGAGCCGATTTTGTCTATCTCGTCAAGCACCATGACCGGATTATTCGTACCCGCCTGCTTGATGCTCTGCATGATGCGGCCGGGCAGGGCACCGACATACGTGCGGCGATGCCCCCGGATCTCGGCCTCATCGCGCACACCGCCCAGCGACAGGCGGGTGAATTCACGGCCCAGCGCTTTTGCTATTGAACGGCCGAGCGATGTTTTTCCGACTCCCGGAGGGCCGATAAAACAGAGGATGGGCCCCTTCATTTTTTCTTTCAGCTTGCGCACCGCGAGGTACTCAAGGATGCGCTCTTTCACCTTTTCGAGGTTATAGTGATCCGCATTCAGGATTTTCTGCGCGGTCTTGATGTCTATCTGATCCTTCGTGCTCTTTGCCCACGGAATCTCGGTCAGCCACTCCAGATAGGTGCGAATCGTGCCGGCTTCGGCGCTGTCCGGATGCATCTTCTCAATGCGGCGGAGCTGTTTTTCCGCCTCCTTCAGCACCTTTTCGGGCATTTTCGCTTCTTCAATCTTCTTTCTGAACTCGCGCACCTCTTCAGCGCGTTCGTCAATATCGCCCAGCTCCCGCTGGATTGCCTTCAGCTGCTCGCGGAGGAAATACTCCCGCTGCGTTTTGTCGATTTCTCCCCGCGCTTCGGTCTGAATCTTCTGCTGAATGGTGAGCAGCTGAATCTCCCGGGTCAGTATCTCGCCGACTTTTTTCAGCCGCCCGATCGGATCGCTCATTTCGAGAATCTCCTGCGCGGCGTCTGTCTTCAGCGCAAGATTGGATGCGATAAGATCCGCAAGCCGTCCAGCGTCCTCAAGATTTTCGATAACCACCATAACATCTGGAAGAATCGATCTGCCGAGCGAAACAACCTTATCGAGCTGTTCTTTCACGTTGCGGAGCAGTGCTTCATTCTCGATAGTCATGTCCACAGGTTTCTCTTCAGGCAGTTTCTCGATATCGCCGACAAAAAATGCCTCACTTTTGTTGATGGCGGTGACGCGCGCCTTGGTGAGACCCTGCACCAGAATCTTCACTCTGCCGTCCGGCAGCTTCAGCATCCGCATAATCATACAGATAGTGCCGAAGGTGTAAAGATCGCCAGGCTCCGGATTCTCGACGTTGATATCTTTCTGGCTCAAGAGCATAATGAGCCTGTTGGTGTTCAAGGCATGATCGATTGCTTTAATAGACAGTTCCCGCCCCACAAACAGCGGAATAATCATGTACGGAAAAACAACGATATCCCGCACCGGCAGCACCGGCAGAGACGAAGGAATCTCCGCTGCCTGATGCTCAATTGCGCTCCCGTTGTCCGGTTTTTCCATTTCATTCATACGTATCCCCCCAGTTCAGTCAGTACTGCTCAATCGGAATGGCAATCCATTTCCCCTTCAGCTTCGGGAAGCGAACCGTAATAACGCCATTCCGGCACCGTGCCGTTCCTTTTACGCTGTCGACGGCAATCGGAATATTCAGAACCCTCCGGAACGCCCGCGTCTGGCGCTCCATGCAGAGGAACCTGCGTTCCTCCTGAACATGAGCGTTCAGATCCGGCCGGCGCTTGCTCTCAACAATTAGAAAATGCTCAATCACCTGAAGCACTACATATTCCGGCTCAATACCAGGTATCTCAATCTCAAATACCAGTTCGGCCTCCGTCTCGTAGACATCGGCCAGAGGACAGAAAGCGGGGTCATTATCCGACCCCATCGTGCAGAGAGCCACCCTTTTCATTTCATTATGGAAACACGTCTGCGCAGATATTCGGCAAAACGGGATCCAAGCTCCTGATTTCTGAGCGCCAGCTCAACCGTCGCCTCAAGATAGCCCAGTTTTTCCCCCGCGTCAAACCGCTTGCCGTGGATCGAAATGCCGTAAACCGGCCGCTTCTTCGCCAGCGAACGCAATGCATCGGTCAGCTGGATTTCTCCGTTTGCGCCCGGCTTCACCTTCGCCAGATGGTCAAAAATATCGCTCGTCAGGATGTAGCGACCGATGATTGCCAGATTCGACGGAGCTTTATTCACCGGAGGCTTCTCCACCATATCACGAATCTCGAGATATCCGTCAATCGCCACGGCATCGACAATACCGTATCTGTTCACCTGATCCAGCGGCACATCTTCGAGCGCGATAACCGGCGCGCTGGTCTTTTCATGGAGCGCGATCATCTTCTTCAGCAGCGGATAGTCAGGGTCAATCACGTCATCACTGAGAATAACCGCAAATGCTTCGTCGCCGACAAACGGTCTGGCGCAGAATATCGCATGCCCTAGCCCCAGCGCCTGGCGTTGCCTGATGTAAGCGAATTGCAGATGGTTCAGCCGGTTAATTTCGGCAAGCATTTTGTCCTTGCCGGACGAACGAAGGCGATCTTCAAGCACAAACGCGCTGTCAAAGTGGTCCTCAATGGCACGCTTGTCCTTGCCGGTTATGACAATGAATTCCTGAAGCCCTGCGCGCATCGACTCTTCGACTGCGTACTGAATCAGCGGCTTGTCCACAAGCGGCAGCATTTCCTTGGGCGACGCCTTTGTTGCCGGTAAAAATCTCGTTCCGAGTCCTGCGGCGGGCAGCACGGTTTTGCGTATCTTTTTCATGGATATCCTCTTCATATTCATAGACAACCTCAGTTTATCACTCAGTTTATCACGAAAATGCCGGAGACGAGACTCGAACTCGTACGGGGAAAACCCCGAAGGATTTTAAGTCCTTTGTGTCTGCCATTCCACCACTCCGGCGTGAATACCTTCCCTTATGGATCAGAGGCTTCTCACTTCCCTCGCGCATCAGGACGCGCCGTTTCTTTCGCCGGGCA
>JBBIQQ010000028.1:18246-20975 GCA_037442225.1 Nitrospirota bacterium
TTAAAATGATTTCCACCCTTATTGAGCTTGGCGTCCGGTTTTTCGGATGTCATGCAGGGAAAACTCCTGAAAATGTTAGCATGCTTCTTGCTTTTTATTGTAACACAGCTTTTCCATGACTTTGAGTTCCGCATCCAACCGCGCATCCCGGCCTTGGGCGCAGCATGGTGCACCATGCTCAGGGAGACTGACTACAGCTCGCCCCCGGGCATAAGAGCTTTCACTGGCTTCAGTCCGTAAGGGCTGCCATGTTCTATTGCGGTCAGCACCGTGCCGCCGCCGGTGAAGAAATAGTAGTTCGCGTCGTCCATGACCGACAGATACAGTCCAGGGCAGAGATCCTTGAACTCTTGCAGCGTGTCGCCGCCGCCGTACATCTTCAGGGCCGAAGCATTCCGGTCGAGCGTCGTGTCGAGAGACTGGGAGCCTGCCGTAAAATGCGGCGTAAAGCCCATGACCGCGTTAACGAAAATCGTTTTTGCCTCTAGGATTGCCGATGCAACCGCAGGCTGCTCAAACGACGCCGGATCGACGTCCAGTCCGTAGCCATAAGATTTGCCGGGGCTGAAATCGGCAACCGAAACCGTGCGGTACTTGCCCTCCACCCGCCCTTCAATCGTGTCAGACTCCACGATATACGGCAACTCCACCACCTTCTTCTGCATCGCGTCTTTCCTGACAAGGTCCATCGCCAGCTTGATGTCGTCCTCAAGCACACCCTGAATCCGCACCCCGTATTTGGCGCAGAGATAGGTGTTGTAGATGACGCCGCCGAGAATCAGTTTGTCCACCTTGTCGTAGATTGCCGAAAGCGGGCCAATCTTCGTGTCGTACTTCGACCCCGCCACCACTGCCAGAAACGGCCGCTCCGGATTCAGCACCCGGTCGAGATTCTCTATTTCCTGCTGCATCAGAAAACCAGCGTATGAGGGCAGATACTTTGTTATCGCATACGTCGAGGCGTGCGGCTGCCATGAGCCGAAGGCATCGTTCACATAAATATCAGCAAGCCCGGCGAGCTGAAGCGCCAGACTTTCCGCCGACGCGTCCTTCGCCTCCTCACCGGCAAACCAGCGGGCATTCGGCAGATAAATCGCGCCGTATCTGCGCTCCTTCAGGTCCCTGATCGCAAGATTGATTGATGTGTTGATGCTGATAATGCCCTTGTCCCCGTCAGCAGGAAACGACGGGATATGGATTTTCATATGAAGCTTCTGCTCCAGATAGCGCACTATCGGTTCGACCGATTCCTCGGGCCGGCAGACGATTGCGCCGGTCTTCTTGTCTTTTGGTCTGCCGATATGGGTCATCAGGATAGGACGCGCGCCTCGCTCGACAATATGAAACAGTGTGCCAATCGTCCGGTCAATGCGGTATGGATCGCGTATCTCCCCCTTCTTGACCACATTGTGATCAAACCGGACCAGTACTATCTTGCCGTTAAGGTCAGCGTCCTGAATGACTGAAAGACCCTGATCACTGAGCATTGTGCTCATACTTCACCTCGCATGCGGAAGTTCGCGCAGACAGAATGTCCGGCCTTGCTGACAGTATATCGGATATGCGGGAGCCCGGCAATCGGACGGTTCAAAAACTCCTTGGCATAACAGTCCGATTCCCTGCATTGTTTCAACAGACTCCCCCAGCCGAAGCAGTATGCTCAACATTTTTTGTCAGTTCAGTTTCTAGCGCGTAAACTCGGCGAGTGGCAATTTCATGAGGCGCCGGGCGTCATGCTGAGAAGATTGATGACGTCAACGAAGCGCAGGAATAGCCGGCCCCGCCTGCCCGACCAGAACCGGCCTTGAGTCTGCTGCGCCGCATGTCATAATACAGCTCGGTAGCGGCATGGAGAATGACCGGACGGCGTTGGGCTTCGAAAGAGCCGCCCCGGTGTGTTTAAGTTGTTTTCAATCATATCGTCCATGTCTGCGATTCCCTCCCCAGTACGCATGTCTGCTTTAACAATTCAGATCAGAGTGCGGCCGCGTCTCTCTCTTTTTTCCCAAAAGCGTTATTAGAGTCTGCAACCGGACTATAAGGTTCTGTATTACTGTTTTTTTCGTCATTCCGGCTCGCGTCCTGGTAAGGATATCCGGAATCTTTTCCGTTTGAATAGGCTTGCAACCAGCGGGAAAGACTCCCGACATTGCGGGAGTGGCAGCAAAAGAACAAAAGCTAATGAAAACGCCGGGGTATTCCCACTAATGTTTATTGTAAAACGACATATACGACAGGGCGTGTCATAGGTTTGATTTTGCGAAAAGTGGAAAGCTTTGCCTGAAGCAAATTTTCAGGCCAGAAAATTGTATATGTGTCTCAGGAAATACTCCATACTGTCATAAGAACCGTTTGCCGTCTTTGCATAAAACCGGCGGGCGTGCTCGATCAGAGCATGACTTTGCGCAAACCGCAGAAACTCGGGCTTGAGGTTGTTTTCGCCAAGTCTGACACGATCCAGGGCGTCGGCATCCTTGAGAATGGCAAGAGGGATGTTCATTTTTTCAATCTGAACATCGCCCGGCTGAGAATGGCCGGTGACGATGTCCGCTATGATTGAGAGTTCATCTTCCCTAATGCCGACGCGCAAAAAGCGCTCGCGGTGCAGCGGATGCTTGCGCTCCGCCGCCCACAGCCCGTGGTCTTCGCATCGTCCGTCATGACTGCGCGCCATGTCATGAATGAATGCCCCGCAGAAGGCTATCAGCGACTCCCGCTCATGTCCCGTC
>JBBIQQ010000029.1:0-20832 GCA_037442225.1 Nitrospirota bacterium
TCAGAAACGAGAACAAGATTGAAGACCGCAAGAACCTCTGGCACGCATCAGCAGCGGCGGAAGTGGAGGTTATCAAAGACCTGAAGGCGGTGGCCAACGTCGGCGTCGAGCGCAATCCTGACGCAGCAAGCAGCACTAACCCGGCGTTTGCGCTCGGAGGGCTGATCTATCAGATATCGGAGAAGTTCAGCATTGACGGCGGCGTGAAGTTCGGGCTGACAAGGCCGGAAACGGACATCACCTGGCTGCTGGGCATGACCATTAAATTCTAAGCGAGGCAGACATGCATATCCCTGACGGTTACCTGAGTCCGCAGACCTATATCCCCCTGTTCGGCGTTGCCGTGCTTTTCTGGACTGCCGCAGTCAGAAAAATTCAGACGGTGCTCTCGCATCGCCACATACCGTATCTGGCGATGGCCGCCGCTTTTTCGTTCCTGATTCAGATGTTCAACATTCCGATTCCGGGCGGCACGACGGGGCATGCTATCGGCGGGGCCATTATTGCGATCCTTCTCGGCCCGTGGCCAGCGGTACTGGCGATATCCATCGCACTAATCATTCAGGCTGTCGTCTTCGGCGACGGGGGGATTACGGCAATCGGGGCCAACTGTTTTAACATGGCGGTCGTGATGCCGTTTGTCTCTTATTTGGTATTTCGTACGGTCAAAGGAAGTTCAGAAGGCGGCAAGAGAATCTGGATTGCCGCGTTTCTTGCGGGTTACATCGGCCTGACCGTGGCTGCAATCGTCACCGCAGTCCAGTTCGGCATTCAACCCATGATAGCGCACGACGCGCAGGGACAACCGCTGTATGCTCCCTATCCGCTCTCGATTGCGGTTCCGATTATGGCTGCGGAGCATCTGCTGCTGTTTGGCGTTGTTGAAGGAATCGTCACGGCTGTGCTGCTCAGATATTTCCTGCAGCATGAACCCGATCTCATCTATGCGTACCGGGAGGTGTAACATGACGACATTTCAGAAAAAGCTCTGGATCGGTCTTGTCGTGATGGCGCTGCTCAGCCCCGTTGGCGTCGTTCTCCCGAAGCTTCTGAATGCAGAAGATGCCTGGGGAGAGTGGAGCGCCGAGAAACTGAAGGAGCTGATCGGCTTCGTCCCTGCCGGACTCGCAAAACTGACGGACCTCTGGAAATCGCCGATGACGGATTACAATCCCGCAGGTGATGGTGCGTCATTAGGCATCCAGTCCGTCTGGTATATTGCTTCCGGCCTGCTCGGCATATTCCTTGTCGCCGGCACCGTATATCTGCTGGCGAGACTGCTGAAGCGTCGTGAAAACTAATATTCCTGCATTCCTGCTTGTCGAGAATGCAGAGAGACTGGCGGCATCCTGCGGCAACAAAAGATCCGTCTCGTTTGTCGAGCGTGGCTTTGCGACTTTCGCCCGACTGATGCAGGATACCTTCGCCCAGTGGGAACTCGCCTCGCGGAACGGCGTGTTCCAGTCGATCGATGCACGAATAAAGGTTCTCTTCTGGTTATTCATGCTTGTCGTTATCAGCTTCAAGAAGGCTGTATTCCCGCTTCTCATCATCGTTTTCATGGTCGCGGCAATAGTCGTTGTCTTGCGGATACATCCCGGAAGCCTTTACGGGAAAGTACTCCCGCTGACATTCTTTTTTGGTTTTCTTGTCTCGGCTCCGGCCATGCTCAATATCATTACCCCGGGAACCCTGGTCGTCACTTTTTTTTCTTTCAATGCGCCGGTCATGTTTTTTGGGGTTGCGGTTCCGCAACACATCGGCATCACGGAGGAGGGAATGCTGATCTGTATTCGTCTCGTGTTGCGGGTATTCGCTTCACTGTCCCTTTCGTTTCTGATGCTCTCGGTAACGCCCTTTTCTGAAATCGTCCGTGCGCTGAAACTGTTTCGCGTACCCGATTCCCTGCTGCTTGTACTCACGCTGACCTATAAATATATCTACCTGTTCGCCCTGATGATTCTCGACATGTATCGCGCGAAGAACGTCCGTCTTGTCGCTGGAATTTCCGCTGCCGATTTTCGGGCATGGTCGGCGGGCCGCATGGCGACCGTTTTCCGGAAAACCCAGATGCGGGCCGAAGACATTTATCGGGCAATGCTCTGCCGCGGTTTTTCGGGAACGGTGCAGGTCGCGGGGCAGAGATCCCTGCAGAAACGTGATTATGCCGGCGCATACCTTCTTGCGTTCATTGTTTTGCTTGCCGGTCTCGTGTAAAATGATTTGGTGAATGTCTTCTCCCTCGATAACGTCTCCTACAGCTATTACCAGCGATTTCCCGCCCTGACCGATGTCTCGTTCTCAGTTCGTGGAGGCGAACGGTTCGCTGTCATCGGGTCAAACGGCAGCGGTAAATCAACGCTTCTCCAGCTCTGCGCCGGACTTCTGCATCCGCAACAAGGGCGCGTTCTGTTTGACGGAGAAGTTGTTTCTGAAGCTTCACTGAAACAGGAGCCTTTCCGCCGTTCCTTCCGCAGCCGTGTCGGTTTCATCTTTCAGGACTCCGACGTGCAGCTCTTCTGTCCGACCGTACTGGACGAGCTTGTTTTCGGTCCCCTTCAGCTTGGCCTCGATAACGAAGTCGCGACATTCCGCGCTCATGAAATCATGCATATGCTTCAGATTGAACAGCTTTCCTCACGGCCGACGCATATGCTTTCCGGCGGCGAAAAGAAGCGGGTTGCGCTCGGGTGCGTGCTGACCATGAATCCGGACGTGCTCTTGTTTGACGAGCCCACAAACGGCCTCGACCCGCGCACACAGGTATTCCTGCTTGAACTGATGATTGCGCTCAACGAAGCTGGGAAAACCATTGTCATGGCAACGCACGATCTCGGCATGGTGAACGAGATGCATGCCCGCGTTGCCGTTCTCTCTGAAGAACACCGCCTTGAGCGTATCGGTTCGGCTGACGATATCCTTGCTGACGAGGAACTGCTGCTCCGTGTCAATCTGGTGCATGAGCACATCCATTTCCATGGCGGTCAGAAGCACAGCCATATTCACTCCCATTTTCTTTTCCATAAACATGAAACCATGCAAGAAGGCGGATCATGAATGAGATTGAAAAACTGGTGACATTGCTTACGCATTGGCAGACTCATGAGTCCGATCATGCGTCCGTATATCGCACATGGGCGCAGAAAGCGCATGCTTCCGGGTATAGAGCTGCCGGCGATACGCTGGAGCAGATAGCTGTTGCGTCGGAAAAAAACAGGGTGTTGTTTGCTGAAGCGTTAGCCTCAATCGCCATAGGAAGAAAAGAACAGAAATCCGGATTTGACCTTCCGAATATTCCGGTCGCCGGTAATGCAGCGCTTCCGGAGCGTCTCCGTGCTCTTAATATGTCGCAGCATTCCGCAGTGTTTGCAACATCTGCCGGTAACCGCCCCTATGCGTCTCTGGTCGGTTTTGCACTGCTGCCTGACCTTACCGGCGCGCTTTTTCTTACGCCGAAAAACACCGTCAAATATCGGAACCTCGCGGCATCTGCGCATGTGGCGCTGCTTATGGACACCAGAAAGAACATTACGCAGGATCTGATTGACGCCGAAGCTGTTACTCTGATGGGTTCGGCAAAAGCGGTGCGTGCGGGGAAAAAAAGAGAGGAACTGCTGGAGTATTTTCTCAGAAAACATCCGAAGCTGCGTGCCTTTGCCGAAGCGGAAACGACAGCACTTATCCTGATAGAGGCGGATCGGTATATCCATGTCAGCCGCTTTCAGGCCGTTACGGTTTGGGAGGTAAAAAAGCCCGCTTAAAGCAATGAAGCGTCAAACAAATGCGAGCACAATCCTCCGTGTGATAACTACTGCTTTGCCACTCCCTCTACAATCGCGATAACCATATCGCCGATAGTCGCCTTCTCCGGCATGATGGAAACACGCAGTCCTGTTTTCTCGACGGCTCGCGCAGTTACTGGTCCGATAGCGGCGATCTTCACATCTTTCAGCACATCATGAGCATCATCTCCCATAATCTCCATGAAGCTGTTGAACGTCATGGCGCTGGTGAAGGTTGCGACCGTTATCCTGCCCTCTTTCAGAAAGCGTTTCAGGCGTTTGCCGTGCCTTTCCGACGTTACCCCCAGATAAGCGACCGGGGTATCGATTACACCGCCGAGAGCGCGGACCTTGTCGGGGAACAGCTCGCGCGCGGCACCTGCTCGCGGCAGGAGAATGCGGATGCCGGAAAGGCTGTTTTTATGTTCAAGGAAAGCTTCGCAGAGCCCTTCGGCATGGAATTCTTCAGGAATGAGGTCAACCTTCAGAGCATAGGATCGGACAGCCTCAGCGGTCTTTGGACCGATCGCGCAGATGCGGATGCCTTTCAGGTCGCGGATATCTCGATCGAGGGCCATAAAGCGCTCAAGGAAATAATTGAAGCCGTTTGCGCTGGTAAATACCAGCCAGTGATAGTGTTCAATCCGTGCAATTGCTGAGTCGAGTTCGTCGTAGTCGTCCGGCGGAACAATTTCTACAGTCGGAAACTCGAAGAGCTCCGCGCCGAGATCCTCCAGAACGCTATACTCGTCGGCGTAGTCGCGCGTGATTAAAATTCGATGACCGAAGAGCGGCTTCTTCTCATACCAAGACAGCGCAGGGCGAAGCCTCACGACCTCACCGATGACCATAACCGCGGGCGGCTTGATGCCATGCTCCGAGGCGAGATCGGCTATGGTGCCGACAGTTCCCACAACTGTTCTCTGGTCTGGTCGGGTGCCCCATCGTACAAGCGCAGTGGGGGTTTCCGGGCTCTTTCCGTGACTGACAAGCTGAGAGGTTATGGCGTGAAGGTTTTTCACGCCCATGAGAAAGACAAGGGTATCAAAGCTTTTTGCGATGGCATCCCAGTTCATCGTGCTGTCGGGTTTTGTTGCATCTTCGTTGCCGGTGATTACCGCAAACGAGGATGAATATTTCCGATGCGTAAGCGGGATGCCCGCGTACGCAGGCGCCGCAATGGAAGAGCTGACTCCCGGAATGATTTCAAATGGGATGCCTTCCGCGGCGAGCACCTCTGCTTCTTCGCCGCCTCTGCCGAAGACAAATGGATCTCCGCCTTTCAATCGACAGACCACTTTGCCCTGTTTCGCCTGCTCGACCAGCGTCCGATTGATTTCATCCTGCGTCAGGGCATGGTGTCCGCCGCGTTTGCCCGCATAGATAAACTCGGCGTCATGCTTTATGTATGTGAGGATCTGAGAGTTAAGGTGAAAATCGTAGACGACCGCATCGGCCTTCTGCAGACACCGCGCTCCCTTGATAGTAAGGAGACCTATGTCACCGGGGCCAGCGCCGATGAGGTATACCAAACCTGCCGCCATGTCAGTTCTTTCCTTTCGAGTAAACTTCGGCAAGGATATCCTTTGCTCCCCGCTGAAGCAGGATATTCGCAACCGCAATGCCGAGAGCTTCAGGCGCAAAATCACTGCCCGTATACGATGCGCGAATATGCGATCGCCCGAAACGCTTCCGACGAGGCCGTCCAGATGCAACGTCCCGTTCTTCCATTCCGCATGAGCTGCTATGGGAACCTGACAGCCGCCTTCAAGCCGTTTCAGGAGTGCCCGTTCGGCCCGCACGCACAGCGATGTTTCGGTATGGTTCAGCGGGGCGATGAGCGTGTTTATTTCGTCATCGTTGATTCGGCATTCGATACCGACAGCTCCCTGTCCGATTGCCGGGAGGCTGAGAACAGCCGGAAGAACTTCTGTAATGCGATGTTCCAATCCGAGCCGCTTTACCCCTGCAACCGCAAGGATAATTGCATCAAACACTCCTTCGTCCAGCTTTCTGAGTCGGGTGTCCAGATTGCCGCGCAGTTGTTCAATTTTCAGGTCAGGCCGTATGCTTTTGAGCTGACAGGCGCGGCGGAGACTGCTTGTACCGATGCTGGCTTTCATTGGCAGTTCGCAAAAAGAAGCGACTGTCGGCTTGCTCTCCTTCAATGGAGCGATAAAGGCATCATGCGGATCCTCACGCCTGCAAATAACCGTGAGATGTAGGCCATCCGGAAACTCGGTCGGTACGTCCTTCATGCTGTGGACGGCGATATCAGCCTCGCCCCACAACATTGCCTCCTCAATTTCTTTTACAAAAAGACCCTTGCCGCCGACCTGCGCGAGCGGTACATCAAGAATCTTGTCGCCGGTGGTCTTGATGATGTTGAGATCAATAGTCAATGCCGGATACAGGCGCAGCAGTTCTGCCTTCACCCATTCCGCCTGCCAGAGCGCAAGCCTACTGCCCCGGGTACCGATAACAATTCGTTTAGTCGTCATAACCGTTCAGTTTGTAAAGTTTTTTCACAGCCATCGCAAGCATCTCACGATCTTCCGCATTCTCTTTTAGTGTGACGGTCGGGTTATGAATCAGCTTGTTGACAATTGCCGTCACGAGATACTGCACCGCCTCATTTGTCGCGTCATCAAGGTGCGGGCAGCGATGCCTGAACTTTTCAAGCTCTTCAATCTTGATTTCATCAGCCTTCTGCCGCAAGGCGAGAATCAGGGGGACGGTATCGAGCGAATCAAGCCAATGCGTAAATTTGCCGACTTCTTCATCGATGATGATTTCAGCTTTATCGGCTTCTATTTTTCGTCCGAGCATGTTGTCGTCGACAACCTGCTGCAGATCGTCGACATGATAGAGGTACACATTATCCAGATCGTTGATGGCGGGATCAATATTGCGCGGCACGGAGATGTCGATGATAAAAACCGGTCTGTTGCGGCGCTCGCGCATGATGCGTTGCATCTGCTCCTTTACCAGCACATACTTCGGCGCACCGGTCGAGCAGATGAGTATGTCGATATGCGCCATCTGATTGAGATAGTCGTCAAAGGGCACCGGCAGGCCGCAAAACTCCTGTGCCAGCTCGCAGCATCGCTCATAGGTGCGATTGGCGATACGGATATTCCGCACGCCGTTGGTTACCAAGTGGCGGGCAGCAAGCTCTGCCATCTCTCCTGCGCCGAGGAGCATGACTGCCTTGGTAGCAAGATCGATGAAAATCTTCCGGGCAAGTTCGACAGCGGCGAAGCTTATTGATACGGCATTTTCAGCGATCCGCGTTTCGGTGCGAACCCGCTTGGAGGTTGATATCGCCTTATTCATGAGCCGGTTCAGGATGAAGCCGGTCGTTTTCCGGGTAAGCGCATAGTCAAACGTATCTTTGAGCTGCCCGAGAATCTGGGGTTCTCCGACGACCATGGAGTCGAGACTGGCTCCGACGCGGAAGATGTGGCGAATCCCGTCAGCTTCCGCGTGAACATACAGAGACGATTCAAAGTCCGAACGGGCGATGCCGTGAAATGTCGCAAGAAAATCCTTGATCTGGTTTTCAGCAGCCTTGTCAGAACACACCGAGGCGTAGATCTCAACGCGGTTGCAGGTCGAAAGCAGCGCCGCCTCCTGCACCTCGGGCAAGGCATGAATGCCTAGAAGCCCGTCCTCAAGCTTCTGTCCGTTGAAGGCGAGGCGTTCGCGGATATCTACGTTTGCAGTTTTATGGTTCAGTCCGATAACGAGGATGCTCATACAAATGAATGCACACTTTTCAAAAGAAAATTGACTCCAAAAAAAGTAAAGAGTATCGCGATAAATCCGAGAATCGAGAGCAAGGCGGCGCGCCTGCCGCGCCAGCCGACGACCAGCCGGATATGCAGCACCGCCGCGTAAATAAACCAGGTGATCAGCGACCAGGTCTCTTTCGGATCCCATCGCCAGTATTGGCCCCAGGCATCTTCAGCCCAGAGCGCACCGGTAATGATTGCCAGGGTTAGCAGCGGAAATCCGAGTGATATCATGCGATAGTTGATGTCGTCAAGCACCTGAATGTTCGGCAACCGCTGAAAAAGCCCGCCAAGTTTCCTGCGTTTGAGATAATGTTCCTGCAGCAGATACATGATGCCGACTCCGAATGCAACCGTAAACGCGGCATAACCGAGAAAAGCAAAGACGGTGTGTATCAGGAGCCATGAGCTTTGCAGCGCCGGACTGAGCGGCTTAATCTGGCGCGGAAGCAGCGATGCCGCAAGCATCATAAGAAAGATGAGCGGCGGAATGAATGAGCTGAGCATGCCGATCCGGTACCTGAAATGCAGCATCAGATAGAGCAGAGCTATGCACCAGGAAAAAAATGATGCGGATTCATGCATATTTGTAATGGGAACGTGGCCGGCGGCAAAATACCGGTAGGCAATGGCGGCGGAATGGAGGAAAAAGCCGCTCGCGGTTATCCAGACGATAAGCTTCGACGCTTTCTTGTGATTGCGGACAATGTCCGCAATGCCAATAATGGCGGCAGCAAAGTAACAAGTGAGGGCGAATTCAAAAAGCAGCGTTCCCATCAGAAGCATCCGAGCTCGCATTGTTTTATTTTAATTTTCAGATCATTTGCAGATACGCCGACCAATGCATACGCAACTCCGAGTTCATCGGCAACAGCGCGGGCTGCGGCACAGGAGATCCTGCCGTTTTCAGATCGTTCTGCCAACAATGCGGCAATCATCTTTTTTGTCAGAATATCATCCATGCGTTTTATGAGGTTGTGCAAGCCATCAGTGCCGGCTGCTGATGAAAGATCAGGCATCGCTATGCAAGAAACTGCCGGTGACGCACCCGATGGCTGTTCAGCTGAGGTTGATACGATGAGATCCGCCGTCCGCAATGCTTTGCGGGCCGAGGGCTTGCTTGGAGCCGCACTGGAACTGACGATACATATTACACCATCAGGCCGGAGAAACTCAATCG
The DNA here is from genome assembly GCA_037442225.1 of Nitrospirota bacterium. Lineage (GTDB taxonomy): Bacteria > Nitrospirota > Thermodesulfovibrionia > Thermodesulfovibrionales > Dissulfurispiraceae > JAAYUK01. The sequence goes on from JBBIQQ010000029.1 coordinate 8,757, forward strand.
GACTGTTCCCTTCGACTACGATAATGTCGAGATCGCACAGCATGCCGAGAGCCTTCGGCATGAGTTCCTGAAGCTGTTCGGGCGGAGACTGCACCCAGAGTATCCGCTCCGCGCCTGCTCCGTAATACGCTGCTGTGTCCTTTTCTGGCTGCGTGACAAGATGAGGCGCGTCAGTTATGTTCGCGTAAAAGGCGGTTTTAGTATATTTAATCGCACCAAAACGTTTGGGAGGTTTCAGAAGGATGAGATGTTCAGCGCGAGGGAACGGAGCCGACAGCAAACGAATAAACGCGGCTCCAAGCGTAGTTTTGCCGATATCGCTCTTCTCACCGCCAATGCACAGAATGAGCGGATGGTTCATGGTCTGCACGAAGCCGGGAAGTCAGGACGTCCGGTCAGGCAAAAGACAGCAAACCAAAAGTTGTCATGAGCTTCTGAAGCACTGCCACCATTGCCGCGCGGCCATCCTGCCGCGCTTCCGTACAAGTCCATGTTTGTCGCTCCGGGATTTACGATTGGTTCCCTTGGGCATCCGCAGCCGCAGTCTCTTCCTTGTAACCGCACTCCTTGTTCAGGCACGCATGGAAACGCTGGCCGCCCTTGAGCAATTTTTCGACCAGAAAAGGGGCTTTGCATTTCGGACATTCCTGCGGCAGCGGCCGGTACCAAGTGGCATAGCTGCAGTTAGGATAGTTGGCGCAGCTCCAGAACAATTTGCCGCGCTTTGATTTCCGCTCAACGAGGTCGCCGCCGTCCTGCGGACATTTCACGCCGGTCGGAATCGGCTTGGTATTTTTGCACTCGGGATACTGAGAGCACGCCATGAATTTGCCGAAACGTCCTTTCTTGATGACCATGGGCGAGCTGCACTTTTCACACTTCTCGTCGGTCATCTCCGGCTCAGCCTGCGGCTGGCCGCCTTCGCCTTCAAGGGGTCGCGTGTTTTTGCACTTTGGGTAGCCGGAGCATGCCATGAAACGACCATGGCGTCCCCACTTGATAACCATAAGCTCGTTGCACTTCTCGCATTTTTCATCAGTGGGGATGTCCTGGGGCTTTACTTTGGCCGTATCCTTGGATGCCTCGATGAGATCCTTGCTAAACGGTGTGTAAAAATCTTTTACCACGCGTGTCCATTTCATTTTTGCCGTTTCGATCTCGTCCAGCTCGTTTTCCATGTTTGCGGTGAAGTTGAAATCAATCAGCTCCGGGAATTTGTCGACCAGCAGATCGTTCACAACGACTCCGAGTTCTGTCGGCGAGAAGCGGTTTTCAAGTTTATGAACATACTTGCGATCCTGAATTGTCGAAAGAATGGACGCATAGGTACTCGGCCGTCCGATTCCTTTTTCTTCAAGGGCTTTTACAAGCGTGGCTTCGGTGTATCGCGGGGGCGGCTGGGTGAAATGCTGCGACGGTATGATTGCGGCATGCTGCAGCGGTTCCTGTTCCTTTACCGGCGGCAGCAATCCGCCTTCATCTTCCGCAATGTCATCAGCTGATTCAGTATAGAGCGCCATGAAGCCGGGAAACCGTATGACCATACCGGTAGCGCGCAGATCGGTGCCTGCAATTGCAGTGCCGGCATCTTCCAGCCCGATTATGTAAGTCGTATGCTCAAGCTGTGCCGGGGCCATCTGACTCGCGATGAAGCGGTTCCATATGAGCTGGTATAGGTTGAACTGGTCCTTTGAGAGATACTTTTTTACCTTATCCGGCGACTTGTCGGGATAGGTCGGGCGGATGGCCTCATGAGCCTCCTGCGCATTTCCGCGGCTTTTGTAGATTGGCGGTTTATCAGGAAGATACTCTTTGCCGAACTTCTCAGTGATGAGATCACGCGCCCACTGCTGAGCTTCAGGGGAGATGCGGAACGCATCGGTACGCATATAGGTGATAAGGCCGGCCGACCCCTCCGTTCCGAGTTCTATTCCTTCGTAAAGCTGCTGGGCGGTCATCATCGTCTTTTTGGCAACAAACCTGAGCTTACGCGCAGCTTCCTGCTGAAGCGTGCTGGTGATAAACGGGGCGAACGGTGCGCGTTTCCGCATCTTCTTGTCGATATCTGCGACAATGAAGTCCTTGGACGCGATGTCACGAACAATACGATCGGCATCATCGGCATTGGTGATCAGAAAGCGCTTGCCTTCCTCCGCATCACGATCGATGACAAGGCGATCCTGATAACGGTAAAGGCGGGCAGCGAACTGACGGGCAGCGTCTTCCTTCGGATAGAGCATTGTTTCGACGGTCCAGTACTCTTCCTTGTTGAAAGCTTCGATTTCGCGCTCACGGTCGACGACAAGGCGAACTGCTACTGACTGGACGCGCCCCGCGCTGAGACCCCGGCGGATCTTTTTCCAGAGAAACGGGCTGAGGGTATATCCCACCAGGCGGTCGAGGATTCTTCGTGCCTGTTGGGCGTCTACTTTATGTGAATCAATGCTTCCTGGCTTCTGGATTGCTTCCTTGACCGACTTTTCCGTAATTTCATGAAACATCACGCGGAAAATGTTGTTCTTCTTCGGCTGCCGGATTTCTTCCGCGATGTGATACGCTATCGCCTCGCCTTCACGGTCAGGGTCGGTAGCGATATATATGTTCTCTGCCTTCTTCCCTTCCCGTTTCAGCTCCCTGACGATTTGTTCCTTGCCGGGAATGACGATATAGGTCGGCGCGAAATTTTTTGTGACATCCACGCCGATCTCTTTCTCCGGAAGATCCTTCACATGGCCGACGGATGCTTTTACCCAGAAGTCCTTTCCGAGAATTTTGGATATGGTTTTCGCTTTTGCAGGAGATTCAACAATCACAAGTGAACTCATAGCCTGTCCGCTCCTTTCCCTAATTCCAGACAATCTGGCGGCCGCGGCCGAATGTGTACGCGTAGATGTCCTCAGACTCAAGATCGGTATCTTTCATTAATATATACGCAAGAAGCGCCCGGATGGTATCAAGTTCCGATTCATCGATATATTTGTTGATTTCCAGCATGTTCAGCTCCTCACGGACGGTCGAGAAATCGATATCGATGACCTCGACCTTCCTGAGAGCGTCTTCGGAATCGTAGCCCTTCTCTATCAGTTCCTTTGCGAGCCTCCGCAGAATGTCAATAAGCCGTTGTGCCAAACTTTCCTCCTACGCCAACGTGAACCGTTTGCCTTCAATTTGTCGGATAACGCCTTTAATCTCTAAAGAGAGGAGCATGGCGGAGAGTTGAGAAGGCGGAAACCGTGTTTCTCTCGCAATAAGGTCAACATGCTTCGGCTCGTCGCCAAGCACGTTACATATTGCACCTTCTTCCGTGGTAATATCAAGTCGGGGAGTTGCCGAAGCGCGGTTTGCCGCAGACGACTTCATCATGCCCCGCAGTTTCGGAGCCAGTTCTTCAAGAATATCGTCTACTCGCCGGACAAGCCGCGCGCCTTTCTGAATGAGCAAGTTGCAACCGGCTGCATTGGTATTGGTAATGTTGCCGGGAACCGCGAAAACATCTTTTCCCTGTTCGAGCGCATATTCAGCGGTGATAAGCGAGCCGCTGTTCTCAGCCGCTTCCACAACGAGAATCGCGAGTGAAAGACCGCTGATAATCCGGTTGCGTCGCGGAAAGTTCTCTTTATTTGGAGGGGTGCCGATCGGAAACTCACTGACAATGCATCCGTTCTTGCTGAGCTCATGAAAGAGCGCCTTGTTTTCAGGGGGATACGGACGGTCGACGCCGCACCCGAGTACGGCGATGCTTCTGCCTCCCGCTGCCAGCGCTCCCTTATGAGCCGTCGTATCAATGCCGCGAGCCATGCCGCTGATTACGGCGATGCCGCGCTCGGCAAGTCCAGCTGCCATCATATGGGCGACTTTTCTGCCGTACTCGGTCATACGGCGGGAGCCGACAATGGCGACAGAATAGACGTCTTCCGGCGTGATTGTTCCTTTCAGATACAGGAGGATAGGGGCATCATCGAAATCTCGCAGCGCAGCCGGATAGGAGGGGTCAGTATACGGAACGACATCGACTCGCAATGCGCCGATTGCGGAGCGCTCACGCTCGACCCGATCCCATCCATCAAAAGCCGCTATTTTTTGAGCGCGCGCCTCGCCGATATCCGAAATGCCGGCCAGACGGCGGAATGGCACGGAAAAGATTTTTCCCGGAGATCCGAGCGCTGATATGAGATTTCTCACGGTCACCGGGCCGACATCCTTAGTGAAAGTCAGCGCCAGCCAGTAAGAAAGCTCGTCACGATGGAATGCGTTCATTTCTGATCGGCAGAAACCGAACTAACCGCGGAGAAGTTTCTGAACACGGAGGCGCAGTGCGTTGAGCTTGATAAAGCCTTCGGCATCCTTCTGGTTGTATATGTTCTCAGCTTCAAATGTCGCCAGCTCGGGGTGATAGAGCGATTGCGCCGATTTCCGGCCGACCACGAGGCAGTTGCCCTTATAAAGCTTCAAGCGTGCCGTGCCGGAGACGTTCTTCTGAATTTCGTCTATCATGGTCTGGAGCATCCGGCGTTCCGGGGCAAACCAGAAACCGTAGTAAACTAGCTCGGCATATTTTGGAATGAGAGAGTCGCGGAGATGCGCAACTTCTCTATCCATTGTCAAAGACTCCACGGATCGATGCGCGGCATGCAGAACCGTGCCGGCAGGAGTCTCATATACGCCGCGGGATTTCATGCCGACAAACCGGTTTTCGACGAGGTCAACGCGGCCGATGCCGTTATCTCCTGCAATGGCATTCAGCGTCTTGAAGAGTTCAAACGGTGTCATGCGTTTTCCGTCAATTGCAACCGGATCCCCGTTTTCATAGTCAATCTCGATGTATGTGGGCTTGTCCGGCGCTTTTTCGGGCGGAACCATCATGGTGTACATATCGTCGGTCGGTTCGAGCCAAGGGTCTTCAAGGATGCCGCCCTCATAGCTGATGTGCAGAACATTTCGGTCGGTGCTGTACGGCTTGTCCTTCGTCGCCTTAACCGGAATGCCGTGTTTCCCGGCGTATTCGATAAGCGACTGGCGTGAGTTGAACTCCCATTCGCGCCACGGGCAGATGGCTTTGATATCCGGCTTCAGCGCGTAGTAGGTCAGCTCGAACCTCACTTGATCGTTGCCCTTGCCGGTAGACCCGTGTGCGACGGCGTTTGCGTTCTCTTTGATGGCGATGTCGATCTGTTTTTTTGCAATCAGCGGACGGGCAATCGAGGTGCCGAGCAGATACATTCCTTCATACAGTGCATTGGCGCGGAACATCGGGAAAATATAGTCTTTGACAAACTCTTCCCGGACATCCTCGACATATGCCTTTTTCGCTCCGGTATTCAGGGCCTTCTGGTCGACGCCGGAGAGATCCTCTTCCTGTCCGAGGTCCGCACAGAATGCGATGACCTCTGCGTCATACTTCTCGATAAGCCATTTAATCGCCACCGACGTGTCGAGTCCGCCGGAATAGGCGAGGACTATTTTATTTTTCATGAGAAAACCTCCTTATTGTTTCAAGAGAAACTGTTGTCTAAAGAATATAACTTTAGCAGAAAGTAAAGGAGCTTGTGAAGAGATGGTGATGGAAAAAATCTGTGCGGAAATCGCTGAATTCAACATTCTTGACCGCCTTTGCAAGCGTCCGCTAAAGTATTGCATATGGAAAACATCAGAATCCCGCGCATAGTGAGAGAAACATCCCGTGTACACCGCTCAAGAGGGAAAAGCGTTGGTTTTGTGCCGACGATGGGGGCGCTTCATGAGGGACATATCAGCCTGGTGAGGCGGGCAAAGAGCGAGAATGACATCGTTGTTGTGAGCATATTTGTCAATCCAACGCAGTTTGGACCGGGTGAAGACTTTTCAAAATATCCCCGCAACGCGGAGCAGGACCTTGCCCTTCTTGAGAAGGCAGGGGCTGACGTCGCCTTTCTGCCGCAGGCGGAGGCCATTTACCCAAGCGGATTTCTTACAAAAATTGAGGTCAGTGCTCTCTCTGAAAAGCTCTGTGGGATATTCCGGCCGGGGCACTTCAGCGGGGTCGCGACGGTTGTGAACAAATTTTTTAATATTGTTCAGCCAAGCAGGGCATATTTCGGCCAGAAGGATTTTCAGCAGACGGTCATCTTGCGCCGCATGGTGAATGACTTGAATATGGAGATCGAGATTCTTGTCTGTCCGACGGTGCGTGAGAAGGACGGGCTTGCGATGAGCTCGCGCAACGCATATCTGGATGAAGCGGAACGGAAAGCTGCATCTGTTCTTTTCCGGACGCTGACGCAGGCAGCCTCAGCCATCCGGCAGGGGGGAGCCACGCCGGAGTCTGCCGTGAAAAGAATGCACGAAATGCTGACAAGGGAGCAGCTTGTGAAGGAAGTGCAGTACGCGGGAATTTACGATATGACGACTCTTGACGCATTGAAGGAGTTTCAGAAAACAAATCTGATAGCCTTAGCCGTGAAACTCGGAAACACCCGCCTGATCGACAATATGGTTGTAGAACTCTAAAACGGCTAGGAAAGCGAACTTATTACAGCTTTCGGAACGACTACAATGCCTTTTGGGCTCACATGGAAGCGCTTCCTGTCCTCTTCCAAATCATAGCCGATGACAGTTTCCGCGGGAATAAATACATTTTTATCAATAATAGCGCGCCGGATTTTGCAGCGGCGGCCGATCTCGACATTCTCCATCAGGATGGATTCCTGCACATGTGCCCAGCTGTTGATGCGGACATTCGGGGAAAGAACGCAGTTCTGGACGCGGCCGCCGCTGATAATGCAGCCGTCACTTACAATCGAATCAAGGGCCTGTCCAAGCCTGCCACCTTCATATTCCTGGGCAAAAACAAACTTGACCGGCGGATACTGTCGTTGATGGGTGCGGATGGGCCAATGTTCGTCATACAGATTCAGTTGAGGATCAACTGACACGAGATCCATGTTGGCTTCCCAATACGCGTCAATCGTGCCTACATCGCGCCAGTAACTTGCTGCTTTTTTGTTCTCGTCCTGGAAGTTATAGGCAAAGACACGGCCCGTCTTGAGCAGCTCAGGGATGATGTTTTTCCCGAAGTCATGGCTGGAAGTGCTGTCGGCATCCTTTTTCAGCGAATTGATGATATCGTCGGTATTAAAGAGATAGATGCCCATTGAGGCCAGGCACTGTCCGGGGTTCCCCGGAATTGTTTTCGGATGTTCCGGTTTTTCTTCGAACCCGATAATCCTGCCGTCTTCATCCACCTGCATGACTCCAAAGGCCTTTGCTGAGTCTGTGTCAACCTCAATCGACGCTATCGTGGCGAGGGCGCTGTTTTTCAGATGGAAATCGAGCATTTCAGCATAATCCATCTTGTATATATGGTCTCCTGAGAGTACCAGCAGGTATGGCAGATTAATTTTTTCTATAAAAAAGATATTCTGGAAGACAGCATCGGCGGTGCCTTCGTACCAGCGTTCACCAACCTGCTGCTGCGCGGGAATGGTGTAAATGAACTCGCCCAGCTCCGGTGAAACAAGGCGTTGCCAGCCAAGCTGGACGTGTCGATCGAGAGAGAGAGACTTGTACTGCGTGATGACCGCAATTTTCATGATATCGGAATTAATGCAATTGCTGAGCGTGAAATCAATGATGCGATACTTGCCGCCGAACGGGACTGCCGGCTTTGCCCGGGGGGTGGTCAGCGGAGTGAGGCGCTCCCCTTTTCCGCCGGCGAGCACAACGGCAAGAACGTTCCGGGTCTGGGCAAGGTATCCGAGAGGCAACATTATGATGTCACTATAACAAGAAAATTATTAAGTGTCAAATGCTTAGAATGTTTTCTGCAAACATCTCAGGAGCGTGTGACGGGGATGTTGCGACTGGAAAATTGCAAGATCTGTCTGATACTATAATCATCGACTTTTTCAAAAGGGGGGACTCCATGAAAGGACAGACAGCACTTATCACCGGAGCAGGGCGCGGAATCGGCAAAGCAATTGCCGTGGTTCTTGCCAGGAAAGGCGTGAATATCGCGGTGGCTGACGTGAATCTCGAAATTGCGCAGGAGTCGGCGGCAGAACTTGCGGGGCTCGGCGTCAAGACCATTGCATTGAAAGTTGATGTTTCAAACTCGGCTGATGTTGCTGCCATGTTTGAAGGAGCAGTCAAGGAGTTCGGCAGGATCGAAATTCTGGTGAATAACGCAGGCATTACCCGCGACGCGTTGCTGATGCGCATGAAAGAGGAAGACTGGGACGCTGTTCTGGATATCAACCTCAAGGGAGCGTTTCTCTGTTCGCGCGAGGCGATCAAGGTCATGGCAAAGCAGCGTTACGGCCGTATCATTAATATCGCTTCTGTCGTTGCCTTTATGGGAAATCCAGGACAGGCGAATTATGGCGCATCGAAGGCCGGCCTTGTCGGGTTGACGAAGACGGCGGCCAAGGAATATGCAAGCCGCGGGATTACGGCAAACGCCGTAGCGCCCGGGTTTATCCAGACTGCGATGACCGACTCACTGCCTGAGAATGTGAAACAAGACATGATGAAGGCCATCCCAATGAGCCGTTTCGGATCTTCGGAGGATGTTGCCAATGCTGTTTTGTTCTTCGCTTTGCCGGAGAGCGGGTATGTCACCGGGCAGGTGATTCACGTCAACGGCGGCATGTATATGTAGCTGAGGTAGAAAAAAAGAAGGAGTTCAACGTAAAATATTACTTTCGCGCTCTGTTCAGGAGCTCGAACTATTACGAGGAGGTTTGAGTATGGTTGAAGAAAAGGTAAAAGAGATTATTGCGAAGCAGCTCGGGGTTGATCCGTCTGCGGTTACCCCTGAGGCCTCGTTTGTCGAAGACCTCGGCGCGGATTCGCTCGATACCGTTGAGCTTGTCATGGCGTTTGAGGAGGCCTTCAACATCGAGATCCCGGATGAGGATGCAGAGAAGATTGCGAAAGTAAAAGACGCCTCCGAGTATATCAAAAACAAGGTCGGATGAGCAGAAGACGAGTCGTTATTACCGGTCTGGGCATGATTTCGCCCCTCGGCGTCGGGGTGGCGGTGTCGTGGAGCGCAGCCATTGCCGGGGTCAGCGGGATTGGCAAAATAACGCAATGGGATGCTTCAGCATTTCCGGTTCAGATAGCTGCTGAAGTGAAGGGTTTCAACCCTGAGCAGTGGATTGAGCCGAAAGAAGTCAAGAAGATGGACCGCTTCATCCAGTTCGGCCATGCTGCCGCACAGATGGCGATGGACGATTCCGGATTCAGTATTACGCCTGAGAATGCTGAGCGGGTGGGCGTCTGTGTGGGAGCCGGCATGGGTGGTCTTGGATCAATTGAGGCATACCACTCGATATTGCTCGAAAAGGGGCATCGCCGTGTTTCTCCATTCTTCATTCCGATGGTTATTATCAACCTTGCGGCAGGCAATATTTCGATTCGTTTTGGTGCGAAAGGACCGAATGTTTCCCCGGTTACCGCATGTGCCACTGGAACCCACTCTATTGGCGAGGCATTCCGCTGGATTGAGCGCGGCGACTGCGACATGGTTATCGCCGGCGGGGTTGAATCCACGATAACGCCGCTTGGCATTGCCGGTTTTGCTTCGATGAAGGCCCTTTCGACACGCAACGACACTCCTGAGAAGGCGAGCCGCCCGTTCGACAGGACTCGCGATGGTTTTGTCATGGGAGAAGGGGCCGGCATACTTATCGTCGAATCCCTTGAAAGCGCCCTCGCCCGAAGTGCGAGAATTTATGCTGAAATTGTCGGCTTCGGCATGTCTGGAGATGCCTATCATATGTCAGCACCGGCTCCTCAGGGAGAAGGCGCAGCCCGGTGTATGAAGCTCGCGCTCAAGGACGCAGCAATTGCCCCTGAGGCCGTTCAGTATGTGAATGCTCATGGCACATCGACGCCGTTCGGCGATGAACTTGAGACTGCTGCGATTAAGACGGTTTTCGGCACACACTCATATAAACTCTGCATCAGCTCGACGAAATCCATGACAGGTCATCTGCTCGGCGCCGCAGGAGGCGTCGAGGCTATTTTTTCCGTGCTGAGTGTGGTAAACAACATCGTGCCGCCAACCATGAATCTAGAGGAACCGGATCCGGAATGCGATCTTGATTACGTTCCGAACGCAGCGCGTCAGACAGAGGTGCAGTGCGCACTATCCAATTCCTTCGGATTTGGCGGAACGAATGCCTCTCTGCTTTTCAAAAAATATATCTAAGCTTGAGGCAGCGCTGGGATACCGATTCCAGAATGCATCATATCTGGAAGAGGCAGTAACACATAAGTCGTATCAGCATGAACATGCTGAACGATCTCATCACTATAACGAACGGCTTGAATTCCTCGGCGACTCAGTCCTTGGACTGACCGTCGCCGAGACGCTGTTCTCACTTGAATCTTCTTTCACTGAAGCCGACCTGTCGAAGCTGAAGGCATATCTCGTGAACAAGGCGGTACTGTATGAAATTGGAAGAGACCTCCAGATCGGTCGCTATATGCGCCTCGGCAAAGGAGAGGAGTCCACGCAGGGTCGACAGAAAGAATCGATTCTGGCTAATGCTGTGGAAGCACTCATCGGCGCGGTTTTTCTGGACAGCGATTATCATGCGACAAAAGAGGTGATTCTGTGTCTCTATGGCAACAGGATTTCCGATGCGATAGCCCGTCGAGAATGGTATGACTACAAATCCGCGCTGCAGGAGCATTGTCAGGGAGTGATCGGCGTTCTGCCTGACTATCGCGTTATCAGGCAGGAAGGCGAGGAACACAAGAAGGTTTTTACCATCGAGGTCTTCATACAGGGGCAATCGTACGGCCGCGGCGTCGGCAAGAGCAAGAAGGACGCCCAGATGGCGGCAGCGCGGGAAGCTCTTTCAAAGATGACACACGAATAACCGGCTTCATCCATAATATTCTCACTGCCTTCCTGTTCTTGATCTCATGGCAGGCTGATCCACATCACAAGCCCCTTCATCTATCAAGAAAAATAATAGATATCTGCTCGAATCATTTATGCCAATTCTCTCTTAATTCATATCTTTCAATAGAAAAAAACAATTAGACATATCGGATAGAACATTATACAGTGTCTGCATTGGGCGGCGGAGGCTGCCCTCATCGGAAAGCAGCTCAGGAGGTTGCAATATGGCAAAGATTGTGGTTGATCCAATTACCCGTATCGAGGGGCACCTGAGAATCGAGGCGCAGATTGAGGGTGGCAAGATTGTAGACGCATGGGCATCAGGCACGATGTGGCGCGGCATTGAAACCATGCTCAAGGGGCGTGATCCCCGCGATGCATGGACGTTTGTCTCCCGTTTTTGCGGTGTCTGCACAACCGTGCATTCCGTGGCATCCGTCAGGGCAGTGGAGAACGCGCTCGGCATTCAAATCCCTGATAATGCGCGGTTGATTCGTGAACTCATCATGGGGTTTCAGACTGTCCACGATCATGTCATTCATTTCTATCATCTCCACGGCCTCGACTGGGTTGATGTTGTATCGGCGCTGAAGGCTGACCCGGTTAAAACCGTGGCGCTTGCGTCTTCGCTCTCAGATTGGTCCAATAACTCATCGGTCAGTTATTTCAAGTCTGTTCAGGCAAAGCTGAAGGCATTCGTCGAGAGCGGACAGCTGGGAATATTTTCGAATGGATACTGGGGACATAAGGAGTTCCGTCTGCCTCCGGAGGCCAATCTCATGGCAGTCGCTCACTATCTCGAAGCGCTCGACTGGCAGCGGGATATCATCCGCGCCCACGCTCTGCTGGGCGCCAAGAACCCCCACCCGCAGACATTCCTCGTTGGCGGCATGTCCATTCCGATCGACCCCAACAGCCAGAATGCCCTCAATGCCGGCAGCATAGCGATGCTGCTTCAGTGTGCTGAAAAGGCGCTCGCGTTTGTAGAGAAGGTTTATATTCCCGACCTGCTCGCGGTCGCCAGTTTTTATAAGGACTGGGCCGGGTACGGCGGATTCCATAATTTCTTTTCCTGCGGCGAGCACGCCGATGCTTCAGGCAAATTCTACTTCCCGGCCGGTATCATCAAAAACCGCGATTTGACGAAAGTGCATCCTGTAGATCAAAAAAAGATAGCGGAAT
>JBBIQQ010000030.1:0-20190 GCA_037442225.1 Nitrospirota bacterium
AGGAGATGTCATCCACGTCAGAAGGAATTGCGGGAGATATTCAGGAAATAGCGAGCGGCGCCCATAATCTTACGAATGGGTCGCAGCAGCTCGCGCAGTCTTCATCCGAGCTTGCGGGACTGTCGGGACAACTCAGAACAGTCGTAGATAATTTCAAGGTATAAGACTGCCGGAAGAAAACGAACGGGACTCAGGCAAAAAAGCCCCGCAATGTCAGCGGGGTTTTTTGCTTCTGACTGTTACGACTCTTGCGCTCAAAGCTCTCTTCTTCCCTCAAGCGACTTGCTCAGGGTGACTTCATCAGCAAACTCAATGTCGCTGCCTATCGGAAGTCCATACGCAATGCGGGAGACGCGAATATTAAGAGATTTCAGAAGTTCGGTGATATAGCGGGCGGTCATTTCGCCCTTGGTATTCGGATTGGTTGCCAGAATAACCTCTTCAATACCGCCTTTGCTGACTCTCTCTACCAGTTCCGCTATTTTCAGGCGGTCCGGCGTAATGCCGTCAACCGGAGAGAGTGCACCGAGGAGAACATGGTATACGCCATGAAAACACCGGGTTCGTTCCACTGCGAGGATGTTGCTCGGTTCTTCGACCACACAGATACGGCTGCGATCTCGGGCATCATCACGGCAGATGCCGCAGGGGTCGGCGTCTGCAATATTGGAGCAAATCGAACAGAAGCGGGCGTTTTCCTTGATATTGACGATCGCGTCAGCCAGAGCCCTCGCGTCATCGTTTGGCAGATTCAGAATGAAGAAGGCAAGCCGCTGCGCGCTTTTCCGGCCCACACCCGGCAGGCGGGTAAGCTGGGTAATCAGGTTGTCGATAATATTCTGCGTCATGGGCATGTTCAGAATTAAAAGCAAAAAGAGAAAAAGAAAGAGACTAATCTCTCTCTTTGCCCTTGGCTTGTTCTACCGGCCAAGCATGCTGCCGAGGCCGCCTATGCCGGGAATGTTCATGCCCATCGTCAGCTTTGACATGTCATCATTCACAATCTGCTGAGCGCGGCGAAGAGCCTCATTGCAGGCGGCAAGGATGAGATCCTGCAGCATGTCAACATCATCGGGGCTGACAACATCTTTTTCAATTTTAATGGAGACAATTTCTCCCGCTCCGCTGGCTGTTACGGTCACCATTCCGCCACCCGCGGTCGCGTCAGCCGTCTTCTTTTTTGCTTCTTCCTGGATGCGCTGCATTTCACCCTGAAGCTTCTGGGCCTGGCGCATCATGTCGCCGATCATTTTCTTAGACATTAGTTCCTCCTTGCGAGTTCGTAGATGTTACATCAATAATCCGGCCGTCAAAAAGTTCAAGCGCCTCGCGGACTATCGGGTTTTGCATGGCCCGCTCGCGGAGTTCCGGTTTTGAGACGGATTGTGCTTTCTTCGTAACGATGGTTATCTGCACCGGACGGCCTGCAATCTCCTGAACAATTTTTCGGATGGCAGGCAGGTTTTCGCTCACCGAGTCAGCATGTACGGAGTTTCCGCCATTGAACGTGATCGTGATCGAATCGCTGTCAAAGGCAACGGTGCTCCCCTGGATTTTGTATGACAGCAAATGGTTGTCATGGTTGATTTTCTGCATCGAGTTTTTCCAGACCATATCAAGAGAATCTTCCGCGATGAGCGGAGCCGGCGGATCCGATGAGTGCGCGGCAGCATCTACCCGAGGAGTTATCGGTGCAGGTGCCGAGGGAGCAGATTTCTGCACTTTTGCCCGGCTCTCAGGGGCCGCCACGGGCTTTTTTTTGGGAACGGCCGTTGACGGTCCGCATTGTGAGGAGAAATGAGGAGTTTTTTCCGCAGGGCATCGCAGTATCTGAAAAGCCTCGTTGATAGCAGTAAAACGGCTCATGAGGCTCAGGCGGATGAGCGTCAGCTCGAACACGACGCGCGGGTGAAGGGCGTTCCTGACGGCAGGCTCCGCCTTGACAAGATCGCTGAGGAGCAGCGCGATGTGCTCTTCCGAGGTCAGCTCTTTTAACTGAAGGAGGGTTGTCAGTTCGGATTCTCCAATATCCAGAACGCCGTCGGGATTTCCGACGATTTTTGTGATCAGGAGATTCCGGGCGAACTGAAGCAGGTCACGCATGAATGGCTTCAGATCGATTCCGGTATCCGTCAGATCCGATATCAGCATCACGATGTCGCGGTTTCTCCCCTCGATAACCGCGGCCAGAATCTGGCCGAGCGTCTCGTCATCGGTATATCCCAGCAGATCCTTGACATCATTTGCCGAGATTTTCTCTGTAAAGGAAATCACCTGGTCGAGGGTCGTAAGTGCGTCGCGCATGCCGCCGTCTGCCGCGCGCGCGATCATTTCGATGGCAGGATCGGCGATGACTATCTGTTCGGCATCCGCGATCTGGCGGATGCGCTGCATAATTGTCCGGGTCGATATCTTCCTGAACGGCAGATGCTGGCAGCGTGAAAGCACGGTTCCTGGTATTTTTTTGGGCTCGGTGGTTGCGAGAACAAAAATAACATGCGGCGGCGGTTCTTCGAGTGTTTTGAGAAGCGCGTTGAAAGCCGACGTCGAAAGCATGTGCGCTTCGTCGATGATATAGACCTTGTAGTGGGCTTCAGATGCCGCGTATTTGACCCGCTCCCGAAGGTCGCGGATATTGTCCACCCCGGTATTGGACGCGCCGTCAATCTCGGTAACATCCATAGCCGCGCCATCCAGGATAGCCTCGCAGGAGCGGCATATTCCGCAAGGGTCCGGTGTCGGCCCGTGTTCGCAGTTCAATGCCTTTGCAAGAATTCTGGCGGTTGTTGTTTTTCCGACACCGCGAGGTCCGGAAAAAATATAGGCGTGCGCGACCTTGCCGCTGACAACAGCGTTGCGCAGGATGCGCGCGATCGGCTCCTGCCCGGTCAGTTCCTCAAAGGTTTTCGGTCGCCATTTTCTGGCTAAAACGAGATACGACATATTCCCTCACAGTTGTGGAACTGATTGGTGCGGTCTTTCCCCATCCGATGGCCGGCGCTGGAACGAAAAGTGGAGCCGGCTTGCTGCGGCACCCAGACAAAGCGCTTACCGTTGCTTCCTTCCGGACCTGGCGGAGTTCACACCGATCTGCTGCGCAGGGCCGACCCCCGGATGGGGAAAGAGGCATGGTGCCGGTGAATTATGATACATATGGCGGAGAGGGAGGGATTTGAACCCTCGGTGAGTTGCCCCACACACGATTTCCAGTCGTGCACCTTCAGCCGCTCGGCCACCTCTCCAGTGCATACGCCATTTGCACCGGCAGCATGCTTCAAGATGTATATCATAACATTTTTTTTATCGCCGGGTGCAGTGACGGACTCGTGTGTGTCGGATTTGGTATTCATGTCCGCACTTGCGCGATGCTCATCAGGAACGCCTG
Source organism: Nitrospirota bacterium (assembly GCA_037442225.1). Classification (GTDB taxonomy): domain Bacteria; phylum Nitrospirota; class Thermodesulfovibrionia; order Thermodesulfovibrionales; family Dissulfurispiraceae; genus JAAYUK01. Next base: position 3,386 of record JBBIQQ010000030.1, read on the forward strand.
TCCGTAACGTTTTGTTCTGATGCGATCATCGCAGATGATCACCCTTCCGGTATCGTTTTTTGACCGGATCAGGCGGCCGAACCCCTGCTTGAACTTAAGCACAGCCCGCGGAAGACTGTATTCCATAAACGGATTGCGGCCCCGGCGCTCCAGATCTTGGGTGCGCGCAAGCGTAACCGGTTCGGTCGGCACTTCAAATGGGAGTTTGGTGATCACCAGGCAGCGGAGAGCGTCGCCCTGCACATCAACGCCTTCCCAGAATGAATCGAGACCGAAGATGACGGCATTTGTGCTCTCCCGCATGATTTCAAGCATGGCGCTATTCTGATACTCATCTCCCTGCATCATGACGCGTCTGTTCAGCGAACGCAGCGCATCCGCCGCAAGATCCCATGTTCTGCGCATGGCGTCACGGGCGGTGAAGAGCACGAGTATTCCGCCGGTCTCCTCGTCAGCGGCCCGGATAATCACATCCGCCAATTTTTGGACGCTGCCTTCATCGTTTCTGAGATCGATCCCGGAACGAATCTCGACCTGCACCTGACGCTTCATGTCAAAGGGGGATGGAAGGCTAAGCGTCTGCGCTAATTCAAGACCGAGCATCTCCTGCATGAAAGAAAAATCACCGGCGACCGAGAGCGTGGCAGACGTGAATATCGCCGTTTTGTGTTCAGGGAGCATGTTTGCCCGGATAAAAGGGGCCGGATAGAGCGGTGCGAGACGAAGAGCCGATCTTTGTGGTTCAACTTCGGCCCACCGCACGGTGTCCGGTTTCTCTTCCAGAAGCTCCGCGACAGCGTCGGCAAGAGATGCAAGTTTGAGCAGTGATGCTCTCAGTTCGATTTCGTCGTCTTCCTGAAACAGGCCGAGCGTGCCTTCCCGCGCTTGTTCGATCAGGTCTTCCGCAGCGGAGCGCACTTCATTGAGCTTCTGTTCATCGGCAAACCTCCCGAGTATCATCTGCCGGTCGCGATACTGCTCGCGAACTGAACTCCACAGGCCGGCGAGGCGGCCTCGGAGCATTTCCACTGCGGGGAAAAGGGGAGGCGAGAGCGCCAGCAACCCTTTGTAGGTACCGCGGTCATCGAGCCGGAGAAGGCGATTCAGCACATGCTCGAAACTGCGGTTGGAAAACGTAATGCCGATCTGGTCCGAGAGAGCTTTTTCGAGACTGTGCGCCTCATCGATAACGAGCAGCTCAGCCTGCGGCATAATCTTGCTTCCTTCTGATAACAGGGCGTTGACGGCGGTCAGGGCATGATTGGAAACAAGTATCTGGGCTTCTTCCCACTGCCGTTTCGCGCTGAAATAAAAGCAGCGGGTAAAGTGCGGGCATGCCTTTCCGGCGCATGCGTCGGCATCGGTGCAGACGCGATCCCATACCCCATGGCTTGCGATGCCAAAGTCTTCAACATCCCCGCTTCCCGTATCTGCAGCCCACTGCACAATCCGCCGGTATTCGCGCTCTTCCGTCTCTTCTTCAAAACGGAACGCATTCAGGCGCCGGAGGCAGAGGTAGTTGGCGCGGCCTTTTGCAATGGCGTAGTTGAAGTCAATCACAGACGCGAGAAAACGGAGATCTTTCCTGACAAGCTGTTCCTGCAGATTGATGGTGCGGGTCGAAATAATAGCCCGCCGGCCCGATACGATAATTGGAATGAGATATGCAAATGTCTTGCCGGTTCCGGTTCCTGCCTCTGCCAGCAGGGGGACACCGCGTTCAATGGCATCGCCGCACGCTTCAATCAGTTTTTCCTGGGAATCCCGCTGTTCAAACCCCGGCATTGACGGAGCAGCCATTTCACGGAGAAAACGGATTGATGCCTGTCCGAGAGAAAATTGCATTATGCTATTGTACATGAATTAAAGTTCCGGCCGATTTCGGCCGATAGATATGCTATAGTTCAATGATAGAAATACTGCGCTTTTATGAAATGAGAGGCATGCATACGAGCCATCCCCACAAGAAAGCGTCACGTTCCGGTCAAGACTGCAGGATTCTTCTTGCAGTTGCCTTTTTTTGCTTCCTGATTGCCAGCCTTCCGTCGTCGGTTATTGGTGCCGATCAGCAAAAGCCGGCTCAGCCTGAATTGCAGCCAGCCCTGCAGCCTGCTCAGCAATCGGCGCACAAAAAGGCAGCTATGCCTGCAGAGCGGTCTGATGATGGATTTGACGTCGTACTGCTTATGGATAGTTCAGGCAGTATGAAAAAAACCGATCCGAAGGATTACCGTAAGGAGGCCGCGAAGCTTTTCGTGTCACTGCTGCCGGAGCGGGACAATATCAGCATTGTCAGCTTCGGTGACTCTGCGACAGAGCTTGCTCCGTTGACACCAGGCGGGAAAAAAGACCGTCCTTTGCTTTTCAGCGCTGTTAACAAAATCACTTCACGTGAAATGACCACGAACATTACCGAAGCAGTAAAGTTCGGCCTTGCAACGCTTAAAGCGTCAAAGCGACAAAATCGCATTATGCTGCTGATGTCCGACGGGAAGATAGACCTGCTTTCAAAAGAAAAGGACGAAGCATCTGCTGCGGAACTCGCAGCATTGCTTTCCGATGTCGCAAAGGCCGGTATCAGAATTTATTCCGTTGCTTTCAGTGAATTTTCCGATGCCGGATTGTTGCGGAGTCTGTCCGAAAAAACCGGCGGGGCTTTTCGATATGCACAAACTGACCGCGATATCCATGTGGTTTTTGCCTCGATATTCGAACAGATGAAGGCTCCAGACATGCTATCGCTTGATGGAGACACCTTCCTTGTTGACAAGGATGTGAAAGAGGCGGTCCTGCTGATTAACAAGGCGTCTGGAACTGAGACGGTTCTGTTTGATCCGTCCGGCAGGCGGGTAGTGCAGGGGAAAATTGCCCGTGACATAGAATGGTTCGCTTCAAAGGCATTCGATATGATTACTATCAGGGAGCCGGCGGTCGGCAAGTGGCGGGTGAAGCTCAGTGTCCGCGAGGGCAACAAGATTTTTGTCCTGACCGATCTGAAACTGAAATCAATATTTGCCGGCGATAAAGTGACGCAGGGCGACAAGGTCGTTCTGGAAGCCTGGCTGGAGCGCGACGGGGCAATTATTCAGAACCGGGATGTTTTGAGTCAGATCGGATTTTTTGCGGACCTGGTTGAGCCTGACAGCACCAAACAGCTGATGGAACTCAAGCCGACAGGCAAAGACGGCGTATTTGCGATTGAGGTTAAGTTCAGGAAATCGGGTGAGCACGCACTTGTGCTGAATATCGGGGGAAAAACGTTTTCCCGAACCCGCGACTTCCGTGTGACTGTGGCGGAACCTCCTCCTCCTCCTCCTCCCGTTGCTCAGACGCTTCCACCCGCGCCGGTGCCTGAAGGCATCAACTGGCAGCCGGTGCTGATCCAGTTCGGATTGATGAATGCGGTGGTCATCGGGATTATCGTTCTCATACTTCTTGTGCGTAAGACCGGCGGTGCGATTGTCCGGCGGAAGAGCGCCCGGCCCTCGTCTGCTGAGGAAGAGAAGAATGTTACAAGAAAGGTAGAATGACGCATGTCGGAAGATGCCGGAATACAAACAGCGGGTGAACAGCAATGATAGCGATAGATCCCTTTCTGTTTCTTGTGTTGATTGAGGCCGCGATTGTTTTTTTCGGTCTGACCCTGATTCTTTTTTTCCGCAGCCGCAAATATAAAAAACAGCTTGAACAGGCGAAAAATGCACTGACTGAATTTCCGGCGCCAGAACCTGTTCCCGCTCCCGAAGCAGTTCAGCCGGAGCCGCCTGCTCAAGAACCTGTGACTGTCGAAGAAGTATCCGACGCAGTGCCGTCAAATGTGAGAAAACTGCTTGAGATTATCGACTTCCAGAAGCAGAAAATTCTGGAGATGCTCTGTATGCGGGATCTGCTTGATGATGCTTATAGGCAGCTTGATATGCTGCGGCAGAAGAATAGTGAGCTGGATGGTCGTATTGCCGGACTGGTCGACTCTTCCGTAAAGCCTGAGGAGTTCGCCGAGACTTCCGCAATGTTCAAGGAAAATACCCGGGACCTTGGCCATTACCTGTCTGTGCTGCAGCGTAGCAGCGACTCAATCGGCGAAAAGATGGCGATGTGGGAGGAACAGTTGAAAGCCCTTTGGGATGAAGCCCGCACTATCGGCGATGAAATTCCCGGGGCCGGGGTTGCTACCCTGTCCGGCGATGCCTCGGTTGAAGTGTCGCGCCTTACAGACGAACTGCGGGCAGCGGAGGACCATCTGAAAAAGACTCAGGAAGAGCTTGCCGTACTGAAGACGCAATATGAGGATATCGAAAAAGAATACATGATTCTCTACAGCAAGCAGCAGGCGGGAACGCTCGGGCAGTAGCCTCAGGGCAGGTTTTTCCGGTAGAGGGTTTCTTCATATTCAGGCAGTTCCTCAAGATAGAGCGGTCGGTTTCGTATCATATTGAATTTCGTTATCTTGAAGTTCAATTCCCTGATTTTCTTTAGCCGCTCGGCATTATCATCCAGGGTCATAACAAGGTCGCGCATCGTGAGGATCTCGTTGCGAAGCTCAAGTTCTTGGGGAATGCAGTTTGCATTTTTTAGGATTCGGTAGGCAAGCCGCAAATCCTCTGGGATAAAGGTTTCGTCTTTAAACACGATTGGCTTGCCCGCGTTCTCGAGGTGGTCGAGTTCCCCGTTTTCAATCGCCGTGCGAATTTTCTGTTCGGCTATTTTCATTACAATATCCATGAATCATTTCCCGCGCAGAAACGGAGTATCAGACGATAGATGTTTTTTCTCCTGAATGGCGGACAGTATCTCTTTTTTACCTTCGGCATTGCCGCACAAAATGCAGCCGACTAGCGTGTCGCCGTCAAGTACAAGCTTCCGGTAAACACCCTTGTCAGGATCTGCCTCTATGACAGAACGGTACTTTCCGTCCGGGTCTATGTCTCCGGCTGATATAAAATCAATGCCTGCAACTTTCAAAACATTGGAGGAGAGCGTGCCCGAGTATTCCTCCCTGCTTCCGGCCATGTTTGCACCGGCAATTTTCCCCTGCCGCTCGGCGGCAGCCCAGATGCCGTACATGACCCCCCTGTGCTCTATGATGTCCCCGGCAGCGTATATATCCGGGATGCCGGTTTCGAGCAGGTCGTTGACCACGAGCCCCCGGCCCTGCTTGACCGGAAATCCGTCCAGAAGTTTCAGATCCGGCTTAATGCCGGCGGAAACCACTATCATGTCTCCGGCGATGAAGCGACCGTCCTGCAATTCGATGCCTCGCCGGGACGACTCATCAACAATTGCTTTTGTCTTGGCATCAAGCGCGAAATTCAGGCCCCGCTGCTCAAGGGCTTTCTGAAGCACCTCCGCGCCTGCCGAATCCATCTGTCGCGGGAGCAGACTGGGAAAATATTCAACGACGGCGACGGTATTCCACGCTCTGCTGAGAGCATGTGCCGTTTCAATGCCGAGAAGTCCGCCGCCGAGGACAATCACTTTCTGAGACTGAGCCGCCGCTTCCAGGATGCGCCGGGCATCTGCCAGTGTTCTTAAGGTATGGACGAATGGCAGATGGATGCCTTCAACTGGCGGGCGGCAAGGCGCACCGCCGGTTGCCAGCAGGAGCCTATCGTACGGAAGTGACTTTTCTCCGGCAAGCTGAACAGTCTTCGTTTCAGGGTCAATCCGTTCTGCGGGCGTGCCGAGTCTGAGCATAATGGCATTTTTCTGATACCATGCGTCCTTGAAAATAATGATGTCCTGAGCGGTTGCGTTCCCCGAGAGATAGTCAATAAGGCGTATTCGGCTGTAAAACGGGTCCGGCTCGGCCGAGAGAATATCGATAGTTGCCTCTGCGTCCTGCTTGCGGATGGTCATTGCCGCAGACGTGCCAGCTACTCCATTGCCGATAATGACATGTTTCATATCATTATTGTATCCCACTCAGCAGAAAAAAATAAGGGCGCCGTCCCTTCGAAGTGTTCGTGGTTTCGGTGCGGCTCTGAGATCCGCGCAACGTTTTTTGCGAGGAAAGCTCTGTAACACGTTGAAGATTAAGCCTTTCACACATTGACAAAATTGGCTGCCGGTCAGTACAATACAGGAATTTCTTTCCAGGAGGAGTTTACGTATGGCAGAGGGAGTTGTCGAACTGACGACCGCAAATTGGGATAAAGAAGTAACGGAATCCAAGGGCATTGTGGTAGTTGATTTCTGGGCGGTCTGGTGCGGTCCCTGCAGAATAATCGCTCCTACCATAGAGGAACTTGCAAAGGAATATGCCGGGAAGGTGAAGATTGGCAAGTTGAATACGGACGAAAATTCCGACGTTGCGGGCCGGTTCAAGATTATGGGGATTCCGACAATTATCTTTTTCAGGGACGGGCAGAAAGTTGATCAGGTCGTTGGCGCGGTTCCGAAGCAGCAGCTAAAGACCAAGATCGACGGATTGCTTGCCTGAAATCGCCTGCTGCCTGCTGCAGCGGGTAGCGGAACATGTGAAATGAGTCCTGGCGGAAACCAGCGAAGGATTGCAGCAGCCCTTGTGCTGGTTTTTCTGTATTTGGCACTCGATGCTTGTTCACAGCGGGAACAGCCGGTTGAGCGGGGACAGAGCGCGTCAGGGTTATACAATGTAACGTTGCATGATCTTTCCGGCAACCAGATATCTTTTCAGTCGTTTCGCGGCAAGGTGCTTGTGATAGATTTTTTTGCCTCGTGGTGCGGTCCTTGCAAGGAAACGGCACCGGTCATTCAGTACATTCATGAGCGGTATGCCGCTCGGTCTGATGTCGCAGTCGTCGGGGTTGCGCTGGATACTCCTTCATCCCTTGACGCAGTAAAGTTTTTTGTAAAGCGCCATGGGATAACCTTCCCCTCAGTTATCGATGACGGAAAAATCCGTGAAATAACCGGCGTTTATATGGTGCCGACGACGCTGATTATTGACAAGGATGGCAAGGCGCATACCCGCATACCGGGGGCTCGGAGAGATTTGAAAGAACTGATTGTCCGCGAAATTGAGGAGCTTCGCAAATGATGCATAGTGTGGAGGATTGGTCATGTTTGAAAGCCTGAGCGACAAGCTCGATGCCGTATTCAAGAAGCTGAAAGGAAGAGGGCTTCTCAAGGAGGAAGACGTTGATGCGGCGTTAAAAGAAGTGCGGATGGCGCTTCTGGAGGCTGACGTCAACTTCAAGGTTGCCAAGGACTTTATCTCCCTTATTCGTGAGCGTGCTGTCGGCAAGGAAGTGCTGGAGAGTCTCACACCCGGCCAGCAGGTCATCAAGATTGTCCACGATGTGCTTTGCGACCTTCTCGGTACGGTGAACGCGAGAATCCAGTTTGCTCCGAATCCTCCTACTGTTATCATGATGATTGGTCTGCAGGGTTCGGGTAAGACGACGACGACCGGCAAGCTCGCGCGTATATTCAAAAAGGAGGGCCGGCGCCCGCTTCTGGTCGCAGCTGATCTCCAGCGCCCGGCCGCAATTGACCAGCTGTTAACGCTTGGAAAACAGCTCGACATTCCGGTATACAGCGAAAAAGGCACAAAAGATCCGGTTGCCGTCTGCGGCGAGGCGCTGAAAAAGTCAAAGCTTGACGGACGCGATGTCGTTATTGTCGACACTGCCGGCCGCCTGCATATCGATGATGAACTGATGAATCAGTTGATGAAGGTGAAGGAAGCGGTTCAGCCAAAAGAAATACTGTTTGTCGCCGATGCGATGACTGGTCAGGACGCGGTCAACAGCGCCAAGTCCTTTAACGAGAAAATCGGGATTGACGGCATCATTCTTACCAAAATGGACGGTGACGCCAGGGGCGGCGCGGCGCTCTCGATTCGTTATGTAACGGGAAAGCCTATCAAATACATGGGTGTCGGCGAGAAAATCGATATGCTGGAGCCGTTTCATCCTGACCGCATCGCAAAGCGGATACTGGGAATGGGCGACGTTCTTGCTCTTATCGAACATGCCCAGGATGCCTACGACCAAAAGGAGGCCGCAAAGCTTGCCACCCGGATCATGGAGGACAACTTTACGTTTGATGACCTTCGTGAACAGCTCAAAAAGCTGAAAAACATGGGACCGCTCGAAAATATCCTTGGCATGATACCGGGCATGGGTAAGGCGATGAAGGATGTCAAGGTTGATGAAAAGGAATTCGTGAGGATTGAAGCTATCATCAGCTCCATGACGGCGGCGGAGCGGCGCGATTATAATCTGCTGAACGGAAGTCGCCGGAAGCGTATCGCGCTGGGAAGCGGCACTACGGTTGCCGATGTCAAACGGCTGGTAAAACAGTTTCTCGAGATGCGCAAGATGATGAAAATGATGAAAGGCGGAGCCGGTGGCAAAAAGGGCTTCCGCATGCCGAAGTTCCCAATGCCGTTCTAGCACTTGAGCAGAGTGCATCGTGCGTGCGCATGGATATGTACACATGTCAAAAATCTCAATGTATGGTTGCGAGAAATCCTCTGCTTTCCGCGCTGACAGTTTTTGGTGACAGCAAAGGGAGGGCTTGGATTGTCATTCTGTGTGTTGCTTTCAGATTCCGATTGTTTTATTTGCATCAATTTACTGAAATATAGTAAAATTTCGTTTACTTAGAGAACTGCATTGGAGGTGTTTTTTTGGTCAAGATTCGTTTAACAAGACTGGGAGCTCATAAGAGCCCGTTCTATCGGATTGTTGTGTCTGACTCACGGGCACGCAGAGACGGTCCTTTTATTGAAATTCTCGGCACGTACGACCCGAAGATTGAGCCTTCGGCAACCAAGGTTGATATCGAGCGCGCGAAATACTGGGTTCAGAATGGCGCGCAGCCGACCGACAGGGTCAAGAAGCTTCTGCAGAAAGCTGGGATGTGATGTAATTTCCCCTGCTGTTGCTCCGCGTTCCGGGATGTTAATCCTTAAGTGGAGGTTGAGTGATGAAACCCTTGATTGAGGCGATGGCAAAGGCACTGGTGGACAAACCTGAAGACGTCATGGTATCTGAGATTGAGGGCGAAAAAACCACAGTCTACGAATTGCGGGTTGCACAGACAGACCTCGGCAAGGTTATCGGCAAACAGGGGAAAACAGCCCGGGCAATGCGCACCATCCTCGGCGCGGCGGGGACAAAAATCGGCAAGCGCTGCGTACTCGAAATTCTCGAGTAGCAACCGTTTGATAGATTTGACCGGCAGGGCGTTTCTACGCCCTTTCTTTTTGGAGACGCAGGATGGCACGCGGGTTTGATGTGGTAACGATATTTCCCGAGATGGTTCGCGCCTATCTCGGGGAGAGCATCGTCAAACGGGCAATTCAGGGTGACCTGCTCGATGTCCGGGTTCATAATCTGCGTGACTTTACAAAGGATCGCCACCGGACCACTGATGACTATCCCTATGGAGGCGGGTCTGGAATGGTGATGAAGGTAGAGCCGCTTTGTGAGGCGCTCTCTATGCTTCGCCTAGACGGAGCTTCGAGGCTCGTCATACTTCTGACGCCGCAGGGAGGGACGTACACACAGCAGACAGCGGAGCGGCTTGCCGCGGACGAGCGAAGAGTTGTGCTTATTTGTGGCAGGTATGAAGGAATTGATGAGCGGGTTCGTGAGATTCTCGTTGACGAAGAGCTTTCTATCGGCGACTTCGTGATGACTGGTGGAGAGCTTGCCGCATTGGTTATAATAGACAGCGTTGCCCGGCTCTTACCCGGAGTTCTTGGAGATGCGGAGTCTGCAAAGCAGGAGTCATTTACATCGGGGATTCTTGATTATCCCCATTATACGAGGCCGCCTGACTTTCTGGGGCATACGGTGCCTGATGTGCTTCTGTCCGGGAACCATAGGGAAATCGCACAGTGGCGGCGGCACGAAGCGCTTCGAAGGACACTGGAGCGCAGACCTGATCTGCTCGAAAAAACAGATTTAACAATTGAGGATAAGCGTTTTTTACGGGAGCTTTGCTCTGACAGAACGAAAGCATCCGGGGAGGATACCGATGAGTCTTATAAAGGCTATTGAAGAGCGTCAGAAGAGAGAGGTGGCGGATTTTACGATCGGCGATACTGTCCGCGTATTTGTCAAGGTGGTCGAAGGTGATAAAGAGCGTCTGCAGCCGTATGAAGGGGTGGTCATTGCCCGCAAGGGAAGTGGCTCAAGGGAAACCTTCACGGTTAGAAAGATTTCCTTTGGCATCGGGGTCGAGAGAATTTTTCCAGTACACTCGCCGTCCATCGACCAGATTAAGGTTGTGAAGCGCGGAGATGTGCGTCGCGCGAAGCTTTATTATCTGAGAGACAAAAAGGGCAAGGCAGCGAAGGTGAAAGAAAAAGCCCGCGAGGTGAAGAAGGTAACAGCTTAACCACCAGGCAGGATGGATATTTTTGCGCATGACGAAGCCCTGCGAAAGCAGGGCTTTTTTTTTATCGCCGGGGTCGACGAGGCAGGCCGGGGTCCGCTGGCCGGTCCGGTTGTCGCTGCCGCTGTAATGCTGCCTGCCGGCCTGAGAATAGAGGGCACCAACGATTCCAAGAAGGTTCCTGAACGTGAGCGTGAGCGTCTGTATGAAGAGATCGTCCGAAATGCCGAATGCATTGGCATTGGCATAGTTGAAGCTGAGGAGATAGACCGTACCGATATTCTGCGGGCAACGCGCGATGCCATGACGAAGGCGCTCGCCCGGCTTGGGAGAATGCCGGATCTTGTTCTGATTGATGCGGTCAGGTTGCCGCACCTTGCTGTCCAGCAGAGACCTATCATCAAGGGCGATGCCACGAGCGCGGCGATAGCTGCGGCATCAATCATTGCGAAGGTTACCCGCGACCGTCTCATGCTCAAGCATCATGAACAATATCCGCACTACGGTTTTGATCGACACAAGGGCTATGCGACGCGTGATCATATCACCAGCATCCAGAAACATGGGCCATGCCCGATTCACCGGATGAGTTTTGACAAGGTGATGACGGTTCCTCTTCCGTTTGCATAATCGGGTCGCGACCGGTAAGAATACAGCGCATCCGAGCCGCTCATGCTTACGGCTCTGCCTGGCTGAAAGGAGAAGTTTTTATGGAAAGAGAACGGATAGATGAAGCTCTGGAACTGCTCTGGGTGCTGGATGAAGAAGGGTATCATGATATAAAGCGCTTTCGCCTCAGTTCCGATGATGACAAACTGGAAGAACTGCTGCAAACTATGGTCGCCCAAGGTTTTGTTGTGATCGATGGAGATACGGTGCGCATGACCGGAACCGGCCTTGCATTGGCGCAGGGCCTGATTCGCCGGCATCGTCTTTCTGAGCGGCTATTTTTTGATGTGTTCGATCTCACGATGGATGAAGTTGAAGGAGGTGCCTGCAAAACCGAGCATATCCTGAGCGAAGCGCTTACCGACAGTATCTGCACATTTCTTGGTCATCCGATCACCTGCCCGCACAACAAGCCGATTCCCCGTGGTGAGTGCTGCAAGAAATACCGGGTAGATGTCCAGCCTGTTGTCACGCGGCTGACGGAGTTTGAGGTCGGCAAACGGTGCAAGATTGTTTTTATCACCCCGTCGGATGCGGCTCGCATCGGACGTCTGAGTTCGATTGGCATAATTCCAGGTTCAATCATCAAGCTGATACAGAAGAAGCCGTCGGTTGTGCTTCAGATTGACGAGACAACGGTTGCCGTTGATCCTGAACTTGCAGGAGAAATCTATGTAAAACGGGTCAGTGAAAGTTAAAAACTAAAAATGCTCGTCAAGAAGCTGACAAGGAAAAATGAAAGAACGCCGGAAGTTGTGCATGCGAGCAGTGCAGAACGATTTTTGCATCCTTACTGCGTATGAAAAGACTGCACATCGTAATAACCGGTGTAGTTCAGGGGGTAGGGTTCCGGCCCTTTATCTACATGCTCGCGCAGCGCTATGGCATCAGCGGCTTCGTAACCAATACCTCCCGGGGGGTTGTTATCGAAGCGGAGGGAGACGGCGCGGAAGCCTTCGTGGCTGCCGTCAAGGCTGAGCATCCGCCGCTGGCGAAAATAAACAGCATCGCAGTTCATGAAATGCCTGTGAGCGGTGATGTAGCCTTTGTCATCGCAAAGAGCGTTGATGATGGGAGCTTCACCCATATTTCACCTGATGTCGCCGTCTGCGCGGACTGTCTAAGCGAAATGTTCGATCCGGCAGACCGGCGTTATCACTATCCCTTCATAAACTGCACCAATTGCGGCCCCCGCTATACCATTACCAGGAAAGTTCCCTATGACCGGCCGAATACCACCATGTCAGATTTCCTGCTGTGCGAAACGTGTTTCTCGGAGTATCACGATCCGCTGAACAGGCGCTTCCATGCACAGCCAAATGCCTGTCCGGTCTGCGGACCTCAGGTTTCCTTCGAGCTGAGCAATGATGACTTTTCCAGCGCATCCGGGGTGGATCCGATTGCTTCAGCGAAAGCGGTCATCCAGAGTGGAGGAGTCGTTGGGGTGAAAGGCCTTGGAGGGTTTCATCTGTGCTGTGACGCATCGAACCCGGAGGCAGTTGAGGAGCTGCGAAAAAGAAAACGCAGGAAAAACAAGCCCTTCGGGCTCATGGCCGGAACCATTGACGCGATCCGCCGGCATTGTTTTGTATCGGACGAGGAGGCAGTGCTGCTGTCGGATCGCAAGCGGCCGATCGTGCTACTCAGAAGACGAAAGGATAGTAATCTGCCGCCTGCTCTGGCTCCGAACAACAACACCCTCGGGTTCATGCTTCCGTATACGCCGATTCATTACCTTATCTTTGCCTCGGATAGTGGCATATTGAATGAATTTCCGGTTCTTGTGATGACAAGCGCAAACCTCTCGGAGGAACCGATTGCTATCGGCAATGATGAGGCGCGGGAGCGCCTTGCCGGAATTGCCGACGCACTTCTTATGCATAATCGAGATATTTTCATGCGGGTGGACGATTCGGTCGTGCGGATTGTCAATGGAAAGCTCCGCTTTATACGGAGGGCTCGCGGATATGCCCCGGAAGCAATTGACCTCGGCACTGAGGTTCCCGATCTCCTGGCTGCCGGAGCTGAAGTCAAGAACACTTTTGCTATCTCAAAAGGGCGTTACGCTATTATTAGCCAGCATATCGGCGATATGGAAAATTATGAAACTCTCCGATTCTTTGAGGAGACGCTCGACAACCTGAAGCAGGTTTATCGAGCGTCTCCGGAAGCGGTTGCCCATGACCTTCATCCCGGCTATCTGGCGACACAATGGTCGCTGCGGCAGTGTGAAGAGCAGAAACTGAAATGCCATCCCGTTCAGCATCATCACGCGCATATTGCAGCAATCATGGCTGAGCATCAAATCGCAGAACCGGTCATCGGGGTGGCGCTGGACGGCACCGGATACGGCGCCGACGGGACGATATGGGGTGGCGAGTTTCTGACATGCCGACTCGATGGTTTTGAGCGGCATGCCCATTTTGACTATTTCTCGCTGCCGGGCGGTGAAATGGCAATTCGCGAACCCTGGCGCTTGGCGGTCAGTTTGCTGCAGAAAGTGCATGGCGACAGACCGGAATTCTGGGCGGCGCTACAAACCGTCGGCTTTATTGAAAAGTACGGAGAGCAAAAACTTCGGCAAATAGTGAAACTTTCGTTGACAGAACAGTTTTCCCCGCTCTCTTGCGGCGCAGGACGGTATTTCGATGCTGTTTCAGCGCTGGCAGGGGTCTGCGACAGCAACACTTTCGAGGGCGAAGCGGCGATAGCTCTGGAAAGTTGTCTCTCTGAAGAAGCTGTTTTTTCTCCGGAGCGCAAGTATTCTGTCGGGATAACTGATGATGTTCCTCGTCGCGTTGATTTTTCCAATGCGGTGTCCGCCGTTGTTGCGGATGTTGCTGCCGGCAAGAGCCGGGCTCATATTGCCTTGCGCTTTCATAATGCGGTTATTGACGCAATTCTCAGATTGGTGGTTGGCATCTCCCGGGATACAGGAATCAGAACTATCGCTCTGAGTGGCGGAGTTTTCCAGAATGCCTATCTGTCGGAGCAATTGGAGCGAGTCTTGTCAGATGAGGGATATCGGGTTCTCACCAATGATCAGCTTCCGTGTAACGACGCCTGTATGTCGCTCGGGCAGCTTGTTGTGATGAGCACCCTGCTGAAACGCTAACCAGCTTAATTTTAAAATTTTAATAGCTCTGTTTAGTATTTCTTATACTATCATGAGAATATTTCATGGAGTGCTGTCTTGACCTATAGACTTTTTTCGTCTACACTCTATGTTAATTCGTGCAATTTACTCGAGGAGGTGCGTATGGCAGGAAGTATTTATCATCATCTTCTTAGCCGCGGCGTTACCAGACGGGACTTCCTGAAGTTCTGTTCCGCTACCGCTGCGACACTCGGGCTCTCATCATCAATGGTTCCTCAGATTGCTGAGGCACTGGAGAAAAAAGAGCGTCCCTCAGTAGTGTGGCTTCATTACTCGGAGTGCACCGGTGATTCGGAGTCGGTGCTCAGGGCAAGCAAACCCTCAATCGCCCAGGTTATTCTCGACATTGTATCTCTTGAATACCACGAGACAATCATGGCGCCGGCGGGGCACGCTGCAGAGAAGTCTCTGCATGATATTATTACCAAAAAGAAGGGCAAGTACATCGCAGTCTACGAAGGAGCTGTTCCGACGCTGGACGGAGGTGTCTATTGCTTTATCGGCGGGCATAAAGCGATTGACAGCTGCAAGGAAGTCGCTGCCGGCGCGATGGCGAACATCGCGGTCGGCAACTGCGCATGCTTTGGCGGCGTGGCCGCGGCAGCGCCGAATCCGACCAAATGTGTCGGCATCCAGGATATCATCGGCGGAACAGTGCTGAATATTCCGGGCTGCCCGATGAACCCTGAAAACTTCACCGCCGTTATTGTGCATTTCCTCACGTTTGGCTCGTTGCCGGCGCTTGACAGTCTCGGCCGTCCGCTCTTTGCGTTTGGCAAGCTGATTCACAATAACTGTGAACGCCGTCCGCATTTCGATCAGGGCCAGTTTGTCCGCCAGTGGGGCGATATGGGGCACCGTCTTGGATGGTGTCTCTATGAAGTGGGCTGCAAGGGACCAATGGCTTTCCAGAACTGTCCGACCATTCGCTGGAATGAGGGCACGAGTTGGCCGGTTCAGGCAGGACATCCGTGCATCGCCTGCGCAACCCCCAATAACTGGGATGCTGCGTATCCGTTCTATAAACGCCTTGAGGGACTCCCAGGCGTCGGATGGCAGGCCAATGCAGACAAGATCGGCCTCGGCATTGCGGTCGGCACAGCAGCTGCGGTTGCCGCACATGGCGTAATTCGGGCCGCAAAGCGGGGCAAAGTCTCCAAGACCAATGACGAAGGGCACGAATAGCACGTTTGAAAAGCGATAGCCGATTTAAGAAATAATAAAAAAAGAGACAAACGAGCGGAGGTTGCACAATGGCAAAACTTGTAGTTGACCCGGTTACCAGAATTGAAGGTCACCTGAGAATCGAGGCCCAGGTCGAAGGCGGCAAGATCGTCGATGCGTGGGCAGCGGGTACAATGTGGCGCGGCATAGAAACTATTCTGAAAGGCCGTGATCCTCGCGACGCTTGGACCTTTGTATCGCGTGTCTGCGGGGTCTGAACGACCGTACATTCCACCAGCTCCGTGAGAGCTGTTGAACATGCGCTCGGCATTATTATCCCGGATAACGCAAGAATACTCAGAAATATCATCAATGCGATTCAGGCAGTTCACGATCACGTTATTCATTTCTATCACCTGCATGCGCTCGACTGGGTAGACATTGTCAGCGCGCTGAAGGCAGACCCGGCAAAGACGGCAGCTCTGGCATCATCAATATCCGACTGGCCGAACAATGCGTCCGCCAGCTATTTCAAGGCGGTAGCCGGCAAGCTGAAAGCCTTTGTTGACAGCGGACAGCTCGGCATTTTTGCGAACGGATACTGGGGACACCCGGCTTACAAGCTCCCACCTGAGGCGAACCTCATGGCGGTTGCTCACTATCTGGAAGCACTTGACTGGCAGCGTGACTTTATCAAGTCTATGGCTATTCTCGGTGCGAAGAACCCGCATCCCCAGACCTATCTCGTAGGAGGTATGGCAACTCCGATTGATCCGAACAGCCAGAATGCGATTAATGCCGGCACGATTGCGCAGCTGCTTGAGTATGCGCGCCGCGCAAAGGACTTTGTCGACAAGGTGTACATTCCGGACCTGCTTGCTATTGCATCGTTCTATAAGGATTGGGCGGCAATAGGCGGCGGCGTCGGGAATTTCCTCTCATACGGGGAATTTCAGAAAGACAATCTGCCGAATACAACCAATGTTTGGTTGCCGGCCGGCTTCATCCGCGGCAAGAACCTTTCCAAAATTGAGCCGGTTGACCATAAAAAGGTAACGGAAGAAGTCACCCGCGCCTGGTACAAATATTCAGGCGGCGATGAGAAACCGCTGCATCCGTGGGACGGCGAGACAACACCGAACTATACCGGTCCGAAGTCGACTTACAAGGAGCTCGACACAAGCGGCAAGAATAAATACACTTGGCAAAAGGCCATCCGGTATGACGGTCTTTCGGTTGAAGTCGGCCCGCTTGCCCGCATGGTTATCGGCTATGCCGCCGGACACAAGGAAATCAAAGGTCTCGTAGACTTTGTACTCGGAAAGCTTGGTGTTGGAGCGACAGCCCTTTTCTCGACCCTCGGCCGCACTGCAGCCCGTGGCATCGAGACCAAGTTGATTGCCGATAAGCTTCCTGACTACATCATGGAGTTGGCGGCGAACATCAAGAAGGGCGATTACCGCATCGCCAATACAGAAAAGTGGGA